>JANPGB010000323.1:0-1730 GCA_031423695.1 Verrucomicrobiota bacterium
ACGCGAGCCATCGTCAGGCTGCGGGCGCAATATCCCGATTTGGAAATCAGCCATTACTCACCGCCCTTCCGGCCATTGCTGGAAATGGATGACGCCGAAATCATCCGCCGGATTCGCGCGGCCAAACCGGATTTGTTGTTCGTGGCGTTCGGCTGTCCGAAGGCCGAGAAATGGCTGGCGATGCATCACCGTGTACTAGACGTGCCGGTGGCGATTGGGGTGGGGGCGACCATTGATTTTCTCGCCGGCGGCGTGAAACGCGCGCCGCTCTGGATGCAGCGCGGCGGCGGGGAGTGGATTTACCGGCTCTGCCAGGAACCGCGGCGGCTGTTCAAACGCTATGCCGCCGACCTCTGGCATTTCGGCGGAGCGATCATTGGTCAGTTGTGGACACTGAAAGGGCGGGCCGGCGCGAGCCGGAGCCAGACCCGGACTGCGGTCATCCAGTCCGAACGCTCCTGGCTGCGGGTTGAAGCGGCAAGCTGTCTGAACAAGGATTCCGTCGAACGCGACGCGGCCCGGTGGCGGGAGATCGCGGGCGCGGAGCGTCATTGTCTGCTGGAACTGGCCGGGACGCAATTCATGGACAGCACCGGGGTGGCCGTGCTGGTGCATTTGAAGAAACAACTGCGCCTAGCCGGCCGGCAGTTGATTTTGCTGCTGCCCTCGCCGGCAGTACGGCGCGCGCTGGCGGCCATGCGGTTGGAGGGATTTTTCGAAGTCGCGGAGGATGCGATCGAAGCGCGGGCGGTGATCGAAGCGCGCTTGCGCGAACGAGGCACGGACAGGGCAGAGGACTCAACCAGCCCGGTGGCCTGGCTGGGCGAGATTACCACGACCAATGCCGAGCAAATCTGGCAGCGCACCTGGGCCGCGATCAATCGCGCCAGTTCCACGGAGGAATCCTGCATCATTGACCTGGCGGCCGTGCGTTTCATGGACAGCGGCGGAGTCAAACTGCTGCTGCGCGCGGTGGAAATCGCGCGGCTCAGCGGTACGCGTCTCCGTTTCAGCGACCCCTCCGCGCCGGTGCGAAATGTTTTGCGGGTCTCGAAGCTCGAACATCTGCTGGTTCAGTTCGCATGAACATTGGCCTGTCCACCTCGGTGATTCAACGCGGCCGCAGCGGCGTGGCGCAATACGTATTCGCCCTGGCGGCCGCGCTTGCGCGTCAGGCCGCACGACCTGAGCTGACGCTCTTTGTGTTGGAGGCGGATGTGCCGCTGTTCGATTTCGCCCGGGAAAACACAAAAATAATTCCCGTCTCCGAACGCTTTCGTCCGCCGGTCAAAGACATCGTGTGGCATCAAACCGTTTTGCCTTCGCTGGCGCGCGCGCACCGGCTCGATGTGCTGCATGTGCCGAGCTATCGGCGGATGCTGTGGCCGCGACCCTGCGCTTTGGTGACGACGATTCATGATCTTGCTCCGTTTCACGTCGCGGGAAAATACGATTGGAAGCGGATGTTTTATGGCCGCGTCGTTGCGCGCTGGCTGGCGCATCGTCAGAACCAGGTCATCGCCGTGAGCCAGAATACGGCCGCCGATATTCTTCGCTTTTTCAAATTGCCGGCGGAGCGAGTCTCCGTGATTCACAATGGCCTCGATCATGCCCGCTTTTTTCCTGACTCAACCGAAGCGGCGAAGAGCTTTGTCCGGCGGCGTTTCAATTTGAACGACCCTTTTCTGCTCTACGTCGCCCGGCTGGAACATCCGGGCAAGAATCATGTG
>JANPGB010000324.1:0-9923 GCA_031423695.1 Verrucomicrobiota bacterium
TTTGTGACACCGGGCCAGTGTTGCAGCGCGAGAAACGCGCTGGTCATCGTTCCCGGCACGGCGATGGTTTTCTTCGCCACCTCTTCGCGGGAAAATTTCTGTTTCGCCACGAGCATCGGGCCGTAGCCGTCGCCCATGCTGGCACCGCTGGGCAGCAGCGCGTATTTGTCCGAGACGTAGGCGTAGGCGTGGATGCTGACGGCGGAGATGTCCAACTCGCCGCGCGTGGCGCGTTCGTTGAGCGTCTGGATGTCCTGCAAGATGTGTTCGAAACGAAAGCCGTGCGACGGAATTAAATCCTTCGCCAGTCCGTAGAACATGAAGGCGTCATCCGGGTCGGGCGAATGGCCGAGGGTCAAAATCTTATTTTCCATGTGCGAAAGCTTGCTCAAATGAGCGGACAGCATCAGCAACCCGGCGGGCCTTGGCGAGTCTGATTTTGCGGCCCAAGCCACGGACGCACTTTTCATTTGCAGCAGGCAGACACCAGGTGTCACCAAGTACGGCTTTGACGCGTCTGATTCGCTCATGCACAGTCCGTCTCACAATCCAAAATGAAGAATCCAAATTTACTAACTGCAATCGCATTGTTTGTCCTGATCCTGAGCGGTTGTGTGCACGATGGTCACCCAGGTTCCAACGCGCCTTCCAGGACTGCAGTTTCGGTTGAACCCGCGAAGCCAGCAGTCGTGACCCCGGCTCCCGATCTCGCGACCAATCCGCCGCCTGCCGCGCGCGTGCTCAACCCCAATCTGCCGACCATTTTCATCGCCGGCGATTCCACCGCGGCACGCGGGGCCGGCGCGGCGCAGCAGGGCTGGGCGGTGCCGTTCTCGGATTACTTCGATTCAACCCAGGTCAATGTCGTCAATCGCGCCCGCGGCGGACGCAGCAGCCGCACGTTTGTCACCGAAGGTTTGTGGGATCAGTTGCTGACCGGCGTGAAGCCCGGCGACATCGTGCTGATTCAGTTCGGCCACAACGACGCGGGCGCGGTCAACGACACCTCGCGTGCGCGCGGCTCGCTGCGCGGCATCGGTGACGAGACCGAGGAAATTGACAATCTGATGACAAAGAAACACGAAGTCGTCCACACTTTCGGGTGGTACCTCAATAAGATGATCGCCGACACCAAGGCGAAAGGCGGGACGCCCATCGTGCTTTCGCTGACCATTCGGGATATTTGGAAGGATGGCAAAGTGGAGCGCGGTTCGGGTCGCTACAGCCAGTGGTCGGCCGAGGTCGCCAAAACCAATGGCGTGCAATTCATTGACGTGATGAACCTGGTGGCGGACAAATTCGACGCGCTGGGCCAGGAAAAAGTGCACGCCCTGTATCCGCGCGACCACACTCACTTCAACGCCATCGGCGCGGAACTGCACGCGGCCACGGTGGTGTCGGGCCTGAAAAGCCTGCGTTCCAATCCGGTGCGGAAATTTCTCTCGGCCAAGGGCGAGGCGGTGGAAGCGGACCGCTCCGCTGGACTCAATCTGCCGCGACCGGCCAACGCCGCGCTGCCCTCGCTGTTTCTCATCGGGGATTCCACCGTGCGCAACGGTCACGGTGACGGCATGGGCGGCCTGTGGGGCTGGGGCGATTTCGTTGGCAAATATTTTGATTCCGAAAAACTCAACGTGGTCAACCGCGCCGTCGGCGGCACGAGCAGCCGCACCTATTTCTCGGGACAATGGCCGCGCGTGCTGGCGATGGTGAAGAAAGGCGATTTCGTGATGATGCAATTCGGCCACAACGACAACGGCTCGCCCGGCACCGGACGCACCTCCATCAAGGGCATCGGCCCGGAAACCTTGGAGGTCAACACGAACGGGCAGCATGAAATCGTTTACACGTTCGGAGGCTACCTGCGGAAATACATCGCCGACACACGGGCGAAGGGCGCGACGCCCATCGTCTGCTCGCTCGTGCCCCGCAAAATCTGGAAGGACGGGAAATTTGCCCGCAATCAGGAAAGCCACGCTGGCTGGGCGGAACAGGTCGCCCAGGCGGAAGGCGTCGCGTTTGTGGACCTCAACGAGATTATCGCGAGCCGTTACGACGCCCTCGGCCGCGAGAAGGTCGAGCCGCTGTTCGGCGATGAACACACCCACACCAGCAAAGCCGGTGCGGAGTTGAACGCGCAATGCGTGGTTGAAGGCTTGAAACGGTTGTCGGAAAATCCGCTCGCGCCGTATCTGCGCGCGGAAAAACCTTGAACGGCTCGGCCAATTCGCCGCCGTTTCCACGCGTGCACAGCATCATGAAACAAACCTTGTTCCACGCCGCCATGGTGGTGGTCGCGACGCTGCTGCCCGCGGCCGCCTTCGCGCAGGCAACCGATGCCATTGCCGACGGCGGTAACTCCGCCGGCTACGACATGGCGCCGGAGACGCGGCTGGAAGTTGTCGAGGCTGCCGTCGCGCAGATTCCGTCCAAGCTCCCGCCCGGACCGTTCGCGCCGACGTGGGAGTCGCTCAAGGAAAATTACAAGGTGCCGCAGTGGTTCGTCGGTGCGAAGTTCGGGCTGTTCATGCACTGGGGGCTTTACGCCGTGCCCGCGCATCACAATGAATGGTACGAGAAACATATGTATGGCGCGGAACGCCGCTGGCACGCGGAGCATTTCGGGCCGCAGGATAAATTTGGCTACAAGGATTTCATCCCAATGTTCACGCAGGAAAGGTTTGATCCGGAGGCTTGGGCGGAACTTTTCAGAAAGTCCGGCGCGAAATTCGTCATCCCGACCGCGCAGCATCACGACAACTTTGCCCTGTGGGACAGCATGGTCACGCCGTTCAATGCGAAACAAATGGGGCCGAAGCGCGATCTGATCGGGGACCTTTGCAAGGCCGTCCGCAAACGCGGCTTGAAGTTTGGCGTGTCCAATCACGGCATTGAAAATTTCCAGTTCATCAATCCGCCCGCCGACCTGGCGCAAGTCCTCAAGACCAATGCCGCCGATCTGTACGATCCGAAGTGGAAGGACTTTTACAACGTCGCCGACCGCAGCGACGCGGCCTGTGAAAAATTCCTGGTCAACTGGTACGCGCGCAACATCGAGCTGATTGACAAGTATCAGCCCGACCTGCTGTGGTTTGACAACGGCGTGGACATCCGCTACCTCGACCCGCTCAAGCTGCGTGTCGCCGCCCACTATTACAACCGCGCGAAGGAATGGGGCAGGGAAGTTTCCCTCAGCACCAAGAAGGCCGCCTACGCGCCAAGTGGCAAGAACACCGAGACCATCGGCTCGATCATTGACTTCGAGAAGATCGGCGCGCGTTCACCGGCGGGCATCCGCACCGGCGTATGGGAGGTGGACGAGCCCATCGGGAGCACCTGGGGTTACACGAGCGACATGCGCATCGCGGGCGCGGGCAGCATCATTGCCAAGCTCGCCGACACCGTCAGCAAGAATGGCACGCTGCTGTTGAACCTTTCGCCGAAAGCCGACGGCACAATTCCGGACGAGCAACAAAAGACGTTGCTCGAAATTGGTGAATGGCTGCGCGTGAACGGCGAGGCGATTTACGACACCCACAACTGGATCAAGTTCGGCGAGGGCGGGGGGCGCGGATCGCAAGGATTGAATATCCGTTTCACCGTCAAGGATGATGCGCTTTATGCCATCATCATCGGCACCTGGCCGGGTGACGAAGCGATCATCACGTCGCTCGCGGAAGGCCAGGCGCTGGAAGGAAAGATTGCATCGGTCATTGTACTTGGTCATGAAGGCAAACTGGAATTCAGCCAGGATGCCACTGGATTGAAAGTGAAACTGCCGAAGACCACGCCGTGCAAATACGCCTGCGCGCTCAAGATCACCGGACTGAAAATGAATCCGCCGACGTGGACGGAATCGGGGAACCCGCAGTTGAAACCTGGAATTTGAAATTTTATGAAGACCTTCTTCGCAGCACTTCGATTCAGCCCGCCCGCAGTTGTTGCCGTTCTGCTGTTGAGCGCAAGCCCCTTGTTGGCCGAGGTGAAACTGGCCAGCCCGTTCACCAGCCACATGGTGTTGCAGCGCGACATGAAAATGCCCGTGTGGGGCACGGCGGCCAGCGGTGAACTGGTGACGGTTGAATTTGCCGGGCAAAAAGGATCTGTGAAAGCCAATGCGCAAGGGGTGTGGCGCGTGGATCTCAAACCGTTGAAAGAATCAGCGGCGGGCCGCCGGTTCACCGTGAGCGGTTCGCAGACGACGCAACCCATCCAACTCGACGACGTGCTGGTGGGTGAAGTGTGGCTCGCCTCGGGCCAGTCCAACATGGATTTCACCGTCTCGAAGAAGGTTAAATATTTTTCCGGCGTCACCAACGAGGAGCAGGAGATCGCCGCCGCCAATTATCCGCTCCTCCGCATGTTCACCGGCACGTCGGCCAAGGCTTATGAACCACAGACCCGGGTCGACGGTGAGTGGCGCGTCTGCACGCCGGAGACGGTGCCGGCGTTTTCCGCCGTGGGATATTTTTTCGCGCGCGATCTGCAGAAGAAAATCAAACTGCCCGTGGGCATCGTGACGCTGGCGTTTGGCGCGAGCACGGCGGAGGCGTGGATTCGCCGCGAAACGATGGCGGCCGACCCGCAGTTGAAGCCGATGCTGGACCGTTTTGACGCGGCGGTGCAGGCCTTCCGCACCAATCCCCCGCCGGTCGTGGCCGCGCCCCGTTCCGAGGATGTGTCGGCGACCAACGCCGCTCCGGGCGGGCGGCGTCGCGGGGGCGGCCCGCCGCGCGATCCGGTGCAGGACCAGCACCACGCGACGGTGCTATTCAACGGCATGATCAACCCCGTCATCCCGTTCGCGATTCGCGGCGCGATCTGGTACCAGGGCGAATCCATCGTCGGCGGCGAAGCCGGGCGCGCATTGTATCCGCGAGTCCAGGCCGCGCTGATCCATGATTGGCGAAAGCTTTGGGGCGAAGGAGAATTTCCATTTTACATCGTGCAGCTCGCCGCGTTGAAGAGCAACAGCAACCACCCTTCCGTGCGCGAAGCCCAGGCCTCGGTCCTGGCGCTTCCCAACACCGGCATGGCCGTGACGATTGACATCGGTGATCCGAAGGACGTGCATCCGCACAACAAGCAGGACGTGGGCGACCGGCTCGCGCGCATCGCGCTGGCGAATGTTTACCGGCGGAAGCTGGAGTTTTCCGGGCCGATGTACAAGTCCATGAAGGTCGAAGGCCGGGTGGTGCGCTTGAACTTCACGCATCTCGGCGGCGGGTTGGTTGCCAAAGGCGGACCGCTCAAGACATTCGTGATCGCGGGTGTGGATGGAAAATTTGTGTCGGCGGAGGCGAAGATTGAGGGCCAGACCGTTGTTGTGAGCAGCGCGGAGGTGACGAGTCCGGCAGCCGTGCGTTACGCCTGGGAAAGTTATCCGGACGGGTGCAATCTCTACAACGCGGATGGACTTCCCGCCGCCCCGTTTCGGACGGATAAAGAATAGAGTTGGCAGGAGCCGACGTGGGCAGTCTCTAACTGAAACGTTTTTTGTCGCCGCGCGCAAATTTGAGGCTCGTCACCTCGGTTCCCACCGTTCACTGCTAGGCGCGAGGGCAGACGAAGTGTTCGCCGATCTGGCGCAGGGCGATGCGTTCAGGCTCCTGTTGCAGCGCGGCTTGAAAACGTTCGAGCGGTTCGTGCATCGGTTCATTGCTCAGCTTGAAGGTCTGATGATGCACCGGGACGAGATGGTGCGCGCCGGCCTGATTGGCCATCTCGACCGCCTGTTCGGGCGTGCAATGATTCCAAATCCACGGCTGATACGCGCCGATGGGCATGATCGCCGCCGCGAACGGGCCGCGCGATCGGACTTCGGAAAAGAGCGGCGTCAATGCGGAATCGCCGCCGAACAAGAGCGCCTTGCCCTCCCGGCGCAACACGTAGCCGTTGTAGCCACGCTCGATTCCGTTCGGCCAGCGCCGGCCCCAGTGTTTGACCTCGAACGCTTCGATTTCCAAATCTCCTTTCGCACAATTGAACCTTGTGCTGCCATTCCATGGCAGTTCCGTAATTCGGGTCAGACCGGTGCCGGACAAGACATCGCTCGTGGTCTTGGCGGTGACCGAGAATGTTTTTGGCGCGATGCGGCTCAACGTTGCCACATCCATGTGATCCATGTGCGCGTGCGACAGCAGCAGTACATCAATCGGCGGCAATTCCTCCAGGCGCAGCGCCGGGGCGGTGTAGCGTTTTGGCCCGGCCGTGCCGACACCCAGCGCCACGCCGATGCGGTTGCCCAGGGTCGGATCGGTGAGGATGTGGACGCCGTAAAAATTGATGAGCGTAGTCGCGTGGCCGAGCCAGCAGATCGTGATGTCATTGTCCGACCAGCTGGCGGGGCTGGGTTTGACGGGCGCCGGGAGGATTTTCCGCCGGCTGTCCCCAAGGAGTTGCCGCAGCAGCCGGGCCGAACGGCTGTTGGACTTCGCCGCCCAGAAACTTCCCAGCCCCGCGGCGACGGCGGCGGCGATACAACTGCGTTTCAGAAAACTGCGGCGGCTTTTTTTCACGGCCTCAAGTTGCCGCATCCGGCGCGGCTGTCAATTGCGGGTTCGGTGCTTTGACAAACGCGCCGCAATGGGCATCATCATCGCGCGCGAAAACCCTGGCGGATTTTCGCCATCTATGGGCGTTCAATACAAAGACTATTATAAAACTCTCGGCGTGTCGCGCGAGGCGAGCGAGGCGGACTTGAAAAAATCCTTCCGCAAGCTGGCGCGTCAATTTCATCCCGACGTAGCCAAGGACAAAAAAAGGGCGGAGGAAAAATTCAAGGAGATCAATGAAGCCTACGAGGTCCTGAGCGATCCCGCCAAGCGCAAGAAATACGACGAACTGGGCGCCGACTGGAAATCCGGCGCGGAATTCCGCCCGCCGCCCGGCGGCCCGCCGCGCGGTTTTCGCGGGGGCCGCTCGGCGGAGTTTGAATTTGGCGGCACGGGCTTCAGTGATTTCTTCGAACAGATGTTTGGCGCGCATGGGCGCGGCGGCACGGGCGGGATGGATTCGCGCGGCATGCGGGCGGAGGATTTTGCCACGCGGGGCCAGGATGTCGAAGGCGACCTGATGGTCACGCTGGACGAGGTGGTGCGCGGTTCGGTGCGTCCGGTGACGGTCCAGCACGGGTCGAAAACGGAGACGCATCAGGTGAAAATCCCCGTGGGGGTCACCGAGGGTCAGCGCCTGCGGCTGGCCGGGCGCGGCGGGGCGGGCGGCAGCGGCGGGCCGGCGGGAGATTTGTTCCTGCGCGTGCGGCTGGCCAAGCATCCCGACTTTGAGGTGGCGGACCACAACCTGATTTACGAGGCGGAGCTTGCGCCCTGGGAAGCCGCGCTGGGTGCGGACATTTCGGTGCCGACACTGGATGGCCGGGTGAGCATCAAGATTCCGCCGGGCACGCAGAGCGGCCAGAAACTGCGGGTGCGCGGGCGCGGCCTGCCCCAGCACGGGGGTGGTCAAGGTGATCTGCTCGTGGTGACGCGGGTGGCGGTACCCGTCCACCTGTCGGATGCGGAGCGGAAACTGTGGGAGCATCTGGCGCGCGAATCGAAATTCAAGCCGCGGGAGTAGCCGGCTGGGGGAGGCGTGGCTCACGTCACGATATTCCGGAAGGGTTTACCGGGCAACCGGCCCGGCTGGCTGGCGGGCTTGGGAATCGCCGCCAACCAAAATGGCCTGCACAATCGCTTGACCTTTTTTTTCCGGCAAGGCACCCTGTGCGGCTCGGTTAAGTCCGCTACGATGTAAGCAGGTGTTCGCCTGCGATTCCCGTTCGCGTCATGGTTGGCGCTGGTTACATTGAGGCATGGACACGCCGTCATTTGATATGCTGCACATTCGAAACATCGCGATCATCGCGCACGTTGACCATGGCAAGACCACGCTCGTGGACTGTCTCCTGAAACAATCCGGCACCTTCCGCGCCAACCAGCACGAGTCCGGCGAAGAGCGCCTCATGGATTCCATGGATCTGGAACGGGAAAAGGGCATCACCATCCGCGCCAAAAACGCCGCGTTCAAATACAAAAATTTCCACATCAACATCGTGGACACGCCCGGACATGCGGATTTCGGCGGCGAAGTCGAGCGCATCATGAACATGATTGACGGCGTGCTGCTCGTGGTGGATTCCGCCGAAGGCCCGCAGGCGCAGACGCGCTTCGTGCTCCGCAAGGCGCTGGAAGCCGGCGCCAAGCCCATCGTCGTCATCAACAAGATTGACCGCGAGAATGCCCAGCCCAAGAAGGTGCTCGACCAGGTGTTTGAATTGTTCATGTCGCTCAACGCCACGGATGAGCAGCTGGACTTCCCGTTCATCTACGCTTCCGCCAAGGAAGGTTACGCCAAGGTTGAACTCGAACACGTCAGCGGCACGATGGAGCCGCTCTTCGACGCCATTATCAAGCACATCCCGCCGCCGCGCGCCAAGGCCGGCGAAGGTTTTCAACTGCTCGTCGCAAACCTGGATTACAGCGATTACCTCGGTCGTATCGCCTTTGGTAAAATTTACGAAGGCAAGGTCAAGATCGGCGATCCCGCCATCTGCCGCCACGGCAACGGCAAGATCTCCAAGAACAAGATCACCGCGATCTACCACTTCGAAGGCATGAAGCGTATTGAAGTGCAGGAAGCCCACGCCGGCGATATCGTGGGACTGACCGGCTTCGAAGAGGTGTTCATCGGTGAAACCATCTGCGACTCCGAGTTGCGCGCCACGCTGCCGTACATTCCGATTGATCCCCCCACGATTCAGATGCAGTTCGCCGTCAACGACGGCCCGCTCGCCGGCCAGGACGGCAAGCTCGTCACCGCGCGCCACATCTGGGATCGCCTCGTGAAGGAAATTCGCACGAACGTGGCGCTGCGCATCGAGCAGACCAGCGACCCGAAAATTTTCGCGGTCAGCGGCCGCGGCGAAATGCAGATTGCGATTCTTGTTGAACAGATGCGCCGCGAAGGCCACGAAGTGCTGGTCTCGCGCCCGGAAGTGCTCTGGAAAAAAGGTGCGGACGGTCAACCGCTCGAACCAATTGAAAAATTGTTCGTCGAAGTTCCGAGTGAAAACCTGGGTGCGATCATGGAAAATCTTTCCAACCGCAAGGCGCAGATCACGAACATGAACCACGTCGGCAACCAGGTTTCCGTCGAGGCGCTGGTGCCGATGCGCGGCCTGATCGGCTTTGAAACCGACCTCGTCAACTCCACCAAGGGCATGGGGGTGATGAGCCATCTGTTCCATGAATACGGCGAGGATCGCGGTGAAATTGCCGCCCGCAAGAACGGCTCGCTTGTTTCCATGGACAACGGGGAAGCCACGTCGTACGCGTTGAACATGGTGCAGGAGCGCGGCCGCCTGCTGGTGGAAGCCGGCGACCAGATTAACGTCGGCATGATCGTCGGCGAAAACACCCGCGAGAACGACATCCCCGTCAACCCGGTGAAGGAAAAGCGCCTCACCAACATGCGCTCCCAGGGCGACGGCAAGGGCATCCATCTCGCTCCGCCGCTCAAGCTCTCGCTCGAACGCGCGCTGGAATACATTGACGTGGACGAATACGTGGAAGCCACGCCGAAGAGCCTGCGCCTCCGCAAAAAGGAATTGGATGAGGGCAAGCGCAAGCGCGGCGAAAAAGCCCGCGTGATCAAGTTCATCGAGGATTAGCCTTCAAGGGTTTTTCTCGAGGCCTGTTCCGGTTCATCCGGGACAGGCTTTTTTTGCGCCTTGAGGTGAAACTCCTTGCGCGGCCTCAAATGCCGACCTCCCCCAACGTGACAAAGTCGTAAACGTGAAGCTCACGGGGTAGAACTCCTCGCGCGGCGAGGAGTCAGCGCCGCGCCCAGCGGTGCAACTTGAAGGATGAAACTCGCGTGGGCTGGTTCCAGAGTCGCCTGCTCCGCGCAGGCGAGGTTGCCGC
>JANPGB010000325.1:0-1920 GCA_031423695.1 Verrucomicrobiota bacterium
CCAGTTCGCGCCCTATGTCGGCGTGTCGTGGGCGAGAAAAGTCGGACAGACCGGTCGTTACGCCCGCGCCGATGGCGAGGACGCCACCAGCGCAGGTCTCGTTGCAGGCATTCGATTCTGGTTTTGATATTACCGCGCTGCAGGCTGGCTCATCCGGCGCTGCGACAGGTTACGACAGGCGGGGGCCACCCGACGAAGGAACGACCAATGAAACTCAATGTCACAATGGCCGCGATTGCGGCGTTCGCACTGGCGACCCCGGCGCTTGCACACGAGCACAAGCACGCTAAGCCAGCGAAGCCCGCTATGTCGGGTATGGCAGGTATGGATCATTCGATGATGATGAATGACCCGTCGAACCCCTATGCGAAGTCCGAGATGGACATGCACATGAAGATGATGATGGCCAAGACAGGCGACGCCTCGGAAAAGTGGACCCGCAAGATGATCGAGCATCATCGAGGCGCAATTGCCATGTCGCGCGTGGCGCTTGCTCAGGCATCCGACGCCGATACCAAACGGATGGCGCAGATGACCATCGACATGCAGGAAAAGGACATCGGCGAGCTTCAGGGCTGGCTCAGCAGCCACGGCAAGCCCGTCCAATAGGAAGGACCTTCAGCTGAAACTACGTCGCCAACGGATTCACATGATTGCCAGTCGCCTTCACAAGTGGCTCGCACTCATCATCGGCTTCCAGCTGATCCTGTGGTTTTCCAGCGGCGCGCTGATGAGTTTTCTTTCGATCGACAAGGTGCAAGGCGACCACCTTGTCGATCGCAAGACCGTCGCGGCAATCCCGAAGAATATTGCTCTTGCCGACCTCAACGCGGTGCTGCGCGGCGCTGGCAGTGACGCTGAAAGTGCGACAGTTCGCGTCGTTCTCGGCCGACCCGTTTTCGAGTTAGCAACGAAGAGCGGCATCAAGCTATACGACGGATCAACCGGATTGGCGGTCCCCTTTGTGACGGCGGCACAGGCGAAGAAAATCGCCGACACAGCCTGGATCGGCATTGGCCATCCCACCTCAACGACCGAGCGCATTGCGACCGAGAGCACCGAATATCGTGGTGTCCTCCCGGCATGGCGCGTAGCTTTTGCCGACGCCGACCATACCCGCGTGTTTGTCACCGACACAGGCAGAATCGCCGCCGTCCGTACAGGAACGTGGCGGCTCTACGATTTCTTCTGGGGCCTCCACATCATGGATTGGTCGAACCATGAAAACTTCAACACATGGTGGCTGCTCGCCTTTGCCCTTGGCGGTCTGACACTCGGGCTCGCCGGCACGGTCCTTCTGCTCATGCGCTGGCCGTTTCGGCGTAAGCGAGCCTCTTCCGGTGGCGCACCCGCGCGGGCCAACACCTAAATCCGTCCTTTGCCGCTAGAACAGCATCATTGCTTTGAGATTGTTGAGATCTCGGCGTTGGTGCCCGTCATCGTAAATTCGAACACGACTTTCTCGCCGACGGCTAGGCCCTTTAGCTGTTCCGGCTTTGCACCAAATCCCATCGTCATCGCGGGCCATTGGAGCTCAGGAACCGGGCCGTGATCGAGTGTGATCTTGCCCGTCGCCATGTCGATGGCTGTTATCGTTCCCTTTGCTTTGCCCACTCTAGTCTCGGTCGACATCGCCATATTCGTCATCGTGTCGGCGCCTGTCCGCTGAGTAGGCGCAGCTTGCTTGCTGCATCCGGGGAGGATGGCGGCAAGGACGGCGAGCGCGGCAATCGGTGGTAATTTAATCATTCGGTAGCTCCTTGAGGTTGTCCGACTTCGATTTCACGACGTGGTCGCCGCATCAGCAAATAGGCGGCGGGGATGATGAGCATGGACAGCAACGGGGCGGTGATCATCCCGCCGATCATCGGGGCGGCGATCCGGCTCATGACTTCGGACCCCGTGCCTGTGCCGATGAGG
>JANPGB010000326.1:0-7644 GCA_031423695.1 Verrucomicrobiota bacterium
CCGTCCGCAAAGACCATGCTGTAGCCGAAGACGACCCAGAGAACCGTGACCAACCCGGCGATGCCGAAGCATTGGGCGATGACCGAGAGGATGTTCTTTCGGCGCACCAAACCGCCGTAGAACAGGAACAGTCCGGGCCGGGTCATGAACAACACCAGCGCGGAGGTGGTCATCATCCAGGCGTTGTGGCCGGGACCGGCCGTGGCGGAGGTGGGTGTCACCAGGCCGTCGGGGATGATCGCGTTGCCATCCTTGTCCTTGGCGGTTTTGAGCGCGGCGGTGGGATCGCCGTTATTGACGTAAGCTTCGAGCGAGCTGATGCGTTGTTCGAGCGACGGGGCGGGCGGCGCGGCCGGCGCGGCATCCGCTGCGTGCAGCGCGTTCACGCCGCAAAAGTTCGCGGCAACGAGGGCGAGGATTATGATTATGCGTTTCATGAGTGGTAGTTTTATGATTTCGATTCCTGAGCGGTTAAACTGCGGTGTCCCCCTTCTCTTCAGTGCGAATGCGGATGGCATCCTCAATTTTTGAGACGAAGACTTTTCCATCGCCGATCTTCCCGGTCTTGGCGGCCTTGACGATCGCAGCGATGGCAGCGTCGATCTGGCCGTCCGGCAGCACGAGCTCGAGTTTGATCTTGGGGAGGAAATCGACTGTGTATTCACTGCCGCGATAGATTTCGGTGTGCCCCTTCTGTCGGCCGAAGCCTTTGACTTCGGTGATGGTCATGCCTTCCACGCCGATTTCGGCGAGGGCGTCTTTCACTTCCTCGAGTTTGAATGGTTTGATGATGGCTTCGACTTTTTTCATGGTTTTATTTTTTTTAGAACGGGAGAATGATTTGTCCAGAGCTTTTCTTCGCCGTTCCCGGCTCAACAAAATGCGGCTGGGTTATCGGAGTCATTTGATCCAGTTCAGTTCGACAATCTCCAAGCAGGAGGTTTGCCACTCAAATCAATGAATGGATTTCATGGATAAAACCCTGTGATTCAGCTGGAATAAACCCTCTGATCTGCGAAGCATCCGACAGAAACCCTCAGCCGGCGTGGTTTAATTTGAACAGGGTGATGATTTGTGGCCCTAGGAAGAAAGGACCACCGGGCAGAACACGGCCGAAGAGCCGGGCTGAAAAAATCGAAACGGGATTCCTAAAACTCAAATGAATGCAGCATCGGCCATCAGACTCAAACGCGACTGGGCCTGCTTGGAGAGGCTCGTGAAGATCATGGAAACAAAGTAGCCGGCGTGCTTGTTGCCGGAACAGGAGATGACCACACCGGAACAGTTGACCCGGCCGCCGTCGCGCGGCGATTGAAGCGCAAGCGTCATCTCCGTCCACGGTGAAAAAGCGGTGGGGCTCCGAAACTCGATGCCGCCTTTGTGAATCACAACCGCGTCCTCCGAGAGCGACAGGCGCGTCTGCCGCGCTTCAATGGTGACTTGCTGATCAAACGAACCCGTGGCCTGCATTTTCTTCGCGCTCATAAAAGTAATGGAAAACTATCACACTGGATTCAATCGTCAAATGGGCTTTTACCATTCGATCACCGCAGCGCCCCAAGTCAGCCCCGCGCCAAACACCACGAGCAGGATCAAATCCCCGCGCTGGACACGGCCCGATTCCACCGCTTCATCCAGTGCAATGGCCACCGAGGCCGCCGAGGTGTTTCCGTACTTTTCCAGATTCACAAACAACTGCTCTGGCGTCGCTCCCAACCGCTCCCCCACCGCGTCAATGATGCGCCGGTTGGCCTGGTGCGGAATGATGCATTTGATCTGCGAAATGTTGAGTTCGCAGCGGCGCAAGGCTTCTTCCGCCGCGCTCTGCATCGCCTGCACGGCGTTTTTGAAAGTTTCCTTCCCTTCCATGCGCAGGTAATGCATCCGGGCGTTCACGGAATCCACTGTCGCCGGACAACGGCTGCCGCCGCCTTCCATGAACAGCAAATCCGACTTGTCGCCATCCGCGCCCATCACGGCCGTGAGGAGGCCGTGGGCATTGGGACGGTTTTGCAAAATGGCCGCGCCCGCGCCGTCGCCAAAGAGCACGCAGGTGTTGCGATCCTTCCAATCGGTGATTGACGAAAGTTTCTCCGCGCCGATCACCAGTACCGTCTTGTAGGTGCGGGACATGATGAACTGCTGGGCGATTTCCAGCGCGTAAATGAATCCCGAACATGCGGCTTCCAGATCGAAGGCGGCCGCGCGTTTGGCCCCGATTTTCTTCTGCACCAGACAGGCGGTGGACGGAAACGGCATGTCCGGCGTGATGGTCGCCACGATGATCAAATCGATCTCCCCGGCCGTGACACCGGCTTTTTCCATCGCCCGCAGCGCGGCCTTGGTGGCCAGGTCCGAGGTGAATTCATCGGCGGCGGCGATGCGGCGGGCTTTGATGCCCGTGCGCGTGGTGATCCACTCGTCGGTCGTGTCCACGATCTTTTCCAACTCCGCGTTGGTAAGGATTCGCTCCGGCACGTACGAGCCAACGCCGCTGATGGAACAGGATTGCCCTTGGAAATTATGTTTGGCGCGGGGGTTTTTGAAAACTTGCGTGGTGTATGAAATCATGCGTGAACGGGGGGAAGAACGCTGGCTTCAGCAGCGGCGAGCTTTTTATTGGCCTGGGTGATGTGCTGGGAAATGGTTTCGTTGATGCCGCGCTTGACCTCCTCGGCGGCCACCCGGATGGCGCTGGCAAACGCCCGTTCGCGGGAGGAGCCGTGGGCCTTGACGACAATCCCGTTCAGCCCCAGCACCACCGCGCCCCCATAGACTTCCGGGTCGAGGCGCTGCTTGAGCGCCCTAAACGCGCCGCCCGCCAGCGCGCCGCCCATCATCCGCACCGGGTTGGCTTTGACTTCGTTTTTGAGCAGCCGGCCAATCGTCTTGCTGATGCTCTCGCAGGATTTCAAAACGATGTTCCCGACAAACCCGTCGCAGACGACAATGTCCACGCCGTCGTTGAACAGATCAAAACCCTCGCAATAGCCCATGAAATTGAGATCCAGTTGCGCGCACAATTTCGCCGCCGCCCGGGTCAGGTCGTTGCCCTTGGATTCTTCCGTGCCGTTGCTCAACACGCCGACGCGCGGTTTGGCGAGGCCCAGAATCCCCTGCCCGTACACGCTGCCCATGACGGCGAATTGCGCGAGGTGTGAAGGCTCCGCCATGGCGTTGGCGCCGCAATCGAGCATGATGAAATCCTGGGTCAAGGAAGGAAAGCGGCAGGCGATGGCGGGACGCTCCACGCCGTCAAGCCGGCCCAGCTTCATCGAGCCGGCCACCAGCGCGCCGGTGTTGCCGGCCGAAATGACCGCGCCGGCTTTTGCATCGCGCACCAGTTCGATGGCGCGCACCATCGAGGAATCCTTTTTCTTGCGGATGCCTTCCAGCGGCTTGTCCTCCATCGTCAGCACTTCGCTGGCATGGAGAATTTCAGCGCGCGGATCGGCCAGCTTGGCGTGCCGGACGGCGGCTTGGATGTCCGCCTCGCGCCCCACCATGAAGATTTTCTCAATGGAGGCATCGGCTTCAAGCGCCTGCTTGATGCCGGCAATGGCGACCGCACACCCGTGGTCGCCGCTCATGACATCCACTGCGATTCGCATAAATGAAAAGGACGCGGAAAAAACTTTCGCGCGTCCTCAACCAAACGATCAGGCGCCGGCCGTGACCGTGAGCACCTGGCGTCCCTTGTAAAAACCGCAGGCGGGGCAGACCCGGTGCGGAATGTGCGGGGCCGCGCATTGCGGGCAGACGCCCAGTTGCGGAAGTTTCAATACGCTGTTGTACGCCCGGCGCATACGCTGACGGCTCTTTGACGGTTTTCTTTTTGGAACGCCCATAAATCAGTTCAGTTATTCAGTTTCAGTTTATCCAACGCTGTCCACGCCGACGCTTTGCCTTTGAGAGGTCCGGCATCGCCGGGTTTCTTGGGCTTGCCCGCCACCGGGGCTGGCAGGCCGCGACACCCGACTCCGCACAACGGATGTTGCGGAAACCCGAGGAGAATATCTTCCCGGATAAACGGAGTCAAGTCCACGCACTCGTTGACAACGGACACTTGCTCCTCGCCGGTCAGCGGCAGCAGCTGGGTCCAGCGTTCGAGGTTGAGCGGAAATTCAAACGGCTTGAGACAGCGGACGCAGAGGCATTGCAGCGGCAGCCGCAAGCGGCCCTGCACCAGGATTTCCGCCGACAGCTTTTGAACCTCCAGATCGTATTGCAGCGGACTCTCCGCGCGCACCAGGTCATCCCGCAGATCCAGGTCCAGTTCTGCGGCCGGCAACGCGCCCTGCAATTTCAGGCCGTCCTCCTCCAGATGTCGCAAATTAATGAACAGCGGCATAAATCTAACCTTTTGATTCCTTCAGTTTCCGGGCCAGCGCCGAGCGCACATGCGGCGGTACGAACGAGCTGACATCGCCGCCCAGCCGCGCGATTTCCTTGATGATGCGCGAACTCAGGAAGGTATAGGTCTCCTTGGGCATCATGAAAATGGTTTCGATCCGCGCGTTCAGCTTGCGGTTCATCAGGGCGAGCTGAAACTCAAATTCAAAATCCGACACGGCCCGCAGCCCGCGCACGATGGCCTGCGCCGACCGCTGCTCGACGTAATCCACCAGCAGCCGGTCGAACTTGTCCGCCTCGACGTTGGGGAATTTTTTCACCGCCCGCCGCACCAGCGCCAGCCGCTCGGCCTGGTTGAACAGCGGATGCTTGCCTTCGTTCATGGCCACGGCGACGATCACGCGGTCAAACAATTTGGCCGCGCGCTCGATCACATCCAGATGACCGTTGGTCACCGGATCAAAACTGCCGGGATAAATCGCCGTGCGCATGGGCAAACCCTAGCAGTCCCCTAAAAAATGACGAGCAAGAAAACCGCCGCTCACGCATTTTTGCGCGGCAGCAAATCCGTTTCTGGCGGCCGGGCGGCCGCCTGGCCGGGGAAAAATTCCTCATCCAGCGATGGCGATCCGGCCGGCCGCCAGGGCACTTCGTATACCTTCACGGCGAAGCGAAACCCCTTGAGCCCTGCGTCCGACAAAGCCACGCAACTGGCCGCCAGCGCGGCGTCATCGCGCAGCAGATGCTGATAGGTTCTTTCGCCAATGACAATGCGTCCGCGCCCGGAATGACCCTCCAACCGGCTCGCCAGATTCACTTCGCGGCCAAAGACCGTGTAGTTGGAGATATGCTCCTGCGAGCCCATCAACCCGACCGTGGCCAGCCCGGTGTTAATGCCGCTGCCGAGCAGCAGGATGGGCAGCGGGATTTTCAGCGGCAGGCCGGCGGAGGCCCGGGCGGAATTTTCCGCGGCGAGCTGGCGGTTCTGCTCGGCCCGCTGGCGATTCAAGGCGTAGATCGCCCGCTGCGCATCAATGGCCGCCTGCACGCAATCCGCCGCGTGCCTGGGGTTCGGCGTGGGCGCGCCCCAGAACGCCATCACGCAATCGCCAATGTACTTGTCCAGGGTGCCGGCATGCTGCTTGACCCGGTCCGCCACGAGCGAGAGGTAGGTGTTCACGGTCTGCAATGCGTCGCGCGCCTGCTCGTCGTAACAGGCCTCCATCGCGGCCCCGGTCAGTTGCTGCGCCGCCACCCGCGCCTCGGCCTGCTGCTGGCTTTGATCGGTGAATTCGGTGAAGCCCCGCACGTCGGCAAACAGCACGGTGACCTCGCGCCGCGCGCCGCCGAGCGAAATTTTTTCAGCGTCCAGCAGTTCGTTGACGATGTTCGGGGAAACAATCCTTGAGAAAATGGATTTGACGCGCCGCCGCTCGGCCTGCTCAAACATCACGCGCCAGGTCATCAGGCAGACATGCGTCATCAGCAACGCGCCGAGCAGCGGCAGCACCAGCGGCAGCCAGTACCGTTGTTCCACGTACAAAAAGATTCCCAGCACGAGGTAGCCGGCCGCCAGCAGCGCGACACAAAAAAAAGCGAGCAGCGCGCGCAGCCGCCAGGTGATCCAACCGGCCCCAAAACCCATGATGAAAATCAGCAGCAAATCCATCCCAAGCGAGCTGCGGCGAGGAAACCGTCCGGTGATGACTGAGTTGGCGACGTTCCAATGCTCGCTCGCGAGCAGCGTGTCCCTTTCCAGAGAGGTGATGCCACGGTCGCTGAGGTTGTTTCCGGTGGCACTGGAGCCAACCACGACCAACTTCCCGGCCCAGGGAACCGGCAGGCCGTTCGTGCCGTCGAGCCGCCACTTGTCTTGCTGCAACAGGCGCCGCGCCGGACCGGTCACGAGCCGCGGATCCCTCGGGGTCAGACACCAATCAATATAAAACCGCCCCAGGCCGTCCACCGGAATGGTCCGCACGAGGCCGTTCGTGCCGCGCAAAATAATCTTCCCGGCCGCCAAATTGACTTCGGCTTTTGAGAGATCCATTCCAAGTTCGCGCGCCGCGAGCTCTATGCCCATGTGCCAGATGCGCACTGCTCCAACGGGTTTCGCCCGCTGCGAACCTCCGGGCGGGAGCTTGAGGTCACCCACATCCACAAGATCCGCGATGTCAAAATCACCCTCGGCGTCCAGCGGGACTTTAATCTCCATACCGTCGGAGCGGAGCAGCACGACCTGATTCGTTTCCAGTCGCGCTCGGTTCAAATCAATTCCCCACGCCGGATCGCCCGCCACCCACCGGAAGGCCCAATGCCACTGCTGTCGCTCGCGAAACGCCTGGGCGCGGCGCAGCACGCCGTCGGAATCCTTGTTCGTGTCCGTGGTGATGTCCCCAAGCGCAAAGGCATTGGTCGAAAAAAGTTCGGGCGGCGTCAGGGTCTCGGTGTCGGCAATGATGACGTTGCCGGCCCGGCGCATCTGCATCGCAAAAAACTCATCCGAATCCAGCAGACTTCCATCGACCATTTGCACCGGCGATTGATCTTCGCGCAGTTCGCTGAAAATCACGTCGAACGCCACGGCTTTGGCACCTTGCTGGGCGAGTTCCTCCACCATTCTTCCGTATACCTGGCGCGGCCAAAGCAGTCCGAACCGGTAACCCAAGGTGTGATTGGTCCGGACAAAATCCACGCTGGCGTCGTCAAGGAGCACAAATCCAAGATTGGTCGCCGCCGGGGCGGGATACTTGACGGCCTCACGAACCCGCATGTCGTAGGTGATCCGTTCAAGGCGCTCAAAGAAGTCAACCTTCCCCACCCGCACCAGACAAACCAGTGCGATGACACAGGTCGTGATCAGGGCCGGCGCCGATTTGAAAGATTTGAGCTTCACCGGCGCGAACTAAACAAAAAAACCAGAGCAACACAAGGTTGCTCTGGTCGGGAAAATGGAAGCGGCGAAGGCAGCTTGATTACTGATTGTTGCCGCCCTGATTGTTGCCGCCCTGGTTGTTATTGTTCTGCCCCTGATCGTTTTGGTTCCGGGTGGGCGAGACATTGTAAACCGTATGGTCAAACGTGTAGGTGGTGGAGGTTTTCATGAAGTACTTGTTAAAGTCCCGTGCCAGAATTCCCAATTGCTTCAACAGCGGATTGGAGAGTTCCGTGACTTGTCCCGTGGCGGGATTGAACTGGTAGCCCGCGGGAACCTCCTTGGTGATTACCGTGCCATTGGAAACGTAGGAGACGACAACGGATCCGGTCAGCACGCTCACCGTGCCATCCGCC
>JANPGB010000327.1:0-11112 GCA_031423695.1 Verrucomicrobiota bacterium
ATGCAGGCCGTCGGCATGGTGAACGATCACACCGAGGACTGCTTCCGGCACCGGCAGGTTCAACGAAAACAAGCATAGAGCAGCAACACGACCAGCAATACCGCGACCAGCCACCAAACCCAGTGGATTCCGCGCGGTTTGATTTTTTCCCCGCCGAACTCGCGCTTCACGAAATCGTCGTAATCGAATTTTTCCTCCGGCAGGCCAAGGTTATCGCGCTGGGCCGCCTCAGACCAGCCGGTGTTGGCGTCCGAGCCGCAGCCGGGACAGGCTTTGGCGTTCGGCGGAACCTCGTCGCCGCAGTTGGGGCATATCTCAGGGGGCAGTTTCATTTAGGATTGAGGGTTCACCATCGACGGGTTGAAACTGGTTGAACCTTTCCCGCCCGTCCGCCCGCAAATTGGTGATCGCAAACCAGTTCACCCCCCCACGCCGGCGTATTCCTCATCCACCTTGAGCGTCAGTCCCATGAGCACGTAATCGTGGGTGATGGCCTGCATGTCTTTCACGTAATCTTCAAAACGCGCCAGATTGCTGAACCCGAGCATGGCAAACATTTTGATGGCGGCTGCCTGTTCACCGATGAATTCGGCCTCGATGTGTTCCAGCCCCACATTGCGGGAGATGTGGGTGATCTCCGTCACCATCGCGCGGGCCAGACCGCGACCCCGGTAGTGCGGCAGCACCAGCACGCTGACGCGGCCAATGTGGCGTTTCCAGCCGCCGAGCTGCTGGTGCAGCGTGGCGCAGCCGACAATCTTCTGGTCCGCGGTGGCGAGCAGCGGGAAGTTTCGCCCCAGGTCAATGTTCTGACACCACTCGCGGATGGCCGCGAGTTCGGTGACACGGTGTTTGATGAACATCAGCTCCTCGGCGGGTACTTCGAGAAAGAACTGGTGAAATTTCTTTTCATCGTCCTTTTTCAATGGCCGCAGCGTGGCTTGAAAGCCGTCCTTGAGGACGATCTTTTTAGGAAACTTCTGGACTTCAAGTTCGATCGACATAAGTAATTCCTTCCGTGACGCCCCAGTGTTCGCAAAGAAGTCCGCGGCTGTCAACACAGTCAATCACCGCCGGAGCCGGGACGGGCCCATGAACTCACGGGGCTTCGGCAATGCCAAGGGCCTTGACCAGCAGCCGTTCGTCAATGGCCGCCGGATCCAGACTCCAGCGCGCGGCGAGCAGCGGGACTTTTTCCGTGTTCATGGCGATGACATCCGTTTGTCCGAAAGCAATCCTCTCCGGCCCCTCGAAGTAATGGAAACATTTCAGCCCCAGTTCCAGTTCGGCGCGCGTCTTGACCCCCTGGTTCCAGAGCGTCTGGCCCGCCCACGCATACGCCCGCACCACGCGGCCCGCCTCGACCACAGCCCAGGCATGGTGGCCCAACACGCGATTCGCCGCGAAGAATTGCACCTGCCCGAGCTTGCGACTCAGCCCGAGCAGATAATGAAAGGTGGCGTCCACGTCGTCCCCCGTATCCGGGAGGCCGGACCCGACGACGAGAATCCAGCCGTTGATGGGCGGGGCGATGAACAGTTTCTGCTCGCGAACGATGCCTTCCATCCAAGTACAGGGCCGGGGATTGTTCAAGCCCAGCGCGGCCTGAACCGCGTGCAGGTTGCGGCTGCGTATGGCCAGCCAGGAGGCAGGGCGATGTTGGAACACCACCTGCGACACCGTGAAGCCGGGGAAAAACTGCAGGTTTGAAACGCCCGCCGCGGGACTGAAGACGACACCGCGCTTGCGCCAATGGAGCACCAGCGCCACCATCACCGCCACCCCGCCCAACACGCCGCCGACGAGGAACAGCAAGAGCACCGGGATTAGATTCGGCTCATTCACTGAGGCAATTTTACGCGAGCGCTACGGTTGTTCAATCGGAAAATCAGCCGACCCGAGTTGCTGAACCAACCGCTGGAGAAAAAATTAAAAACCGGAGGAATGAACTTTTCATCATCCCGCCGGTTTGCGTCACGATGGATTTGATGCCAGGCCGCCACGACTGGCGACGGATTTAAACACGCCGCCTCAGCGCAACCAGCAGACCGCAACCGAGAAGCGCCAGCGAAAAGGCGCCGGGTTCGGGGACTTCAAAGTCGCTTTGAACCTGCACAAAGCCGGTCGGCAGCCCGAAAAATTGGCTGACGTCCTGCAGTTGGCCGTTTTCAACGATCGCCCCGATGACCGGCACCAAGGCCGCATTCAGGTTCTGCAGGTCCGGGTCGGAGGCGAAATACCAGAATCCATTTTGAATATAGAGCTGATCGCTCACCACCGTCTGGCTCGTGTCCTCAAAGAGCAGGATGGCGCCGTTGGGGATGGGCGGGGCCTGGAAAAACGCGGGGAAGAACTGGGATACATTCGTTGCCTCTATGAAGTTGAACACTTGTCCTTGAATGATCACTCGATCGGAGAGCGTGTTCTGCGCGCGGACTGGCACAGCGGCCAGGAGGCCGACGGCCACGGTGATGAGGGTAAGAACTTTGAAGGATTGTTTCATAGGTTGCCTTTCATTTGTGTTGATGGTTGTAGTGGTGAAAGCCAGCCCGTCCCTTTTTTGAACACCCACCCAATAGCCCGCGCCACTGTGTTTAGGTAATTTCAAGAACGACTCAAACTCAACCGCTTTTGGAAAGCAAGATAAATCAAAATATATTTTTTAGGCTTCAACTCCTTAGCCAGCGACAGGCCTCAATTCAGATCATCACCCACCGCAACTCACGGCCCGGACAGCACCACGCGAAAGCCGATGGTGTTCACGGCCGTGCCCGGACTCGTGCTGTTGCGCCGGGCCGAGCGGCAATCCGCGCCGGTGGCGTTGAACGCACCGCCCCGAAAAACGCGCGCCGTGCCGGTGGCCGGGCCGGGCGGATCGGTCACGCTGTTCGTCGAATAATTGCCCGACCAGTCCGCGCACCACTCCCAGACGTTGCCGGCCATGTCGTAAAGCCCGCGCGCATTCGGCGAGTACCCCCCCACCGCGCTGGGACGATTCAAAAGGGTTCCACCCGAGCTGTTGGTCAGGCCGATCCCGCCGACGTACTCGTACTGCACGTTAAAATTGGCCATGCCATACAGCAGATTTGTGCCGGTGTAGAAGGTCGTCGTGGTGCCCGCCCGGCAGGCGTATTCCCATTCAGCTTCAGTGGGCAGGCGATACAGCCAGTTCGTCAGAATCCGTCCGGCGGCCCGCTCCTGCTGGGTAAGCCGCGCGCAATAATTCGTCGCGTCCGACCACGACACCTGTTCCACCGGCCGGTTCAAGTCCGCCGCAAAGCCGTTGGCCGGCGTGTAGTAGCTGGGGTTCGTGTTCATCAGCGCCAGATACCCGCCCTGCGTCACCAGGTATTTGCCAAGGTAAAAACTTCTGGTCAGCGTCACAACGTGCTGCGTTTCCGTCACGCTGCGGAGCAGCTCGTTGGTCGGACTGCCCATGGTGAAGGTGCCGGCCGGAATCCACGCTCCGTTGGTCGGCGCGATCACGGCCACGCGGTAAAAACGCAGTTGATTCGTCACGCGCTCCGGGTCGACCAAGGACGCGGGGCTGCTCAACAAGGTGAAATTCGACAGGGTGAGCCACGAATTGCCGGACGCCAGGTTGGTGGAATACTGGAGCGTGCAGGGAGTGCCCAGGTCGCCGGAAACTTTGACCGCGGCCACTGCGCCGGTGACTTGCAATGACAGAACCGGTGCGGACTGCCCGAAGGTGCTGGCGGGGACGACGCCTTGGAGCAGGCAAAAGCATGTCGCGAGCAGCGGGAACGAATTGCAGCGCGTCATGCGGAAATTGTTGGCACAATCGCCTCCGCGAAACAAGCCCGCTTTACCGGCATTCCGCCGCCAGCCAGTCCAGATACCGGGCGTTGCCCGCGCTGAGATTCACGACCACAAATTCCGGCGTGTCGTACGGGTGCAGCTTGAGCACCAGCTTCTCCAGCGCCGCCAGCCGCCCGGCCGTGGTCTTGAAAAGCAGGAGCACCTCGGTGCTGCTTTCAATTTTCCCCCGCCACCAGTAGTGCGATTCGATTTTCGGCACCAGGTTGGCGCAGGCCGCCAGGCGGGCGGACAGCGCCGCGCGGGCCAGCCGGCGCGCCATTCTCAAATCAGGTGCGGTCACCAGAGCCAGTTTGCACCGGGACGTGGGTTTCAGGGTTTTCATAATGCGGGTGTTCAGCGGCATCGCCAGTTTTTGTTCCGGGCGGAGGGTTGCCACGCCGGGAGCGTTTGTTAGAGTCCGGCTCAACCAATATGAAAAACCGGCTGCTGTCCATTCATCTCTGCGCGCTCGCCTTTTCCCTCACCAGCATGTCGGCCCAGCCTGCACCGGGCGAAAATACCGACTTCAACGTCCGCAGCTTTGGCGCGGTGGGCGACGGCAAGCACCTGGACAGCCCGGCGATTGACAAGGCGATTGCTGCGGCCGCCGCCGCCGGGGGTGGAACGGTGCGCCTGCCAGCGGGAACTTATTTGAGCGGCTCGATCCATCTCCAAAGCAACATCCATCTGCTGATTGATGCAGGTGCAACGATTTTGGGTGCCCCCCAAAAACTGAACGCCTACGATTTCACCGAGCCATGGACGAACAATCCTTACCAGGACGGCGGACATTGCTATTTTCACAACAGCCTGATCTGGGGCGAGAATCTCACGAATGTTTTCATCACCGGCAACGGCATGATCAACGGCGGCGGCCTGGTGCGGGCCGATCAGTTGCTCAACAAAATGTGCGGCTTTGCAACCGAATTGAACAATATTTCAACTCACGGCGCGGAAATGACCAACGGCGCCGTCCGCCTCGGCAACAAAGCCATCGCGCTCAAACTGTGCCGCAATGTTTTGATCCGGGACGTCACGATTTTTCACGGCGGACATTTTGCGATCCTCGTCACCGGCTGCGACAACCTGACCGTGGACAACGTGACGATGGACACCGACCGGGATGGCATCGACATTGATTGCTGCCGCAACACGATGGTCTCCAACTGCCGCATCAATTCGCCCAACGACGACGGCCTTTGCCCGAAGAGCACATACGCGCTCGGCGAGGTCCGGCTCACGGAGAACCTCACCATCGTCAACTGCCAGGTTTCCGGGTTTCTGGAAGGCACGTTGCTGGATGGCACGATGAAACCCAAGCCGGGGGGCTATGGGCGCATCAAGTTTGGGACGGAATCCAGCGGTGGCTTCCGCAATTGCACCGTGGCGAACTGCACGTTCCGCAGCTGCCGCGGCCTCGCGCTCGAGGAAGTGGACGGCGGCATCATGGACAACATCACCATCAACAACCTGACGATGATGGATGTGCGGGATTACGCCATTTACATCACCACCGGCAAACGCAACCGCACGCCGGGCGTCACGACCAACAGCCGCGGGCGAAACATCTTGATCTCCAACGTCATTGCCGGCGGGGTGGGGAAAATGAGCGGCATTCAAATGATGGGCCTGCCGGAACAGCCGCTCGAAGGCATCCGGCTCGACAACATCCGCCTCACCAGCCGCGGCGGCGGCACGACCAATGATGCCGCCCTGAACCCCAAGGAACTCGGCACCGGCTACCCCGAACCCGAGAGGCTGGGCACCCTCCCGGCGTACGGAGTTTATGCCCGGCACGTTCGCGGTCTGGAGCTGGCGAACATCAACGTGAATTTCGACAAGGAGGATTTGCGCCCCGCCATCGCTTGCGTGGATGTGGACGGATTGGAAATTGACAACTTCAAAGCGCAGCTTGCGCCGCAGGTGCCCGCCGCCCGATTCAATTCTGTGAGCCACGCCACCCTCCGCAATTCCCCCTGCTTGGAAGGAATTCCCCTCGGTGATAACTAGCAGTCTCGGGGCGGCAGCCTTGGACAACGCGCTGCAGTCATGGTTTTTGGCGGCAAGGATTGAAAGTCCCCGGTTCGCCAGATAGCCTGCCCCCGCATGTCGCCACCCAAACCCACCACTGCCTGCAATTGGTTTTGCACCGGGGACGAATTCTTCACCGCACAACTGGCCGCGATTGCCGCCGCGCAGACCTCCGTCTGTTTCGAAATGTATATTTTCCAGGCCGGCCCGCTGGGCGAACGCTTCCGCGCGGCGCTGACCGACGCGGCGCTGCGGGGCGTCCGCGTGCGCGCGCTCCTGGATGCCGCCGGCTCCCTCACCTTGTCCGGCGATTTCTGGGAGCCCCTACAAAAGGCCGGCGGCGAAGTCAGGCTGTTCAATCCTGTGACGCTGAAACGGTTTTGGATTCGCAACCATCGCAAACTCCTCGCTTGTGACGGTCGGACCGCCTTTATTGGGGGCTTCAACGCGGCCGCTGAGTATGAAGGCGACGGCGTGACCCATGGCTGGCGAGATCTTGGACTGCAGATCACCGGCCCGCTGGTCGCGAGCCTGGTCGAGTCGTTTGAGGAGATGTTTGCGCGGGCGGAGTTCCGCCATAAAAACTTTCTGCGGCTGCGGAAATCCACCGCCAAAAAATCCGTGACCGGGCCGGACGTGGAAATCCTTTTCAGCGGACCAGGCCGGGGGCCAAACCCGCTGGTCCGCGCCTTGCGCGCCGACTTGGCCCACGCCAGCGATGTCAAAATCCTGATGGCGTATTTTCTGCCGCCCTGGCGCCTGCGCCAGGAGCTCTTGCGCGTCGTGCGCCGCGGTGGACGCGTGCGATTGATTCTCGCGGGCAAGTCCGACGTGATGCTCTCCCAACTGGCTGGGCGCAGCCTCTACCGGCACCTGTTGCGGGGCGGCGTGGAAATCTTTGAATACCAGCCGCAAGTCTTGCACGCCAAGCTGCTCCTGCTGGATGACGTGGTTTACGCCGGTTCTTCAAACTTGGACCCCCGGAGTTTGCACATCAATTATGAGCTGATGCTTCGTTTGGAGAACCGAGAAACCGCCGGCGCGGCCCGGCAAATCTTCGATGAAATGCTGCCCCATTGCCGGCGTATCGAGCTGTCGGAGTGGATGGGTGCCCGAACCCTGTGGCGCCGGGTCAAGCAGCGGCTGGCCTACTGGCTTTTGGTGCGCCTGGATCCCTGGGTGGCGCGCTGGCAGTGGCGTTCGCTGCCGGAATAATCCGGTTCAGCGCGCCAGCGCGGCGGCATAGCCGCTGAACCGGAGCATCTCCTCCTGGAGCCCGAGCTGGCGGTAGGTCTGGTGCAGGTTGTTGCAGATGCGGGTCAGGACGCGGCGCGCACTGGCCGGGGCCAGCGCCTCACTCCGCGCCGATTCGGTCAGATGCAGTAGAAACTGGAGGCAGTCGTTCCGCGTCATCGTTTTGCCGCGGTTGAAGGGGTCGAGATACAATTCCTCGGCCATGGTCTGGTAACAGCAGATGAAATGGCCGGGCAGACCGATGCCAGCCACCGGCAGCCACAACCGGCGCGCCAGCAAAATGTAAAACACACACAGGGTGATCGGGTTGCCCGTCCGGCGATCCATCACGCGGTTGAGATAGCTGTTCTGCGGGTCGTAATACGCCACCTCATTCCCCTTGAACCCGAGTTCCACGAACAGATATTTGTTGAGCACCTCCAGGCTCTCCCGGCCCTCGGCACCCGGATCGATCCGCTCGCGAAGCTCGGCGGCGTAACCATCCAGCTGCGCCTGATAGGCCTCCACATTAATGTCTGGATAATTCGTCCGCGCCAGAAGCCATACACCCGCCTCGAGGTCAAAGTCCTCGCCGGCTTGACGGCAAAATGAGAGGAACTGTGCGTTCGCGTCGGCTTGCGCAAAATGCCGGACGAGCTCCCGCGAACGCCGGCGGAGCAACGGATCTTGGCTCAGAACGTGCGGCCGCAGCCATTCACTCGCTTCGGGGCCGCAGGAGAGGATTTTCTTTTGAACCGTCAGATAGACGGCGGGATCATCGTCCGTCAACAAGCTAACCAGTGCCGCCCGCTCACCTTCGGTGGGTTTATTCGGCGGACAAATGGGCCTCGGCGAATTCATACGAATGACGGGAAGATTAAAACAAACCCCGCCAAAAATTTCAATGACGAAATCGCCGAACCGGGAAATTATTTTGAATTTCCGGAGTTCTCCGGAGATTTTCCCGCCTGGGTCCGCGCGATCTGATGCAGCGTGCTTTCCAACAATTCCCGCTGCTCGGCCCGCACACGCCGACGCACCACCACGAGATCCAGCACCGCCGTGAAGAACGCCAGTCCGACGAAACCAAAACAGCCCAGCCAAAAGAGCAGAAAAACCATCGGACGCGCGCGCAGTCGCTCCTGGAGGACGGTCTCTCCCACCAACAACATGCCGAGCGAAGCCAGCAGGAAGAATCCCCCCAGCGCGCGGCGGCGAAAGTTTCGCTTGTCAGCCATGGGCCCAATTTACCAGCCAGGATTTCCGCCGCCGAGAAAATTTCCTGGGCCTTCCGGCGAGCTGCGCGAACGGTGGGAACCCAAAGTATCCGTACTTCAATCTTCACTTTTTACGCCTCACGCTACCTCTTTTCAACTCGCGTTTCGCCGCCGGTCACCCGACACTTTCCGCATGGCACTGCCGCCCGATTACCACATGCATACGCCGCTCTGCCGCCACGCCAGCGGCGAGCCGGTGGATTACGCCCGCCAAGCCCTTGCCGCCGGCCTGACGGAGATCGGCTTCTCCGACCACTCACCGATGCGGCAGGATGACTTTGACAACTGGCGAATGCGCAAGGACCAGCTGGACGAATACGTTGAGAAAGTCCGCCAGGCCCAGCGCGAAGTCCCGCAGCTCACCATTCGCCTCGCGCTGGAGGTGGATTATCTGCCCGGCCATGAGGATTGGATTCGCGAACTGGCCGCACGGCATCCGTGGGACTACCTCATCGGCTCGGTGCACTACGTTTCCGAAAGCTGGGCGATTGATGACCCGACCAAACTATCTGAATGGAAAAATCGCGACTCTTTCGAAGTCTGGTCGGCTTATTTCGAGCGGCTGACGATGGCGGCGGATTCGGGCCTGTTTGAAATCATCGGCCACGCCGACCTGCCGAAAAAGTTTGGCCATCGCCCCACCCGCGACTGCACGCCGCTCTACGAAAAGTTTCTCAACGCCGCAAAGCTGCACAACTGCGCCATCGAACTCAACACCGCCGGCCTGCGCAAGGATTGCAAAGAGATTTATCCGAGCCGGGAAATCCTCCAGCTCGCGTTCCGCAAAGGCGTCCCCATTACGTTCGGCTCCGACGCCCATGCCCCGGCCGAGGTGGGGCTGAACTTTGCCGAGGCCATCCAACTGGCGCGCGACGCGGGCTACCAGGAATGCTGGCGGCTGGAACAACGGCAACGCCAGGCGATTCAGTTTTAAGCTCGCGAGCAACCGCGCCGTCACACGCCGCCGCGGTCAGCGGCTCAACACCTTCAACGCCTTCTTCGCATCGGCCACCCGCAGGATGAGCAGACCCTTCTGCTCCTGGGGATGCGTTGCGCAGTAACAGTATTCGATGTTGATTTTCGCGCGGGCCAGCTTGTGGGCGATCTTGGCCAGCGAGCCGGGCTGGTTGCTGCCTTCGACCATCAGCACATCATCGTCCACCACGAGCGTGCCGTGCTCTTCACACACGTGCAGCGCCTTCCGGTAGTCGTCCACCACGAGTCGGATGACCGAGTGGTCCACCGTGTCGCTGGTGCTGATGGCATAAATGTTAACCTTCGCCTCGGCCAGGGCGTCGGCCACTCGGGCGAGCGTGCCGGGCCGGTTGTCGAGGAAGATCGCGAGTTGTTTGGTGATCTGCATGGTGTGCCTTTCTCTTGAGTGAAAAAAAAATTAGCACACCGCCCCTGCCCGGCAAACGGAAGTTTCACGCCCGCGGATGCGCGGAGTCGTAGACTTTTTTCAACCGCTCAGTCGTCAGATGCGTGTACACCTGCGTAGTCACCAGATGCGCGTGGCCGAGCAGTTCCTGCACGCTGCGCAAGTCCGCGCCCGCGTCGAGCAGATGGGTCGCGTAGCTGTGCCGCAGCTTGTGTGGCGTCAGTCCGGGATCGAGTCCGGCGATCGCCAGATATTTTTTCAACCGCCGGGACAAATCCTCGATGCCGACCGGCGAAACTTCCCGGGTGTGCGCCAGAAAAACCGGCTCCGTCCGGTCCGGCCGGCGCGCCAAGGTTCGCCAGTAATTTTCAATCGCCGCCAGCGCCTGCGCCCCGATGGGGGAGAGCCGTTCCTTCTTGCCCTTGCCGCGCACGCGCACGATCTGTTCGCTCCAGTCAATATCCTCCACCCGCAGGCCGCTGAGTTCGCTCACGCGCAGGCCGCAGGAGTAAATTGTCTCCAGAATCGCCGCGTCGCGGTAGCACAGACTCGCCGAGACTGGCCGCCCCCTGCCCTTCGCCTTTTTTTCCGCGATCGGTTGCAGCGGCGCGGCCAGCAACGCGCTCATCTGGTCAAGCGTCAGAAACTTCGGCAGTCGTTTGGGCAGCTTGGGCAGCGAAATGCTTTTGATCGGCGAACTGGCCACCACACCGTGCCGGATCAGGAACTTGTAAAAAGTCCGCAGCGCCGAGAACCGCAGCGCAATCGCCGCACGCCCCAGATTCTGCCGCCCCAAAAACCGGACGTAGGCGCGAAAATCATCCCGCTGGAGCGTCTCCCAAGCGGGTCCCGACCGGCGTTCCTGATCGTGCCACTGCGAAAAATCCGTCAGCGCCTGCCGGTAATTCCGCTGCGTGTAAACCGACGCGCCACGATCCGTGGCCAGGTGCGCGAAAAACTTCGGCACCCACGGGTCGGGGATTTCAGGATGAATGGATACCTGCGTTTCGGTCATTACGGTTTCTTAACACTGAACGCATTCCAACCGCAATGAGTATTCCCATTAGGACAAAATCGCTCAAGTATGGTTCAGGAACTTGTTGGAAATCGTTATATCCCGAAGCCGAGAAAACCCACTGATACGTGCTTGGATCTTGCACATTCTCCGCACTGATAATAGTGACGTTCATTGTCGGATGTGTCCCGTAGAATAAATAATTTTGACCATCGAAGGTAAGAACCGGCCCAGGCCCCCAAGCTCCTTGTGCCGAGACGAAGCCCCACGCGGCGGTAAAAGGGGTTATTGGGTTCGTGCCAAAACTTTGGCCGTACGAGGCCGATTCAAAAACCACACCCCCGATTGACGCAAAT
>JANPGB010000328.1:0-1502 GCA_031423695.1 Verrucomicrobiota bacterium
TGCGCGGTGGTCAGTTCGGCGTTGAGATGCTCGGTTTCCGTCGTCATGCGGAGCGCGTCGTGATCTCCGCAAACCTGCACGCACTCGCCGCAGCCTTTGCACAAGTCCGAGACGAAAATGGAGAACAATCCGCCCGCGCCCGGCGTTTTGGCTTCGAGCGAACGGAAGATCGCGGGGACGTTGTTGTAGGCGAGCGGCAGCTTGTCAATGATGCCGGTGAATTCGCCTTTCGTTTTATCGGAGAGGCCCGCGAGCGCGGTGACTTCGGCGCGGATGATGTCCTTGAACGGAACGCTGGCGCGGGCTTTGACGGCCTCGTTCATTTTCACGCGGGCGCGTTCCTCGACGCCTTTCAATTCCGCCGCGAGTTTCGGGCGCTCGGCGTTGTCGGTGATGTAATAATTCGCCGCCGTCCGCAAAACCGTGGCGACGTCCTGCGACGTGTTGGGCAGCGCGGTGTCGGGGCAGGCGGTGATGCACTCCATGCACTGGGTGCAGTTCTCCGCGATATACACGGGCGTTTCCCGGCGGGCGACATACTTGGATTGCGTCGCGCCAGTGCCTGAACCCATCATGCCAAGCGAGGCCAGCGCGCCGGCGGGCTGATGATAGCCGAGACCGCTGCGGAATTCGGAATTGAACTTGGCCACGGTCTGGAAAGCGTAACGCGGCGTCTGTTCGGCAGGCGTGGGAATGCCGCTGCCACAGGCGGTGCCGCAGCCGGCGGTGGGAATCATCGGGCCGGCTCCGACGGGCGCGACGGGCGGATTGCGCATCGAGGAACGGTCCGCGTCGCCCGCCTCGCCGTATTTTATTTCCTGAACGCGCGAGAATCCTTCGGTCATCACGGTCATGTTCGAGGTGACGACGGCGTCGCCGAACCGGCCGAACTTTTTCTTGTATTGATGCAGGACGGTTTCGTGGAACGTCTCCTCGTTGATGTTGTTGTCCTTCAGGAACGGCGAGACACGGAAGAACGCCCCGAGGAATGAATTGCCCTGCATGCGCAGTTGCAGATCGCCGCGCGAGGTGGCCTTCCGCGCGATCTCAAAGCCAGGCAGGATGTAAACACGGATATTATTTTCCTGGACGAATTTTCGGTGCTGCGCCGGGATGCGCTGCCACGCGGTCTCGGGCGTGTCGCTGGATTCCCAGACGATGCAGCCGCCTTTCTTGATGCCTTCGAGCGGATTCGTGTGCGTGAACGCCTTGGGATCGCAGCACAGGACGACATCCACATGGTTCAACTCGCAGTTCACCTTGATCTGTTCGCGGGCAACGGTGAGATAATAATTCGTCGGCGCGCCCTTTTTCTCCGAGCCATACTTCGGATTCGCCATGATGAACAACTGCTCCTTCAGGCGTCCGTCGGCTTCGACCTCGTTCGCGCGCTGTTTGAGCAGTTCGCCGAAGTCGCCGATGATTTCGCCGAGGTTTTTGCCCGTGGTGATCATGCCCCAGCCGCCGATGGAATGGAACCGCACGGCGATGGCCTTGTTGGG
>JANPGB010000329.1:0-6157 GCA_031423695.1 Verrucomicrobiota bacterium
CGATGCGCCCGCCGACGCCAGCCGGCGGGATTTCACGGTCAACGGCCTGTTCTTCGATCCAATCAAAAACGAGTTGCACGACTGGGTGGGCGGCGAAAAGGATTTGCGCGCAAAAATCATCCGCACCATCGGCGTGCCGGCGGAGCGGTTCGGCGAGGATCATCTGCGGCTGCTGCGGGCCGTGCGTTTCGCGGCGCAACTGGGTTTTGAGATCGAACCGGAAACCTTCGCCGCCGTCCAGGCCCATGCTGCCAAGATCAAGACCATCAGCGCCGAACGCGTGCGCGATGAGCTGATCAAGCTGTTTGCGCCGCCGCACGCGGTGCGCGGGCTGCAACTGCTGCGGGAAAGCGGACTGCTCGAACACCTCCTGCCGGAACTCGCGGCCACGGTTCATTGCGAGCAATCCCCCGACTATCACCCCGAAGGCAGCGTGTTCAATCACCTGCGCCTGATGCTCTCGCAAATGCCAGGGGACGCCGATCGGCTGCTGCCGTGGGCGGTGCTGATGCACGACATCGCCAAGCCGTTGACTTCCTCGCGCGATGAAAAGACGGGCAGCATCCATTTTTACGAGCACGAAAAAATCGGCGCGGACCTGGCGGAAAAAATTCTGGAGCGGCTGCGCTTTCCCAACAAGCAGATCGAGGCCGTGGTCGCCGCCGTCCGCCACCACATGCAGTTCAAGGATGCCTTGAAGATGCGCAAGTCCACGCTGCGCCGGCTGCTGATGCGCGAGACGTTTCCGCTGGAACTCGCCCTGCACCGCCTCGACTGCCTCGGCTCGCACCGGCGGCTGGACGTTTACGATTTTCTGGTGGAACAGGCGCGCGCACTGGCGCAGCAGCCGGAGATTCGTCCGCCGCTGCTGACGGGAGATGATCTGATCGCGCTGGGGGTGAAGCCCGGGCCGGAGCTGGGCAAACGGCTGGCGGAAATCCGAGAACTGCAGTTGTCGGATGAGGTGAAAACTCCCGCTGAAGCCCTGGCTTGGGCCAAGGCGCGGCTTTGAATTTGTCCGTGTGGAAGAAAATTCACTGTCGTTTCCCGAACAATCCGCTATTTTGCGGCGCGGATAGGCTGCCAAAATCATGAGCAAATTGCTGTTAATTGACGATGAAGAGGACGTGCAATACTCGTTCCGGAGAATTTTTGACTCACCGGAAATCGAACTGGCCACCGCCTCCAGCGGCGAGGAAGGCTTGAAGCTGATCCCCAAATTCAAACCCGACCTCGTCATCATGGACATCCGCATGGGCGGCATGACCGGTCTCGAAACGCTGCGCCACATCCGCAAAATTGACTCCAAACTGCTGGTCATCCTGATGACCGCATATGGCACGACGCAGACGACCATCGAGGCGATGAAGCTCGGCGCGTACGATTACTTGCTCAAGCCGTTCGACATTCCCAAGCTGAAGGAGGTCGTCGCCAACGCGCTCAAGGCCGCGCACGACATGCGGCAGGTGGTTTCGTACGAACCGCTCCTCGAGTCCGAGGATTATGAGGTCGGCATCGTGGGCCGCAGCGAACCGATGCAGCAGGTCTTCAAACTGATCGGCCAGGTGGCCGGCACGGACGCCACCACGCTGGTCACCGGCGAGAGCGGCACGGGCAAGGAGCTGGTCGCCCGCGCGATCTACCATCACAGCCACCGCAGCGCCCAGCCGTTCCTGGCGGTGAACTGCGCGGCGATTCCCGAGCAGCTGCTCGAAAGCGAATTGTTCGGCCACGAACGCGGCGCGTTCACCGGCGCGACGCTGCAGCGCATTGGCAAGTTCGAACAATGCAACGGCGGCACGATCTTTCTGGACGAGATCGGCGACATGACTCCCGCAACGCAGACGAAAATTCTGCGCGTGCTGCAATCCGGCACGTTCGAGCGCGTCGGCGGCAACCAGCCGATCAAGGCGGATGTCCGCATCATCGCGGCGACGAACAAGCCTTTGGAGGAAGCGGTGGCGGCGCGGCAGTTCCGCGAGGATCTTTTTTACCGGCTCAACGTGGTGCGCATCCAGATGCCGGCGTTGCGCGAGCGGCGCGAGGACGTGCGGCTGCTGGTGAATTATTTTCTGAAAAAATTCGCCAAAGACCAGCAGGCCGCGCCCAAGTCCATATCCACCGGCGTTATCAAGGCGCTGGAGCTGTATCACTGGCCGGGCAACGTGCGCGAGCTGGAGAACATCATCCGCCGCGCGCATGTCGTGGCCAAGGGCGATGCGATCCTGTTGAGCGATCTGCCGGCGGAGGTTTTGAATCCGACCGCCACCGCGGGGACGGTTCCGCTCACCACCAGCGCCGTGGGGGCGGCGACCGAGGCGGGGTTGACGGATATTGTTTCCCTGGCGCGCAAGCTGTTTCATTGGGCCAGAAAAAATCCCAAGCTGAAACTCATTCCCGCCGTCGAGCGCGAACTGATCATCCAGGCCCTGCAGGAGACCAGCGGCAACCAGGTGCAGGCGGCCAAACTCCTCGGCATCACCCGCGCGACGCTCCGCAAGCGGGTGGACAAATTCGACATCCACCGCGAACTAAAAATCCAGTGAGCCAGAAGCCGCACCGCCTTCTCATCCTCGTTCCGGCGTACAACGAGGAGCAGCGCATCGAACCGGTCCTGCGCGGCTACGCCCGTTATTTTCAGAAGGAGTATCACGGGGAATTCCGGATTGTCGTCGTCTTGAACGGCTGCCGCGACAACACGCTGGCCGTGGTGCAGCGCGTGGCGCGGGAGTTCCCGGTGGTCAGCGCGCTGGAATTCAAGGAGCCGATCGGCAAAGGTGGCGCGCTTATCGAAGGCCTCCGCCTCGCCGCGCTGGGGGATTACATCGGCTACGTGGACGCCGACGGGGCCACGCCGCCGCAGGCCTTTCATGCGCTGGTCGAACGCATGGATGAGGCGGACTGCATCATCGGTTCTCGCTGGCTGTCCGGCGCGGTGCTGCATCAATCGCAACCGTGGCTGCGGCGTTTTACCAGCCGCTCCTTTCATTTCATCGTCGAGCTGTTGTTCTGGATGAAGATCAAGGACACCCAATGCCCCTGCAAGGTGATGACTCGCGAGTGCGTGGAGAAGATTCATTCCTCGCTCCAGATCGCGGACCTGGCGTTCGACGTGAATCTACTGGTGTCCCTGCGGCGCTCGGGTTTCCGCGTGCTGGAAGTGCCGACAGAATGGACCGATCAGGCCGGTTCGAAAGTCACGGCGTCGCTGTTTCGCTCGTCCTTCACGATGTTTTTGTCGGTCGTCCGGATCCGGCTGATCTACTCGCCGTTCTACGCCTGGCTGCGCCCGCTGCGCCCGCTCGAAGGGTGGATTTACAAAAAATTAAAAGCGCCGGCCCCGCGGCGAACCCCACCCAGCCTGCGCTGAGATTCAAGCCTGGCTCGCCGGGATTGGTTCGGCCGGTCGGGCTTTTCCAAACGCCCCCCAGGCGCAGACCGCCAGCAGGAGCAGGTTGAACACGCCCACCGTTTGCAGAACGGTTTCGAGTTTCTTCGGGTAGTGGTTCAGGATGTACGGCAGCGTCAACCCATACGCCACGGCCACCAGCACGATGGCGGGAACGGCGCGAAACTGCCGGCGCGCCATCAAGTCGTTGACCAGCACGTTGGCCAGCGCCAGCGGCACCATGGCCGCCGCATACCAGGGCAGCAGCGCCGAGGTCGCGGCCACGTAGCCTGTTTTGTAAACCACTTTCACCACCATCGGCCCGAAGAGCCACAACCCAAGGCCGCCGCCAATCGCCAGCACCGCCGTGCCGAGCAGGACGATTTTCAGCAGGTTGCTTTTCTCGGACTTCGCGGCGCTATGCACCAGCTTCGGAAACATCACCGCCGCCAGCGGCAGCACGAGCCAGAGCAGCGCGCGGGACAAAGTGCCCGCCGCCACGTAGGGGGCCATCTCTTCGCTGGTGAAATAGGCCTGCGCAAACATGGTGTCCGAGGTGAACATGAATTGAAACGCGCCAAACCCCAGCATCAAGGGGGCAATCTGCCGCAACAGGGCCAGGCCATCAATTTTTTCGGCCGGTTGCAGCCATAAATCGCGCGTGCGCCAGGCGCCCAGGAGCGTCACGAAGGTCATCCCCGCCAGCGCGCCCGAAACCATTCCTGCCGCGCCCAGGCTGAATGCCAGCACCAGCACGGCCGCCGCGCCGACCCGCAGCACGCCGCCCAGAATGGCGGACCAGCCCAGGAGGAAAAAATCCTGGCAGCCTTGGAGAACGCCGTTGAACATCGGCGCCCAGAGCGAAACGAGAACGGCCCCGAGCGTGATCCACAGCGGTGCCGCACTGCCCAATTTCCACGCGGCCATTATCTGGCCTTGAAAAATAAAAACCAACCCCGCCGCCACGAGCCACACCACGAAAATGGCCAGGAAGGAGCGGCGGATCATGCCGGCCAGCTGCCGCGGACGATCCGTGGCCAGGGCGTTGGCGGTTTGCGCGGCGAAGATCATCTGCAAGGGCATCGTGGGCAAAACCGCGGTCACCATCAGCAGCGTGCCGAAGACGCTGTAGTCCGACGGGGAAATGCGTTTGGAAAGAAAATGGACGCCCCAGGTCAGCAGGCCGCCCGCGATGCTGGCGATCATGAGCCAGCCGCTTTGCTTGAAAAACGCCGCGTGTTGTTTGGCGGTTTGCGCCGGGTGATGGGGGGTGGGTTCGGAAGTCATCGTGCGTTGACCGTGATCGGAGGTTTTGGTTCAGGGCAGGGAGCGGAACAGGCGGAGCAATATTTCCTTCGCGCTTCTTAGCGACGCGAGGGAGATCCACTCGTCCGCCGTGTGGGCCTGCGCGATGTCGCCGGGGCCGAAGACGACGCTCGGAATGCCGGCGCCGGCCAGCACGGACGCATCGCAAAAATAATCCACGCCGGCCGGGCGGGGCTGGAGGGCGCAGCGCATGAACTGACGAACGAGCGGGAGCGAGGCCTTGGTTTCCAGCGGCAACGCGGGCAGGAGTTTGGCGCGGCCGAATTTTACCTGAAGTTTTTTCCGGGCGAGCAGGGTGGTGATTTCGCGGCGCACGCCGGCTTCCGTTTCGCCGGGCAGGGTGCGGCGGTCAATGCTGAGGGTGCAGGCGTCCGGCACGATGTTCGGCTGCGTGCCGCCGTGAATCATTCCGGTGTTCACAGTCGCGTGGCCGAGCAGGGGATGGCGCCGCCGGCGCAGCAGCGCGGCGTACTCCGTCTCCAGCGTGTCCACGATGCGGGCCATGGAGTGGACGGCGTTGCGGCCAAGGTCGGGCCGCGCGCCGTGGGCGGCTTTGCCACGGGTCGCCAGCTTGAGCCAGAGGCTGCCTTTGTGGGCGGTGACCACCTTGAGCCGGGTGGGTTCGCCCACAATCGCGAGGTCGGCCTTCAAGCCGCTGGCGGCCAAAGCGCGCGAACCGGCCTGGGCGTTTTCCTCGTCCACGAGTCCGGCAAAAATGATCTCGGTTGCCTGCGGCCGCGACGTTGAGTTCGCGAGTTCGCACAGCGCGGCGAGCATGGCGGCGACGGAACCTTTGGTGTCGCACGCGCCCCGGCCCGCAAGCCGGCCGTTTTTTCTGAGCGGGGTGAACTGGTTTTCGGTGGCGGCGGGAACGGTGTCGAGGTGCGGGGCGAGCAGGAGACGCTGACGGATTTTTCCCGGCGGGGAAAGCCGCGCGATCAGGTTGGCGCGGCCGGGGAGAACATTTTGGAATTCGATCTCGAGTCCGGCCTGGGCGGCGACGGTCGCCAGAAAATCCGCCACGCGCTTCTCGCCCGCCTGCGAATCCCCGGCCGGCCGGAAGGCGGGATTCACGCTGGGCAGCGCGATCAGTTCGCTCAGGAGTTTTTCAGTTTTTTCCATGCCGGTTGCCAAAGGACGAAGGCGCAGCATAAAAAACGGCGGCGCGGGTGTCGAGCCGCAGGTTTGGCGGAAATGGCTCCGGCGCCGGGAGCGGTCACGGCTGGAAATCTCCGCAGCGGATGGAGCAGGGCCAGGGCCCCGCGTCATTCAGCCGCTGGACATTAATGCCCCGGTTCGATACAGGCGGCGACTTTCAGCCGTGGGATTGCAGCCGCGCGCCTGGATTTTATGGCTGGCAGGGCACCTGCTAAAATTGCGGCAGCGAGATCGGCAGCGTTGATGATCAGAATAATTTTATGCGTTTGAGGTATTCCAAGGGGT
>JANPGB010000330.1:0-4211 GCA_031423695.1 Verrucomicrobiota bacterium
CGTCTCCGTGGTTTGCGAAGTCGCCGTGATCGAAAGTCCCGCGATCCCATGCGCGGTGGAATCGAGCGTGTTGCTCGTGCTGATGAGCGTCGGGCCGCCGTTCACATTGAACTCCGCGTTTTTCCCGCGCGCGAGCGTCGCCGTCCCATTCAGGCCGAGCGCCGAGAGCAAGCCGCCCGCGCCCTCGCTCACCGAAATGCCGACATCGCCCTCGCTCTTGTTCGTGAGCGTGAAGCGATCGTTTACCCGGTCGAACGCTGCTGTCACGCCCGCGTCGGAGGAATTGATGCGACCGAGCACTGTCTGAACGCTGTCGGTGTTTACGTTGAAGTCGATGCCCACGCCGTTGATCGCGAACGAGCCTTTGCCCGTCGCGTCTACGCCCGTCACCGCGGTGCGCAGATTTGCGTTTGCGATTGCCGCACCGATCGAGACCACGCCGAGCGCCTTGGGCGCGAGCACGTTGCCGGTGCCGTTGTTGTAAAGCTGGAGCGCGCCCAGAAAATTGCTCTTGTCGTTTGCGCTCCCGAGCACGATTTCGCCCGAGCTGGCGAGCCGCACCTTGTCAGTCGCCGGATCGTAGCTCGCCGTAACCGCACCGCCGGTCTTCGTCGAGATTTGCTGAAAGACCGCCTGCAATGAATCGGTCGCCGCCACGGTGATCCGCGCGCCATTGACGGTGAAATCCCCTGCCGTGATCGTCGTGCCAATTGGCAGCGTTCCCACCGTCAGTCCGCTCACGTCCGCTGTCGCGCTCAACGCCGAGCCCGCATCGACCGCACCGACACGCTGCGCCTTCGTCGCAAGTTGCGTCACCTGTATCTGATAATTTCCCGTCTCCGCATCGGGGCTCGCATTCGCCAGCCATGTGCTGGTCGCATTCGCCAGCTTTGCTGAGCGGTCGGAGAAAACATTCCCCGCATCGCCCGAGAGCGCCTTGATCGAATCGCGGAGCGCCGTGAGCTGCCCGCTCAAATTTCCAAGCGCGCTGCTGCGCTGCGCACTCAGCGCCTTCTCAGAGCGCAGCCGCGTTTGCGGCGTCCGCTCGGTTTCCATCAATTTATCGACAAGGCTCCGCCAATCGAGGCCAGAGGCCAATCCGGAGAGTTGAATGCCAGGCATAAGGATTTGGTTTAGTTAGCTTCCAAATTTAGCAGCCCGCGTGCCGTGTGATTGCGCGATTTCAAACCCACCGCGCCGAGTGAAACTTGGGCCTCCAAATGAGCGCACCATTTGACGCCAGGTTTTGGCTTGAAAGCGAATCCGGACCGTATAGTCCGATGCGAGCGCGGCTGAACGCAATCGAAGCAACGATCGAAACCAGGAACAACGACCATGGCGAACTACAAGATTGGCAACATCGATCCCGTACCCAAGCCCGACAAAGGTGCAGGCGTCTGGAGTTCTGAAACCACCACTTGGGAAATGCGCACTAAAAAGGAGGCGATCTACCAGATCATCCCCCACGCTTACCTGCTCATCGGCGACGACGCGACCCACCATATGCTGCACTATCTTGGCAACAGTGGAAAAGACCTCACGATCGACTTGGAAGGGTTGATCGAAGACGTTGTCGGAGAGAGGAAAGTCTTCGACAATGAACTGACCATCGCGAGGAAGTTTGTGGAATCTCTGAATGACGGAACTCACCAAATCACCTCGGATAAAGTGACGTCCGGCCCATACATCACCAAGAGTGAAAGCTGGAACTGGTTCTTCGCCGTCGGTGGATATTCCATTTGGGGAAAAGGGACCGCGACCGTGTCAAAGGACGCTGCCGGCCAGAAGGCCTACGACATGGATTTCGAGTATAAATTCTTCGACCGCTACAACTGGGACGGAGGCAAATCCGTTGAGATTTTCGGCATCACGATTACGGACGAATTTATGGGTAGATTCCATCGGGAGGGCCTTGCCAGGGAGTTCAATATGAATGGCTCCATCAAACGAAATGTGAAGTGGACCGGCGCCACCACGGCGACACCGACGATCACCAAGCCGGGAGGCCGCTAGTCCAGTGAAACGTACCCTAGCTGTCGCCGCTCTCCTCTTTGGATGCGGCCATGTTCGGGAAAAGCAAAATACTATGACACCTATCAAAGAACTCGGAGAACGATCGGGAATCGCTTTTGAACAAGAAACGCGCGTCTTGTTTCAGGAAGACAACCTGGGTGGGCAGCAAGAGGCGCAGTTGTGGCTCATCCAATCCAAGAATGGGATCGCCCTGCCCAAGGGCGAGGCCGGCTATCTGGAGAATGAAGATGCCCGAAACTACTTGGACGAATTTCTGAAACACTCCTCTCGCGATGCTGTCGGCTCGCTAAAATCCCCGCGATCCACGACCAGTTTCTGGGAAAACGCGAATGGCAACTGGCAAGGCACCGTCATCCAGGCTGACGGCGGAACCTATCTCAGGCTCGAATGGGGAAAACAAAAATAACGGAATCAACGCCAGGAAAGTGCGGCGGTTCTGCCAGGCGGTGCCAACGCGAACGCCAGCGGCCCTGCAAAAGCGAGGCAGCACGCAGCCGAAATATGGCAGCTTGTCTGTCATCCCACGGGATTGACGCGCAAATCCCGCAGCACTCTCAGTGAGCCGCCATCTACATGCCGCATTCGCCGGGCCCCGTCCTTGCGTTTCGGCCCGAAACGCTTCCGCTCCACTTGGAAAACTGAATCGACGAATTCCTTTGTGCCGAGCACGGCTCCATCGGCAAAGTAACGCACCCGGCAGCGCAGCATTTCCGAGCGTGTCAGTTTGCCTCCCTTCGCCGCCACTCGCTCCACAGCTTCGCCACCCATGTCCCGCCGCACCCACACACCGCGCTCCGGATCGTCCGTGCCGCTTTGTTGACCCTGTCCGAAAAGGTGGATTCGATACTCCGCCAGAACGGTCGCCGCCGTCTCCGTCGGCCGATTGAGCGCCTCAATGACCGTGGAGAAGCCTTGCCGGACGGTACGATTGCCTGCGACCGCCGCGGCATCACCGCACCAACGGTAATCCTTCGGATCATCGACCAACCCCGCCCGCACCGGATTCAGATCGATATAGGCGACCATCGTAGCCAGCACCCCGCCCGCGCCTCCCACCAGCACGCTCTTGAATCGTTCCTCCCACAGCGTGGCCTTGCGCCCATGCACCCCGTTGAACCATTGCGTGAACTGCTGCTTGAGCGCTTTCATAAACGCACTGATATCCCACATCCGACGCAGGAAGGACTCGCGCAACGCCGCCAAAATGTCCTGCCTCGTCTGCGTTAACTTCACGCCCGTGTGCCGCTTAGGATCGCGGCGATTTCGAGAAAATTCTGGCCACTGCTGCTTGGTTGCACGGTTACCACTGGTCAGTAATTTCATGCCATGCCGTTACGACGCGTTCCGATGAGCAGAGATGAGTTCGAATCGCTGCCGCAACACCCCGGCTGGGGGGTGGACTACATTGGTGGTAAGGCTGTGTTTTGGCCTCGCGCAACTCTCGTTTTTGGTGCGCTCCAAGTATGCAATCGGGAGATAAAGGCAACAGCAGCCACCATCCGACCGCTCTACCTGGAAGACGAAGCTGAACTTTGCCGAAGTGCTTACGAAGCGTTTGCTGACTCCCCGGAGTATGGCGCGTGGCCGCGCCAGCAATTGGCAAAGGCTTTTTGTGGCGTGATTCGCGGTTTCCTTGCTGGCGCACGCGGCGCGGTCTCACAAGGGTCTCGAGTAGCCATTTCCCAACCGATTGGAACGAGCCAAGGTTCGATCGTAGCGGCAATTCTTGTCGTCATGGATGGATCCGAAAACGCGACGATCGACTTGCTTTTCGTCGTTCCGAGCTGTCGTCAACAAGGTCTCGCCACCGCGTTGGGCGGAGGAAGCCTGGAAATTCTCGCTGCCGAAGGGCGAAAACGGCTCGTCAGTTCTTGGCACTTGGCAAATGATGCAGGCAGAAGCTGGCACCAGGCGTTTGGCTTTCAGGGATACCGTCTTCGGTCGGGCGATCCTGACTGCGGCTAGACGGCACGGAAGCTTGGTCGGATTAACGCAAAGGTTCAGCAGGTGGAATTACCAAGCCGAATAGAAGGATCACCTACGCCATTCATTATCCAGAACATATTCTCAGCGGCTGCCTCCAAAATTCAATGCAATGCGAACGGCCGATAGCGATTGGCAACACATTGGAGGCGCCCTTCCCACCAAGGATCGCTTGCGTATTGATCAAAATAACG
>JANPGB010000331.1:0-3540 GCA_031423695.1 Verrucomicrobiota bacterium
GGTGGTTGGCACGATGCGAAAGACATCGCACAGTGGGCCGAAGGACGCTGGCAAATGCTCCACGCAGCCTTTGAAAAAGTCCGCCGCGAAAATCCCGAGGTGAGCGAGGTGGAGTTGATCACTCAAGGCAAACTAAAGCCGTTCCCCGGCATCCAGCCTTCGCTCTATCGGGCGGAAGGAAGCGAAGTCACCGCGTTGACCATCCACTGGGCGGACTTCACGAACGAAGAGTTGATCCAATATTTCCGACGCTGGGTGAAGGTGAATCGTCCGAAACAAGCGCGAAAACCAGACGACCGAGGCCATAAGGCAAAAGACACGCGCGCCAATCTTACGCGGCTGGCCGTGATGCGATTGCTCTCCCGGTTCACGGCATTGGATTTGATTGATCCCAGAAGAAACAAGTTTCCGGAGATTTGGGAAACCAAACAGTTCGCGGGGCGCAAGTGGGGCGACCCGACGAAATGGCACGATGCCCGGCGTGAAGCGGGAAAGTTGTTCCACAGCCTCTTTCCGTTCCTGCCCGGCGAGACGAAACCCACTTCCTGGGAACGATCGCGACCCGTGAAGTAGGCCGGAGCTTCCAACTACCCGGCAAATGCCACGGCATTTAGCAGTCTCACGCGCCGTCTCGGTTGGTGGTTTGATGCGCGGGCATGAGCATGCTGTTCGTCAACTCAAGTTCGATTCGCGCTGTAGGCTTTGACGGTCATACGCTGGTCGTGCTCTTCCACACCAGCGACACCGTTTATGCGCATCCCGGGGTTCCGTATTCGGTTTACGCCGGCCTCATGCGGGCGTCGTCAAAGGGTGCTTACTACAACCGCCACATCCGGGGGAAATACAAGTGACGGAACCGACAACAGCGGCTTGCTTGCGGAAGCAGAACGCCGGTCTCCGACCCGGCGTGTTCATTCATCCCCATCAAGCCGGGTCGGAGACCGGAGCTCCATCCTGAAAGTTCGCGTTCAATCTGCCTGCTGACTTATGCCTAAAAGAATGTCGTTGAAACAAATCGAAGCCAACCGGCGGAACGCACAAAACTCCTCCGGTCCAAAAACCGCGAATGGCAAAGCGGTTTCCAAAATGAATGCGCTCAAGCATGGCATCCTTTCCAAGCAAGTCTTGGTGCAGGGTATCAACGGCAAGGAGAGCAGCCGCGAGCTGATGGCATTGCAGCAGAGGTTTTGGGACGACCTCCAGCCGGTCGGGCCGGTGGAGGAAATGCTGGTGGATCAGATCGTGACGGCGCACTGGCGGTTGCGGCGGGCGCTGACGGCCGAAGCTGGCGAGATCGCGCTGGGCGTAGATGGGGGGCAGTGGAAAAGAGAAAAACATAACCCGCTGACACACCTGCTTGCCATGCCCCCCAATCCCTTTTCCGAATCGCTGGTTGTTCAACTGGAACATTCGGCTTGGGGTTGTCGCTATCTCATTCATTGCTTATCAGGAGTGCGCCAGGCAGTCGAGCGGGATGGTGAATTGACCGAAACCGAGCTGGCTGATTTCAACCGATCGTTGCGGGATCAAGGGTATGATTTAAGCAATCAGTTGCAAAAGTTTCGCAGCTGGCTGGTCAGTAACCCTGAAAAAATGGAACCAGCGCCGTTGCGGGCGCGGCATAAAGAGGAGGTCCTCAAATATCTCGACCGGAAAATCCGGGATCTCGAACATTTGCTGGATCAGCGAGAGCAACGGGAAAATGCGGAGGCAGATGCAAAGCAGGCGGCGGCGACATTGCCCTCGGTGGAGACGTTGGAGAAAATCCAACGTTACGAGACCAAGCTGGAACGCCAGCAGTATCGGGCGATGGCGCAATTGGAACGCTTGCAGCGGATGCGGCGAGGCGAGGCGGTGCCGGCACCGATCAGCATGGTGGTGTAAGCGAGGTCATGAATGAACCGGGTGTTTTTGCCAAACGAACCCAAGTTGGGAGCTTTCCCAAAAGGATCAAACTCAACTAGGCGGCATGATCTTGACGACCTTAATTCCCCCATGGGGCAGCGGCTTCGGCCGTTGCGCGTTCCATTTGCGTCATCGCTAGTGCGGCCATGCCTGGAAGTTGCGCGGGGACAAGGGAGTTTCGAAACATTCAGTAGGGTAACACCCCATGGAGACCCGCCGCTGCCGCGCCTAGTGTTCGATCCGTAGTAGAGCGGATGCTCTGCACGAAAAAAACCAACCACGAAAGAAAAAAGAACTATGAAACGCAAAAATCAAGTCATCGTCTGTGCCGCCGCCGCCTCGTTTTTGGCGTGCGTGGCGCTGGCCCAGGCAGCACCCGATCCCAAAACGGAGAGTCCGGATTACAGCCGGCAACCCATGCCCCACTCCAGGGCGGATCAACTGAACGGCGCGGCCAAGGCCAGCGAGCTGATCGGCATGACCGTCAAAAATTATCAGGACGAAAAAATCGGCAAGGTGGCCGATCTCGCCGTGGATGTGGAATCCGGGCGCATCGTCCAGGTGATCGTGTCCACCGGCGGATTTCTCGGCATTGGGGATTCGCTGACGGCCGTCCCGCCGGGAGCTTTGCATCACGATGTCGCGAACAAAGTCGTTCACCTGGACATCAGCAAGGAAAAACTCAAGGGAGCGCCCCAATTTGACACGGCCAAGTGGGATGAAGGCACGGAGTCCAATCGGGTGATGGAGACCTACGCCTTTTACGGCGAGCAGCCTTACTTCATCACCGACCATGACGCCTCGATAATTTCAAACCCGGATCTGAACCACTACGTGGAACTGCCCCGCAACCAGGATGGCACCATCAACACGGACGGATCGCGCGCCGTGGACAAGGCGCGCAACGCGGAGCTGGCCGGCAGCGTGGAGGCCAACAGCAATACGATTTCAACCCGCAACCCGGACGGAACTTGGACGCGGCAACGCTACGCAAATGGGAATGGCGCGACTGCTCCGGACGCCCGTCTGGGCTTCGTCCAAAAGGCGAGCAAGCTGATGGGGGCGGCGGTGAAGAACCGGCAGGACGAGAAGCTTGGCAAGGTGGAAAATTTCATGGTGGACCTGTCGGCAGGCCGCATCGTGGCGGTCATCATTTCCTCCGGCGGTTTCCTCGGCATGGGCGACGAGCTGAGCGCCGTGCCGCCCAGCGCGCTCCGGTTCGATGCGGAACACACCACGCTCCAGTTGGACGCCTCCAAGGAGATGCTGGCGGGAGCCCCGCACTTCAAGGCCAGCGAATGGCCCGATCTGAGCCAGCCTGCTTATGTCGGCGGAGTTTATCGCGCCTACAAGGTCGAGCCTTACTTCACCACCACCGGGACGAACGCTGATGGCACGGTGCGCAATGTGCGCGACCGGAATGACCGGACGCCAGCGACCAGGGAGCCGGATAACACGGGGCAGAATGTTCGCGACCGCAATGACCAGACTCTCACGCCGTTGGATCAGGCTGAGCTGTTTCTCAATCGCCTGCAGGCCTGCATCAATCGCACCGAGCAACATGCCCTCCGGCTGCTCTGCGCGGAAGAGTCTCAAGCCAATCTATGAAGAACCTCGTAGCGGTACTCGTTACGC
>JANPGB010000332.1:0-16513 GCA_031423695.1 Verrucomicrobiota bacterium
CGCCGACCGGCCTCGCGCGGCTGCTGCCCGGCCTGGAGGCCGCCGGCATCACGAGCGTGGAAATCCTCCCGGCCAACCAGCGCGCCATCCGCGCCGGGCGCACCAACGGCTTCTGGGAACTGGTTGAGCCCGTCCATTTCCCGGCGCGGGCCGAGGCGTTGGAGCGGTTGCTCGAAGCGCTGGCCCAAGCGGTGCCCACCACCCGGATCAATGCGCAGGAGTTGGGCAACCTGCGGGACGCCAATGAAAAATTCGGCTTTAATCCGCCGCCGTTCACCGTGGTGCTCCAGCCCGGCGACCAGCACATCCAGTTTGGAAACCGGAACGGCCCCGGCAGCCAGGTGTTCGTCAAGGTCGTCGGCGCCGAGGGCGTGGCCGTCGTGGACGCCGGCCTATTGAAGCTGGTTTCCGGCGCGGTGGATGACTGGCGCGACCCCGCCCTGGTGAATTTCGACCGGCTCGATTTCGACCGGCTGCTCGTCACCAACGGGGCCAAAATCCTCGAGCTTGACCTCGACGCGACCAACGGGCTCTGGCGCATGGCGCTGCCCATGGAAGCCCGGGCCGACAAAATCAAAATCCTGGAGTCGCTCGAAAAATTGCGCGGCCTGCGCGCGCTGCAATTCCTGGATCGCCCGGCGTCCGACCTGGAGGCGTTCGGCCTGCTGCCGCCCGAATTGAGTCTCGCGTTCAAACGCGGCACCAACACCGCGCTGCTGCTGACGTTTGGCAAAAGCCTGAACAACGAGACCAACCAGATTTACGCGCGGCGCAACGATGAAAAAACGGTGCAGACCGTGGCCAAAGAGCCGCTCGAGCCCTGGCATGCCGCGCACGAGACCTTCCGCGACCGCCACCTCGTCTCCCCCACCGGCCCGCTGGCGGCGATTGAATTCCGGGCGCTGGAGACCTTCACCCTGCGCCGCACGAACGCCGCCTGGATTGTCACGCCGCAGAATTTTCCGGCGGACGCCGCGCTGGTCACCGCGCTGCTCACCAACCTTGGTGGGTTGCAGGTGGCGCAGTTCTACAAGGACGTGGTGGTCGCGCCGGACCTGCCGGCGCTCGGGCTGGCGGCGCCGGTGTATCAAATCATCTTCTACGCGGCGGCCACCAACGCCGCCGTCGGCGGCACGAACCGGATTGTCACCGGCGTGGATTTTGGGACGAACCAGGATGGGCTGATTTACGCGCGGCGGCTGGACGAGAGTTTTGTTTACACCCTCCGCCTCGCGGATGTTCAAGGGCTGCCCGTCTCCGCCCTCCAGTTGCGGGAGCGTGCCATCTGGAAATTCTCCACCAACGACGTGACGCGCGTGACGATCCGGCAGCATGGGAAAGTCCGCCAACTGCTGCGCCAGGGTGCGGGCAACTGGTCGCTGGCGCCCGGCTCGCAAGGCATGCTGGACGAAGTCCGCATCGCCGCGATCGAGGAAACGGTGTTCCGTCTCGGCGAATTGTCGGCGGAATCCTGGGTCGGGAGCGGCGGGGAAAACCGGGAGCGCTACGGCTTCAAGCCGGACGGCCTCCAGCTCTCCGTCGAACTGCGCAGCGGCGAAAAGTTCGACCTTGAATTCGGCGGCCCGGCCGGTCTGGGTTCGTCGTACGCGCTGGTCAGCCAGAATCGCGAGCCGTGGGTGTTTGAATTTCCGCCAATGCTGCACCAGCTCGTGCAGTTGTTTCTCACCATTCCCGCCGGCATTCCCTGAGCCATGGCCATGCGCAAGCACAGCCGTTCGTGGAAACTGCTGCGGATTTATTTCCGCCGTTTCCGCATCGGGCTGTGGCTCGTCATGCTCGCGCTGCTCGGTGCGCTGCTCTACTTCAACCAGATCGGGTTGCCCGACTTTGTGAAAAATCCGCTGCTGGAAAAACTGCGGGCGCGCGGGCTGGAGCTGCAATTCAGCCGGCTGCGGCTGCGTTTTCCGCATGGTCTTGTCGCGGACAACGTCCGCCTGGGCGGCACCAACAACGCTGCCAATCCCACCCTGACGCTCCAGGAAATCCAAGTCCGGCTGGATTACGCCGCGCTGGCGAAAGGCCAGCTCCAGGTGAGCTCGCTCCGGCTGCGGCAGGGCCGGCTGGTGTGGCCAGTCGGCGACTCCAACCCGCCGCCGCGCAGTCTGACGGTGGAGAACATCCAGACCGAACTGCGGTTTCTGCCCGGCGACCTCTGGGAGCTCGACCAGTTTACGGCGCGGTTTGCCGGGGCCAGCATCGAGTTGACCGGTTCCGTCACCAACGCATCAGCCCTCCGGGACTGGAAAATATTCCAGCCCCAACCGGCCGACCTGCCGGGCTCCTCGTTGCAGCCGAACCTGCGCCGGCTGGCGGATGCGCTGGAGGAGATTCATTTTCCGTCCGCGCCGCAGTTGCATGCGGAAATTTACGGGGACGCCCGCGATCTGGCCGGCTTCGGCGCGCGCCTGACCCTCCGTGCCCCGGGGGCGGAGACGCCGTGGGGGACTTTTGCCGGCGGCGTGTTGTCGGTCCGTGTCACCCCGCCGGAACATCAGGAACCTGCCCATGCGGAAATCCTCCTGCGCGCCGCGAGTGCGCGCACTCCCTGGGCCACGGCGGACCAGCTGGATTTGACGCTTCACGTTTTGTCCGATGCGGGCACCAACTTCAACGCCGACTTGTCCCTCACGGCTGCGCAAGTGGAAACCGTCTGGGGCCGGGGCCGCGACGCGCATTTCGCCGCGCAATGGCGGCACTCGGCCACCAACGCCATACCGCTTTCCGGTCACGGCGAACTGGAGCTGGCCGCGGCTGAAACTTCATGGGGCCGGGGCCGGGGATTGCAGCTCACCGCCACACTGGCCACGCCGACCCATCCGATTTCACCGCCCGATCCGGCGTGGGGTTGGTGGACCAATCTCGCGCCTTACGGGCTGGAAATGAGCTGCGGGTTGAGCGAGCTGTCCGCACCGGCGCTCTCCGCTTCGAACCTGCTCTGCACCGCGCAATGGCAGGCCCCGCGGCTGCTCGTCCGGCAGCTCTCCACCGGCCTTTACGGCGGCAGTCTCACCGCGCAGGCGAAGCTGGACGTGGCGACGCGCGAACTGAATTTCACCGGAGCCGCTGATTTCGACCTGCAAAAAATCTCGGCGCTCCTGCCGGATGCCAGTGGTCCGATCTGGTCCCAGTTTTCCTGGGCCCTGCCGCCGCGCTTGCAGGCCACGGCCTCCTTGAGGCTGCCCGCCTGGACCGATCCAGGTCCTGACTGGCGCGCGGAAATAAAACCCACGTTGCGCTTGGAGGGAAAGCTGGCGGTGGGCCACGGCGCGCTGCGTGACATGATTTTCGACTCGGTGGAGTTTCATCTCGCCTACTCCAATCTGACGTGGCGGATTCCCGACCTGGTGGTCACGCGACCGGAGGGCCGGCTGGAACTGGCGCATGAATCCAGCGACGCCACGGCGGCCTATTTTTTCAAAGTTCACAGCACGCTCGACATGAATGCGCTCAAACTCCTGCTTCCGCCGGAATCGCGGCACGGGTTTGATCTGGCCGGGTTCACCGAGCCGCCCGTGCTGGACGCCGAGCTGCGCGGCCGCTGGAATACGCCGGACGGCTTGGATGTGAAAGGCCACGTGGCGTTGACGAATTTCACTTTTCGCGGCGAGACCGCGAGCGGCTTTCAATCGGCCATCGAATTCTCGAACCAGGTTCTGACGCTCACCGAGCCGCGTTTGCAGCGTGGCGAGGAGCGGGTCAGCGCCGAGTGGGTGCGGGTGGATCTGGCGGGGGAAAAAGTTTTCATGACGAACGTGCTCGGCTTTGCGAACCCGCTGGTGTTCGCCCGCGCCATCGGCCCGGTGGCCGGGGCCTGGTTTGAACCGTACCGTTTTCTGGCCACGCCCACCGCCCGGGTGAACGGTTCCATCGCCTTCGACATCGACAACGGGGTGGACCTGCATTTTGACTTCACCGGCGGCCCGTTTGAATGGTGGAAATTCAAGCTGCCGCACGTCAGCGGGCAGGTGAACTGGGTGAATGACACCCTGACCTTGGACAACATCCGCGCGGAGTTTTATCAGGGCACGGCGCAGGGCGGGGCGGAGTTTTATTTTCCGAAAGGGGCTGACAACCGGCTCCGCTTTAATGTCGCGGTGACCAACGCGGATCTGCATTTGCTGCTCGGCGATTTGAATTCACCCACCAACAAGCTCAAGGGTCTGCTGACCGGCCGGTGGGCCGTCACGCAGGGCATCCCCCCGGACGGCGAAACTTGGGTCGGCAGCGGGCAGCTGAGTCTGCGGGACGGACTGATCATGGAAATCCCCGTCTTCGGCGTGTTGACGCCCGCCCTGGAGGGCATCGCGCCCGGCCTGGGCAGCACCCGCCTGAGCGAAGGCACCGCTGCGTTCGTGCTGACCAACGGCATCATCCACACCGACAATCTGGACATCCGCGCGTCCGGCATGCGGCTGCAGTACCGCGGCAACGTGGATCTGCAGGCCCGGGTGGACGCCCGTGCGGAAGCGGAGCTTTTCCGGGACACCTGGGTGGTGGGCCGCGTGTTGAGCCTGGTGCTCTGGCCGGTGAGCAAGGTTTTCGAATACAAAATCAGCGGCACGCTGGGGGATCCCAAAATGGAGCCGCTGTATTTTTTGCCCCGAATGATGCTGCTACCACTGCATCCCATCGAAGCGATCAAGGATTTGAAACCCAAAGCACCGGAGTCGCCCGGCACCAATGCAGTGCCGGAAGTGAAGTCGCCCTGACTTAGAACCAGACTCTTTGGACAAACCAGAAGCCGCCCAGCAGCGCGGTCAGCATGGAAGTGGCCGGCACCCAGCGGCGGACGAATACCGGCCGGGTCCGCAGTTTCCAGATCAACGGCAGCGCCAGCGCGGCGATGCCGATTTGCCCCAGCTCGACGCCGAGGTTGAATGAAATCAGCGGCACCGCGATGCCGCTGCCGTTCGCCCCCACGCCCAGTTCGCGCAGCACCGAAGCAAAACCAAAACCATGAACTAGGCCAAAGCCGAAAGTCAGAATCCAGCGACCCTTCGGTTCGCCGTGGCTGAAAATATTTTCCACGCCGACATAGACGATGGAGGCGGCAATTAACGGTTCCACGAGGCGGGGGGAGAATTGCACAAGGTTGAGGGTGGCGACGGCCAGGGTGAGTGAATGCGCCAGCGTGAAACAGGTTATGATCAGAAGCGACGCCTTGAAATTGCGCGTCACGACGAGAAGAGCGAACAAAAACAGCAGATGGTCATAGCCCGTCCAGATGTGTTTCACGCCCAGCACCAGAAAATCGGCGAAGGAAGAATGCCCGGTCACCGTCGTGGGTACGGAAACCGTCGGGCCAACTTGGACGGTCACGGTGTCTGCCCCAGCACCCAGAAGTTTTTCGACGAGGGGCGGACCGCCGGTTTTCTGGAGCGTGAAAAACTGGCGATGCCCGGGGGCGAGCCGTCCCAGTAGTTTTGACTGCACGGTGATCGTGGAAAATTCCCGCGCCGTGAACGTCAGCAAGATTTCGACGTTGTCCTGGGCGTCAAGCTGGCTGTGCGTCGTGGCGGGTGGGGCAGCCTGTCCGTCAAAGGCGACCGTAAACTGGTCGCCCGCGATGGACGAAAGCTTGTCCTGGTTGCGGGCAAACTCCGCCGCCGAAACCACGCCGTCGCCACTTTCATCCAGCGGTGCAATCTGTCCGGCATCCTTGACCGCGAAGGCCAGCGTGACTTGAACCTGTTCCGGCTGCACGAACACCATGGCCGTGCTCAATCCCGGATCGTGCGCGCGGGCGGGCAATGTCAACGCCAGGAGCAGTGCGGTGAGCAGCGGGGGGGCGATACGAAAACCAGTCCGGGCCGAAGTCATGGGTTTCAATCTGGCAGATATTTGTACCTTGGAAAAGAAAAACGGCGGCTGTGCTTGCATGCACAACCGCCGTCCAACCCGACACCAACAAATCAATGATGAATGTGGTTGCGCCCGTTCTGGGGCGTGGATTCATAGGGGAACACCTTGTTGTAGGCCATGTCGTTGGTGTTCACGTTGTCGCCCGCCGGGCCATTGATCACGAGCGGGTTGTTCCGCAGGTCGCTGATCAGTGCGGTGACCGCAATGTCAATTACGTCATCCCCAAAGCGCCGGCCATTGGGCCAGCCGCCGGGAATCGTGCCGGCCGGGAAGCCGGGCAGGCCCGCCTGCACCGTGCTGGTCAGCGCGTCGCCGCCGAAAACACTCAGGCGCGAGAAGCCGGAATCGTCGGGATTGGTCGGATGAGTTGTACCACCGCCGGCGAGACGGGCGGGGCCGGTCGAAAGATCCACCCGGATCAGGTCGGGAATGAAGATGCCCTTGATGTCGGTGCGGTTGGTTTCGACCGCCGGGCCGGAACCGCCAAACACGATGACGTTGAGCAGGTGGGCGAGTTCAGGGGTCAGCGCATACTTGGAAAACAAGCGGGCATCGGTGACGGGTGAAGTGCGGCTGTACATATCCTTGTCCGCGATGGCGACCAGCGCTTCGTTGAAGAGCGGATTTCCCTGGCGGGCCACTTGAATCCACGGTTTGGTGGCCAAAGATGAATTTCCATGTTGGATTATTTTGATCTGCTTGCGGCTGGTCGTCGCATAAACGCCGGCAATTTGTTGATCGGTCCCCAGATCACTGATAGGGATTTGCAGCGCCATCAGGTGAATGTTGAACCCGCCCTGGGCATCTTTGCCCGGCGATCTCAATTGAAGGAGATCGAAAATAGCCTGGATGTCACCGTAAAAGCCGTCGTCGCGCTGGCCGGCAAAGGCAACGTAACCGCCCGACAAATTGGCAATGGCTTGTTGGGTGTAATGATCGAGTTCGCCGGCGGTGGCGACGCCGTCGCGCGCCGGATTTTCACCGTTGTCGCCCTGATTATATTTCGGAGTGGCGATGCCTTGATTGTTCGGTGGCACCACCCCGGATCCGAGCAATGAGGTTCTGTCGGCGCCGTGGGGACGGTGATCCACCTTGGTCACAGTGTAGGTTTGCGTGAGGTTTTGATTCGCATCACCGACATCAGCGATGACGCCGAGATAGGATTGCAGGATGGTGTTTTTGTTTTTGTAACCCGTCTTGAACCTGAATTGATAGCTCACATCAGCCACACCAGTTGTGGCATGGGAGCCGAGCGCGACGTGAATCTGGTAGAGCACGTTGTCATCGAAGTTGTATTTGTTTGGTCCGATGCCCGGCTCTTCAAACGGATAAACTCCGAGCGCGACGTTGAGATATTTCTGTCCGGCATTCGTGGTGACGAAAGCATAGACATCCGTGGTGTTTGCGGCTGGATCCAGCGTGATCAGCGGCGCGTCCATGTGACTGCTGGCCAGTGCGGCCCCGGGCACGCAGGCGATTAGCGCGGCGATCAGCGCGGCCTGGGCGGTTTTTATTTTGTTTATCATAATGAACTGACTCCTGTTGGTTTGGTTTGTGTGTTTTGGTTTGTCTGTTGTTTCTCATCCTTGAGCAACCCGAGTTGTTCAGAGAAATTTATGCCCAGCCGGAGCGCGCCGTCCTGGAGCCGCGCTCTTTCGGACGGCAGCAGCATCGGGGCCAGCGCCGCCGCCTGCCGCAGATGTTTTTCCGCGAGCGCCAGCTGGGCGGTTTGGGCCTCGATGATTCCCGCGTGTAAAAAGAGCCGGCCATCCTGCGTTCCCTCCGCCAGCGCCCCCAGCATCTTGATACGCGCTTCATTCCACCGGCCCGTGGCGGCCAGCGCCCAGGCGATGGCGTCATAGGTGAAAACATCGCGGCGCGTTTCGAGTTCCGCCTCTGCCAGCCGCAAGGAATTTGCGGTGTTCACCCCCACTGTGGCTGAGTAGATGGAAAAGGTTCTCGGGTCACTTACCGTGCCACGCTCATTGAGTGATTGCTCCACGGCCTCCGCTTCGGGCGCGCGCCCCGCCGCGTGCAACGCCTCGGCCAGCGCCCATTGATATTCAGGCAACGGATTCCCCGCCTCGGCCAGCTTCAGGGAAGCCACCGCCTCCGAAATTTCCCCCCGGGCCAGTTGAATCTTCCCGAGCAACAGGAGTGCGGGCGGATAGTTGGTTTGAAACGCGAAGGCCGCCTCACAGCCGCGCCGGGATTGGGCGAGATCGCCGGACTGCAATTGATACTGAGCCAGGTGCGTATAAACCCACGCGGCGGATTCCGCATCGCGGGGGCTGGCGGCGGCCACGGCCAGTTGCATCATTTCGATAGCGCCTTCCAGATCGCCTTTCAACCAGCGCAGGTGCGCCGCGCGGGTGTAGGCGTGCAAATCGGGTTTGATGTCCGCCATTTTCTGATATGCCTCCACGGCCTCGTCCAGGCGACCCTGTTCCATCAAAACATCGCCCAGCAAACCGAAATCAAAAGCCCGTCCGCGCGTGGCGGCCAGTTCACGGGCCAGCGGTTCGGCCTCCTTGAAGCGATGCAGGCTCTGCCAGACATGTCCGCGCAGCAGCAGCGCCTCTGGCGCGTGCGGGTGTTTGGCTTCGAGAGCGAAGGAGCATTGTTCGGCCAGCTTGTAGAACCCCGGATCAAAGCTCGTCCGCGCCTTGGCGACGAACAGCCAGCCGAGTTGTTCCAAGGCCAAGGCAGGATCAGCCTCGGTGCGGACTTTTTCCTGCGCGCGGGAAATTTTAAGGTCTAGCGGGCCTTCACCGCCCTGCGGCAGCAGCACGAGTTTGAGCGGGTCGGACATAAGCCGGCTCTGGCTTTTTCCAGTCTCCGGGTGGGACGATTTTCCGCAGCCGGCCAAAACCAGGGCCAGAGCCAGACCTGCCGGGGCTGTCCGCGCCGCGAGGGAAGTCATCCGATGAACCCGGCTATGATTTGACCTGTGCATTTTCATTTTTCGCTTTGAAAGATGGAAGACCCCCCGGCAATTCCGCTATGGGGTATTTACCCTACATGACTTTTCATTTCGCATTTTCAAGGGGTAATACGCGCGACGGGTTCATCTGGATGCAGGCCCGGCCAATTATTTTTTGCGAGTAAGGCCCGGCCGATACAGGACGCCTGGTTTGGAGCGCCGATCTCCGATCCCGCGGGGTTCATTTTTTAAAAGCGTGTCGGATCGGAGCCCGGCGCTCCTAAAAAACTGCGTGGCGGATTGGCAGCCAATCATGTAAACAACCCCTGGAAATTCAGAAGCTATATGGACATCCAAAACGCAGGAACAGCCGGCCCGGAGGACAACCTGAACCAGTTTCCGCTACTGACCGCGCTGCGGGAACGCCGCTCGCGCCGCTTCGGTCTGGGCATGAACATCCCCGGCGGACCGCTGGAATTCAAAAGCCGCCACCAGCCCAAGCCACTCTCCGAGGACGAGGAAGCCGCGCTCGTGTTCGCCGCGTCGGGAATCACGGGCCATGCGCTGGCGGATTTGTGTTACGCGAAAGACGGCGGCGGCAGCATCATGTCGGGACTGGTGGCGCGCACGATCGCCAGCGGCGACGGCTTGCAGACCGTCGCACTCATCGTCACCAACGACGAATCCACGCATCTCGTCCGCCGTCCGCGCGAACTTCCGGCCAGTTCAATGCCTGAATTCATCGAGCACAGCCGCAAGGGGGAGTTCACCGAGCTGTACCGGAAATCCCGCGTGAAGATCAAAGACGGCCGCACCACCACGCCCATCGAACCGTTGTTCAACATCAACGCCAACCGCTGGTCTGCCCACGCGCCGGGCACCACTTATTTTCTGCCGGTGAATGATCTCACCTTCATGTATGTGAACGGCCTGCTGGAAATTCTCAACGAGCACACCGGCACCTTTATTCTGGACGACCGCAATCATTTTCTGCCCGCCGGCTTGGGAAAGTTTGCGCGCAGCAAAGGTGGTCATCTCGAAGACAACCCGGACAAGGGACGCATCGCCACGGTGCGGCAGATCGAACAGTTCGTGACGGAGTTTGTGACGGTGGAGCAGGGGATGATGCTGCAAAACCTCGGTCTCATGGCACAGGCGCTCGGCTTGGGCGGCTTTCCGAATTTTGCCAACCACGAGTTCGCGTGGTTTCAGGCGCTGGGTTTCCGCATGGAGCAAATGCCCGCGAACCGCTACGTCGGTGCGGGCTGGCTGGCGTCGCTTGCGATGAAACTGCTCAAGCGCAATCCGAACATTCCCTATCCCGTGGGCCTGGAACGCAACGGTGAAGTGCTGCTCAAACCTTTCTGTCCGCCTTATTACAATTCAATGGCCGACGCCGTGCGCGCCGTGGTGGAAAAAAAATATGGCGCTGACGGTTTGTTCCGCAGCACAGGTCACGGCAGTGCGTGGGCAAAACACAACGAAATCGTACAAGCCGTGCCGCGCGTGAGCGAGGCGGCGATTGAGGCGACCATCGCCTACTGCGAATATCTCTGGGCGCGCTATGGCCGTTTCCCGGTTTATCTGCCGCCGTATCGGACGGTGCTGGGCTTTCAAGCGTGTCATCTGGACGCGGAGTTCTACGACAAGTTTTACCAGCCGGAGGCGTTGGGGGAAACGCAGCGGAGGGATTTTGAGCGGCGGGGATGAGTCGCGGTTGGCACCAGTATTTTAGTCAGTAAGCCAGAACAAAAAGACAAAGTCTAAAACGAGGAATCCCAGCGAAACAAACATCACGAGACCTGCCCGTGTTCGACCAAGAAATCCGCCAGTAAACCCGCCTGTGAATATCGCGCCAAGCAGCACCACAAATGCATAGTTGAGTAACAGACGCACCGGCTCGTAATGCCTCCATGGACCGTGATTGCCGCCACCGGAGTCCCACCATGTCGCTGGAATCATCCGGTCACGCGCTGCTAGGAAGAATACTGACGCAATGAGGATAAAATAGGTCGCAAGAAGTGTGAGCGAACTCGCGAAACCTACGCGTTCCATAATTGTTTTGATATGCTTCGGAATCACGGCACGTTTATTTCTCCTAGCTTTGTCCAGATACCCACTTTCATTTCTTCATGAAACCCAGCCCGCGAATTCCGAGCAAGGGTTATTTGTACCCTCCTGGAGCGCGGGTCTGCGACCCGCAGCAGTGGAGACAAACCGAATAGCTCGAATACGTTTGAGGTCGTGGATAATTAAAAATGCTGCGGCTCACAGAGCCGCGCTCCAAATTTGAAACCAAAATCTCCTCACGTCGGCTCTTGCGAAAGTTAGATTTACGCCATCGCAAACGCCACCAACGGATCATCCGTTGTCAGCACCGAGATGAGCGTGCAACCTTCGAGCGAATAATTCTCCTCGTGCCGCGAGCCTCCGTCCGCGTGGTGAAAATCGCCCGGCCCCATTCGACGATTGCCGATGTGCAGGTCGCCCGTGAGGACCAGAAAATCTTCCGGCCCCGCGTTCACATGCGCCGGATAACGCGCTCCTGCATCCAACCGCCCCATCATCACCGCGTAGCCACAGGCTTTTTCGAGTGAGAGCAATTTGATCCATGCGCCGGAGATGGGCAGCGGTTTCCAACCGGTCTGGTCATTGGCGTCGGCGAAGCGCAGGCCCGCAAGCGCGGTGAGCGGAAACGGCGCGGAAGTCTTGGCCGCCGGTTCCGGACTGATGCGCTGCAGCACTTTGGCTTTCAAGCCGGGCGGCAACGGCTCGGAAGCGGACGCCTCGGCGAGCAGTTGGGCCGCGCGTTGCAGGCCGCGCGTGAGGGCGAGCAGCTCCGGGTTGCCGCGGAGTTCGGTTTCAAACGCGGTCTGTTCCGGCCCGAACAGGGACCCCAGAGCGTAAAGGCTGGCCTGTTCTTGTTGATGCTCCGAAATCATAAATAATTTTCCAAACCGTCGCGTAATTTCCCCATCCCGCGCCGAATGCGGGCCTTGATGGTGCCCAAGGGTTCGTTCAGCAACTCCGCGATTTCCGGATGCGTCAGGCCTTTGAAGAAGGCCAGTTCGATGGGCTGCTGCTGTTCTTGCGGCAGACTGGCAACGGCGGCGCGAATGGCGGCCAGTTCGGTTTCCGGCAGAGAGGTGTCCGGCGGCGCGGATTCACAGAGTGCGGCGAGACTCTGCTCGCCGTCCAGATTCACGATCACCCGCGCCCGGCGTTGCCGGGCGCGCAGGCGGTCAATGCAGCGGTTCCGGGTGATGCCGACCACCCAGTGAAAGGGCTGGCCAATGGCCGCATCGAACGTCGGGGCTTTGGTCCAGATTTGCACAAATACGTCCTGAATTACTTCCTCGGCTTCCTGAGGGTTGCCAAGCAGTCGAACTGCGATGGAAAAAAGCGGACGAGCGGTCTGGTCGTAGAATTCCGCCAGCGCGTCGTGGTCCTTCGCGGCGATGCGACGCAACAACTGCGCTTGCGATGCTTCAACGGTTTGCAACATGGTTGCGTCGCGCCGGCAACCATCGGGGGTTGGTGGCGGATCGGCACGGCCCAGTTTGCCTCAGGCGCCGCGCTGTCGCCAACTCCAAAATGTACGGTCAGTCTGTTCATCAACCTTACTACGCCGGCCAAGGGCGGATGGACGCAAATTTCCTGCCGCAACAATTGTCCGGGTGCGATTGACAGCGGGGTGAGGGCGTTGGCCTTCCTCCTCGTTCTCGTCCCCGTCGTCGTCCTCGGAACAAAGCCGGAAGCGAGGACGACGACGAGAACGACGACGAGGACGAACCGGCTCCGGTCACGCAGCGCCTCACCCGCTTTTATGACCCTCCCGCCAAATCTCCCGGCGGAATAATCCAGTTGAGTTCCAACGTCTGTCCGGCTATTTCTCCCCCATGCGCCGGACGCTTTTTTATCTGCTGCTTGTGATTCTGTTCTCGGAATCACCGGCCGCCATCGCCGCCACGGGGCGCGTCATCAAAGTGCTGCCGCAGTTTCTCGATCTGCAGGGTCGGCAGACCCTTTCCCCGAGCCTTTTTGAGCGGGACGCCTATCAGGCGTACCTGCGCGTGCATACCAACGAGGTTTCCGGCATGCGCTTCGCCGTGCAATGGCGCGCCAACGGCGCCAGTGATGCGCCGGTGAAGCTGCGCATCGAACTGCGCGGCGCGGCCAAGGGCGATCTGCCCAGCGGTTCGACGCTGGAATATGAAGTCAAACCGGGTGGCTGGTTCAGCCATTGGACGTTTCTTCCGATTGTGGGCGACGACTATAAACGCTTTGGCCGCGTGACGGCCTGGCGTGCGACGCTCTGGGAGGGCGAGGTGATGTTGAGCGAACAAAAATCTTTCCTATGGTGAAATCTTTCCGACCCGTCTTCTCCGCCGTTGTGCTGGCGCTCTTGTCGGCCGCGGCGGTATCGGCCCGGGAACTGGCGGACTACAAGCTGGGCGACCGCGTCGAAGCTGACCTCACCACGCCGGTTTCGTTGGTGGTCATTGACCCCGAGGCCACGGCGCTGCTCAAGGCCCGGGAAGGCGAACGCGTGCCGGCGATCTTTCGTTTTTATCCGGAGGCGGGGGCGGAAGTCACGGCGGCCTTTCACAAAAGTTTTGTGCAGACGCGGGTAAATTTTCTGGACGCCGTCGAGCAGGGCTTCGACGCGCGGAAGCTCGCCACCCATTTGCTGGCCTCGGAGAAATTCAGCCGCCTGATTGTTTCGTTCCAGAAAAAGAATCCGCTCTTTCCCGTGACCACGGAGCTGGCCCGCCTGTGGGCGGGCGGGGAATCCGACCAGGAGTTTGAGGCGCCGCTGTTGGCCGGTCTGGGTAACCAGATGAATGCCTTCATCCGCGCCACCAACGCCACGCCGCCAGGTGCCAAGGTTGGTGCCACCGTGCGTTTGGTCTACTATGCCGACCCCGAGATTTCACTCACCGCTCAGATTGCCGCCCGTCACGGAACCAATCATGCCCGGACGGAATTCATTTCATTTCCACGGGCGCGAACGGATCTGCGCGCCTCCTTCCCGCCCGAACAGCAAGCCGTGGCAAAGTATCTTAGCTCCTTCTTGCGCACGAACTGTGTGTTGGACGCCGACTTAACCATCGCTTTGCGAGCCCAGCGTGCCGAAAAGATGACGGTGACAGAGAGTTTCACGAATGGCCAGGTGATCGCCAAAAAAGGACAGGAGGTGGATCGCCGCGTCCTCGCCATTCTAGCCGCGCTCAACGAAAAAACTCCGGCGAAAGCTGCCGCCGTGTCGCTGCCTCCCGCGATTGATTCCACCACCACTTCCCTAACAAAATACTGGGTGCTTGGCGCGCTGGGAGGCGGGGTTTTGTGCTTGCTGCTCTTGGTGGTCCTCCGGCGTCGCCGCCGAGCTCCGGGCGCACTTTTGCCGGTGCGCCAGGACAATAGCAGCCCGGCTTTGGACGCGGACAGTCAGGACTGGCGGCAGCGGGCCATCGCCGCCGAACGCCAGGCGGAGAAAGCACAGTCTGTGATCCGCCAGGGCCTGGTCGCGCAACTGGCGCGTTGGATGTCTGAATCGCTTGTTCAGAAACTGCTGATCCAGCGCGCGCATCTGATCGCGACGCAGCAGCAGGCCGTCACGGAAGTGGACCGGCTCGGGCAGCGGTTGGAGACGATTCATTCCCGGATGCAGGGCCGGTTGTCGGTTTACGAGCAGCGCATCGTCGAGTTGGAAAAGGAACTGGACACCAAGGACGAGATCAACCGTGAGCTGATCCAGGCGGAGATCACCAAGATCCGCCGGCAGATGGACGCGGAGCGGGTCAAGGGCGAAGGCGGGTTGAATTAGAGCAAGATCCTGAAGCCGTCCGGGGAATGATCCGGGGAATGAAAAAACTCCGGGCTTATTCCTGTGACAATCATTTCCCCTGACAAAAAATCAATTCACGCCGCGCGGTCTTTGTCCTGGGTGCGCAACGCCTGCTCGTAGCAATACATCGCCTCGTCAAACCGTTCCACGCGGTTGAGCAGTCCGCCCTTGTGCAGGTAGGCAATCGTCATCGAATCATCCAGGGCCAGGGCGCGGTCGTAGCATTCGAGCGCCTCGTTTGTTCGGCGCAATTTTTCCAGCGCATCCCCCTTTTTGACCAGCAGTTCGGTGCGTGCCGGATCCAGCGCCAGCGCTTCGTCAAAGCACGCCAACGCCTTTTCGGCCTGGTCCTGGCTCAGCCAGGCCTGTCCCTGGTCCATCAGCAACGTCACCCGGTCTGCGTTGTCGGAGCCGGTGGCCGTCGTCGTCCGGGCGGGTTGCAGGGACATGTCCGGCCGCAGGCCCGGCTCTCCCGCCGGATCCGGGCGGACTTCAACCGGCGCGGCGGCGGGGGCGCCGTTGGTCAGCTGCCCGGCATCGCCGTGCCCTTCCAGTTCCACAATTCTTTTTTCCAGACGTTCAATGGCGCCCAGCAGCCGGCGGTGGGTCTGTTCCATCACTCCCGGATTTTCGCCCAGCCCGAGCGCCGCGACCGCAGCCGGGGGCCCCAGTCCCCGATGGACTGGCAGCGCGGCGGCGATTTCCCCGAGACGGCTGACCGCGCGCCAGTGGAAATACGAGGTGAACAGCAGGGCCAGAACCCCGATCACCACGAACGCGCCGGCGATGTACATCATGTCGCGCACAATGCCCAGCTCATGCGCCCGTTGCAGTTCGACGCTCTGCTCGATGGCCTGGAGCCGGTTGGAAAGGATCGCGGCGCTCTTGAGCGTGGCGAGTTCCATCTCCCGTTCGGCGTGCTCGATCGCCAGTTGCGTTTCGTGCAGCTGCTCCTGGAGCTGCAGATACGAGCGGAAGGTATCGCTGGCCGCCGCGCTTTCCGCCGTGGCCGCCGTGCCCGGCGGAACCGTCAGGACCAGGTTGGTGGAGCCGCCCGACACGTCATTGCAGAAAAACTGCGAGGACAGGCCGATCCCGGCGGCGAAAATCAAAATGGGGAGAAATCGTTTATACATATTCGAACCGCACCGAGCTTGGGCAGCGGCCGAAAACTTGTCAAGAACCCCATCGCAAAAAAGTTGGAACGGATTTCATCCTCCCGGAATTTTTTGGTTTGCCGGAGCAATCTATTCTGGCCAAGCGAAATGGCGGCAGGCAAATTACCCGCGCCGCGGGTGTGTTGCGGATTGGAAGCGCGCGCCGGCAGCGTGGGTGTTGAATAGGGTTTAGACTTCGCCACCTGCGCATTCTTCGCGCCCCGCTCCCTGGGTTGCCTTGCGCCCCTTGACATCGCCCGCACCGCCGCCGATGAAAATCATCACTGACGAAAATTGCGCCGAATACTCGCGGCCCGGACATCCCGAACGCCCGGCGCGCATCACCCGCACGCTGGAAAAGCTGCGCGCCCAGACGGAACTGCCCATCACCTGGGCCGCGCCCGGGCCGGTGGACGAGGCGGAGCTTCTCCGCGCCCACACCCCCCGGATGATCGCACGGCTCAGCCAGCCGCAGGATTTCGACGCCGACACCCCCGCGCATCCGGGCATCGCCGCGTATGCGCGGGCCTCGGCGGAGGGTGAGCGCAGGAATGCGATCACCACGTCGTGCAGGCCGAGATCGCGCAGCTTCGATTGATGGAACTCGGGGCTCTCGCGCAGCAACGACACCACGAAGCCGTGGATCGCCGCGACCTGACGCTTCCCGAGCCGTGCGAGCCACGCCGGCTCGACCGCACGGAG
>JANPGB010000333.1:0-2322 GCA_031423695.1 Verrucomicrobiota bacterium
CTTACAATTTGCTTGCGCGCCTCGGTTGGGATGCTTGCTTAGCGGAAATTTTCCATCAGCATGAGTTCGTCTTTGCGGGGTTCCGGTTGCGCAAACAGCAGCCGCTTGCCATCGGGTGAGAGCGCCAGTCCAGACATCCAATAAAGGGCTTCGCCGTTGACAGTGATCAGCGGCGTGACGCGGCGCGTGGCGAAGCTGAAAAAGCGGATCGTCTGTTGCGCGGCGTCTTCCTTGGCGATGAAACAGATGCCCTCTTTCACCAGGCTCCACGACCGCCAATATCCAGCGCGGCTGAGTTCTGGCACCAGCTTTTCTTCGCCGCCATTGGCTGGCACAGCGTAGATTCCATACTCGCCGCGCGCATTGGTGTAATAGAATGTGCTGCCATCCGGCGCTTCAACCCCCTCGAAGCCGCCGTGAAATGTGATTTGCTTGGCCTCGCCACCTGCGGCGGGCATTTTATAAATCTGCATGCTGCCGCTGCGATTCGATTTGAAATAAATCCATTGCCCGTCGCGTGACCAGGCGGGAATTGTTTCTGCGGTGCTCTCCGGCGTCAATCTGCGCCAAGGGCCGCCGTCGGCGCTCATCACGTAAATATTCCCGTCGCCGCCGAGCTGCGAATCAAACGCAATCCACTTGCCGTCGGGCGACCAGCGCGGCGAGCCGGTCGGGCCGCCCTTGGTAGTCAGACGCACGGCGTTGTTGCCGTCGGCGTCGCTGCGCCAAAGTTCAGTTCCGCCGGTGCGCGACGAAGCAAAGACGAGCCGTTGACCGTCAGGTGAAAAATCCGGGCTGCTGTCTTCGTAAATTGAGGACGAAGGCAATTTGGCGGGCACGTCGAATTTGCCCGGCACTTCGCGTCCGGCGAAACCGACGCCGCGATACAGCCAGAGATTCGATTGCGGGGCGGCGGCTTCCGTCCAGACCAGCTTGTCGCCGCGCGGGGAAATGTCGAGCGAGACCGGCTCCTGTCCGGGGACAGCCACACGTTCGGGTGTGTTTCCACCGACGGCAATCTTCCACAACCCGCGCGTGCCTTTCCACACGCCGGCAAACACAATCGCCCGGCTGTCGCTGGTCCAAGCGAGACTAATGACGCGATTGTTTTCAGAGGTAATGGGTTGGGGGGTGCCGCCGTTGACAGGAACTACCCAAACCCAGGTTTTGGTTGGTTCAGGACCTCGTATGAAGGCTACCTGCTTTCCGTCGGGCGAAAAGCGGGGAGACATATCTCTCGTATCCGGCGGCGTGGTGGTCAATCTGGTGTGCTGACCGGTTTCCGGCGCGAGCAGAAAGACGCCGCCGTCAGCTTCCAATCCAGGCAATGCGGGCCATCCGGGGTGGCGAGTTACGGCAAGCATTTTGCCATCCGGCGACCACGCGGCGGTGGAGTTTGTTTCGCCCAGTTTTCGTTCCGGCCCGCCACTGGCCGGTACGCGGATCACTTCACTTCTTCTTATCTCATTACTGTTCGGGGGCGTGCGCACGAACGTCACATACTTGCCATCCGGTGTCCAAACGGGACTGGCGTCATCTTCCGGCGCAGTCGTCAACCGCAGCGGCGGCCCATCGGTGCCAATGACCTTGACGTAAATATCACGCGGCCCGACCCGCGCGCTATTGCCACCATCCCAGGCAAAGGCGATGCGGGTTTCATCAGGAGAAAACGCGGGGTGATCTTTCGCGCCAGTCTCGCCAATCAGCGGCGTGAAGGTTGCGGCGGCGGCTGACGGGGATGCGTGTCCTGTCCCGACCACCCAGCGCCAGACGCCGAAGCCCAGCGCGACGATGAGCGCGAGCGCCGCGATTACCCAACCGAGGCGCAGGCGAGCGCCAGGCCGTGACTGATTTGGCGATGTCACTTGTGTCGGTTGTTGCTGGGTGTCTTTGCGAATCCCGCTCGTGTCTTGCGCACGCACTGCCCGCGTCCGCAGTTCCGCACCGCTGTTGCCCGCCGTCAGATCGAGTTGCGCAAGGTCAGCCGTGAACGCGCGAATGGATTCGTACCGCTCCTCCGGTGTTTTGACGACCATGCGGCTAATGATTTCTTGCAGCCTGTCCGGCACATCAGGCGCGTACTGGCGAAGCGGCGGCGGTTCTTTTTCCAGCAGCGCGGCAAACACTTCGGCGGTGGACGCACCCGCAAAGGCGGGTTCTCCCGTCACCATTTCATAGAACACGACACCCAGGCTGAACACATCCGTGCGCGCATCCACTTTCAACCCGCGTGCCTGCTCCGGCGACATATAGCGCGGCGTGCCCATCACGATGCCGGGCAGGGTGGAAGGATGAGGGATGAAGGATGAAGGATGAATAAGA
>JANPGB010000334.1:0-1634 GCA_031423695.1 Verrucomicrobiota bacterium
GCCTTGAAGTCGCGGGTGGGCTGACATTGCCCTGAAGCACTTTGATTTTGTTGAAGAGTTGTGGATGCCGGTCAAATTGGTGCAGCACCGGAATGATCCGGCCGTCGGCTCCGAGGACATGTCCTTGCTCATCCACCAGAATGTCCGACGCGGGCATGATGGCCATGGTTAGAACCACCCCGCCATTTGCATGGAGGTGAATGGCCGGACCGGGATAGGTTCGCACGGCCATGTTGTAGATGCCTTGATCAATCCCGGCGGATTTCAGGTAGCGGGATTTGGCGCAGGTCCAGGCGAAGTGCCGAAGAAACGAGATGAGCTCGGGCACATCGCCCAGAATGGTGCCGGCACAGAGAATCGGGAGGGGGCCGAGTCGGTGCAGTCCGTCAGCCCCGAAAGCTTCGCGAACCCAGCCCGCGTTGATGGGCCGCGTGGCGACGGTATGCCGGCCATCTTCCTCAAAGGCGTGAACTCCGCGGGGCAGTTTCGTTTCAAATGGATTTTTCTGGAAGACGACATCGCGAACATCGGTCAGAAAGGCCCGACGATATTGGGCGGCATATGTCGCGAGGTGCTTTTCATAAAGCAGAAACCGCCGGACTCCGACCGGAGCAATGCACTGGAGAATCCGGAGACGACACAGAACTGGCGCTACCCGCAGGGCTTTCCAAAAGTTCAACCAGCGTTCACTGCCGGCCAGGTTCCGGCAGGGCGAGCTCAAAACTTTCACCCCGCGCGATTCGATCTCGGCCACCGCGTCAGCAGCAACGCCACTGGTGAACAGGCTGATGTCTCCGTCAAAGCCGGTGTCGCGCAAGGACCGGGCAAACGGCTCGATTTTTTCCCAGGTGTAGCCGTGGTTGTAGCCGATGACCAGGTCGTGCTTCACGGGGTGAGGGTTTTATCCGGCGGATTTGGCGGCGGCGATAAACGCCCGCACTTTGGCAATGTTCTTTTTGCCGGGCGCGGATTCCACGCCGCTGGAAACATCCACGGCGAACGGCTGAACTTTGCGCACGGCTTCGACGACGTTCTCCGGGGTCAGCCCGCCCGCAAGAAAAATGGGCCGTCCAAACTTTTGCGCTTCGATGGCAAGGTCCCAGTTGAATTTCTCCCCCGTGCCGCCGAGTCCGCTGGCCGAATGGGCGTCGAGCAGAAAGGCATCGGTGTTGAAATTTGCCAATGCCTGCAACGAGTCCGCGTCGCGGATGCGGAAGGCCTTCAGGTTCATCATGCCGAACCCGGTGCAAAACTCCGACGGTTCGTCGCCGTGAAATTGCAGCAGGCTCAGGCCGCATTCACCAATCGCGCGCCTGACCAGATCAGCGTCGGGATTCACGAACACGCCGACCTTGAGGACGAAGGGTGGCAGCGCGCGGGCGATCTCCGCGGCCAGTTGCAGCGAGACGTGTCGCGGACTTTTTTCGTAGAACATCAGCCCGATCATCTCCGCGCCGGCCCCGGCGGCGGCGACGCCGTCGGCCACGCTGGTGATGCCGCAGATTTTTACTTTGACGCTCATGGCGGGCGGAGCATCGCATTGTGCGGGGGATTTCTCAACCGCGTTCCGCAAGCCGAGGTAACAACGATGGGTGGAACTCCTCGCGCTGCGAGGAGTACGCGCCGCGTTTAGC
>JANPGB010000335.1:0-6237 GCA_031423695.1 Verrucomicrobiota bacterium
ATCCAAGAGCCGCATCGCTTCGGAGGGCTTCATGCGGTCCGACTTGATCGCCTCGTCCATCTGCGCTTTCATCTGGCGCTTTAATTCGTTTTCGTCGTACTGCACCGACGTGAGCGAATGGATGATGGTGGCACCTTCGATGATTTCTTCGACGTAGTAGCCGGTGGGTTCGTCCGGATCGAGAAACACATGCACCTCGTTCACGCGGCCAAACAAATTGTGCAGGTCGCCCATGATGTCCTGATACGCGCCCATCAGAAAAAAGCCGAGGTAATAAGGCTCCTGCTTGCCGTCGCCGTTGGTTTTTAAGGGATGCAGGGAAAGCGTGTCGCGCACATCGCGCAGATCAATGAACTTGTTCACCTGTCCGTCGGAGTCGCAGGTGATGTCCACCAGCGTGGCCTCACGGGTGGGACACTCGTTCAACCGGCTCACCGGCATGATGGGAAACAACTGGCCGAGCGCCCAGTGATCCAGCAGCGATTGGAACACGGAAAAGTTGCAGAGGTATTGATCGGCCAGACTGTCTTCGAGCTTGAGGATTTCCTCCGGGATGTAGGCCTGGCCTTTGAAACTCGCGACGACCTCCTGGCTGATCTCCCAGTAAAGATTTTCAATCCGCGCCTTGTCCGGCAATTCCATGACCCCGAGCGTGAACATGTTGTGCGCGTCCTCCTTGCGTTCCAGCGCGTCGTGATAGGCTTCCAGCTTGTTGAGCTTGGCGATGTTTTTCTTGATGTCGCACAACTCCTTCACCAGCGGATGCTCGCTGTCACCGTAAGTGAAAGCCAGTCCGGGCCGCGTCTTTTCAATCGAACCGAACACCTCCACGATCAGCACGCTGTGATGCGCCACGATTGCGCGGCCGCTTTCGCTGATGATGTCCGGGTGCGGCACTTTCTCCGCGTTGCAAACATCCGCGATGTAATAAACCACGTCGTTCGTGTATTCCTGCAGCGAGTAATTCGTCGAGGAATCAAACGCGCTGCGCGAACCGTCGTAATCCACGCCCAGCCCGCCGCCCACGTCCACGTACTGAATTTGAAAACCCATCTTGTAGAGCTTGGCGTAAAAGCGCGACGCCTCCTGCACCGCCTTCTTGACGGTGAGAATGTCCGGCACCTGCGAGCCGATGTGAAAATGCAGCAGCTTCAAACAGTGCCCGAGATTCTCCGCCTTCAACAGTTCCGTCGCCGCCAGCAGCTCGACCGTGCTCAGGCCAAACTTCGCGTTCTCGCCCCCGCTCTCCGCCCACTTGCCCGCGCCCTTGCTCAACAGCCGCGCGCGAATCCCGATCATCGGCTCCACGCCCAGCTGCTTGGACACCGTGATGATCTGCCGCAACTCCTCCAGCTTCTCGACGACCATGATGACCTTCTTGCCCAGCTTGATGCCCAGCATGGCCATCTTGACGAAGCTTGCGTCCTTGTAGCCGTTGCAGATGATCAGGCTGCCCATGTCCTTCTGCAACGCGAAGCCGGCGAACAACTCCGGCTTGCTGCCGACTTCCAGGCCGAAATCAAACGGCTTGCCCGCCTCGAGAATTTCTTCCACGACTTCGCGCAGCTGATTCACCTTGATGGGAAACACACCGCGATACTTGCCCTGGTAATTGTATTCCGTGATGGAATTGCGGAAGGCGGCGTTGATCGCCTCGACGCGATGCCGGAGAATGTCCTGAAAACGGATCAGCACGGGGAACTTCAACCCGCGCGCCTTGGCCTCCTCGATCACGTCCGTGATGTCCACCGCCGAGCCCGCGTCCTCCAGCGGCGTGGCGACGACGTGGCCGGCGTCATTGATGTCAAAATATTTCGCGCCCCAGCGCTGGATGTTGTACAGGTTGCGGGCGGCCTGGAGGTCCCAGGACGTGTTGGCGTCGGAAGTGTTGCTCATGTCGGCTGCGTCAAACGACCGCACTATAAAAGCCTGCGCGGGGAATTCAATACGCAGGATGAATTATTTTTGAGCGGGACCGGATCACCAATCCACGATGCAATCTGTTTTCGTGAACTGCGAACTCCTGGGCGTGTATTGCTGGAACTCCACCTCCGTGCCGTCGGGATCCTTGCACCAGCATTGCCAGGCCTGGTCGCAGCCCAGTTTCTTCGGCGTCACTTCCACGCCGCGCTGGATCAAGGACTCTCGCAGCGCGTCCAAGTCCTCCACCTCGAGGCAAAAGTGATGAATCCGCTGGCGGCGGAAATCCGCCGCCGGACCGGCCTGAAAGATTTCAATGAACTGGCCGGGGCCAGCCTGAAGATAGAATCCGAACAGCGCGCCGTCCTTGAAAAAATCAAAGTGCGGCTTCAGTCCGAGCGCGCCGCAATAAAATTCCCGGCTCCGGTTCAAGTCCTGGGCGAACACACACACATGGGCGAGGGCTTTGATCATAATGCTTTTGGTGAGCGGACTATACTGAAAACCCTGGGCCGAAAACTCAATACGCGGGAAAAATTGTTTGAAGCCCGCCGTGCCAGCCAGAACCCACGGCCGTGGCGCGGCCTTGTGCCAGACTCCCGGGAGAAATCGCGCTCGACACCTGCTTGGGCTGTTTCCATCTTGTCGCCATGCCGCAAGCCACCGTGCCGATGCTTTCAAAACACCTCGCCCAGTTGAACAAACTGCTGCCCGGCGAAATCCTGTTCGGCGAGGCCATCCCCACGAAATATGCGGGCGACAAATGGTTCGCCACGCATCAACCCGACGCCGTCGCCCTGCCCCGCTCCACCCGCTCGGTCTCGGCGCTGCTCCGTTTCGCCACCCGTCACGGCATCCCCGTGACGCCGCGCGGCGCGGGCTACGGCTATGTCGGCGGTTGCGTGCCCGTGCGCGGCGGCATCGTGCTTTCGCTGGAACGGATGAACCGCATCAAGGAAATCAACGCCGCGGATTTCGTCGCCGTGGTTCAGCCGGGCGTCATCACCGAGAAGCTGCAAAAGGAAGTTGAGAAACTTGGCCTGTATTACCTGCCCGATCCGGCGAGCCGGAAGGATTGCTCCCTCGGCGGCAATATCGCCACCAATGCCGGCGGGCCGCGCTGCCTGAAATACGGCGTCACCCGCGACTATGTGCTCGGCCTCGAAGCCGTGCTGGCCAGCGGCGACATCGTCCGGCTGGGTGGCCGCACGCACAAAAACAAAACCGGCTTCGACCTGCACCGGCTTTTTGTCGGCTCGGAAGGCCTGTTGGGCATCATCACCGAAGCCACGTTGAAACTCCTGCCGCGGCCGCCGTACCGCGCGAACCTTGCCGTGGGCTTTTCCTCCATGCGCGCCGCGCTCCAGACGCTGCACGCAATTTTTGCGGCCGGCATTTTGCCGTGCGCGCTCGAAGTCGCGGACGCCTTCACGCTTGCCGCCGCCTACAAACGCACGAAGAGCGAGAGCTTGCGCGGCTGCAAGGCACATCTCATCGTGGAACTCGACGGCCAGAAAAAATCGGTGGAGTCGGAAATCCGCGCGCTGGAAAAAATTGTCCGCCCACAGAAGCCGCGCTTCGTCCAACGCGGCCTGGGCGACAAACAGTGCGAAGCCGTCTGGCAGATCCGCCGCGAGTTTTCCTACTCCCTGCGCGATACCGGGCTGACCAAGCTGAACGAAGACATCGTGGTGCCGCGCGGAAAACTGGAAGACCTCTTCAAGTTCGCCGCGCGGTTGCAGAAGAAGCACGGCCTGACCATCGCCTGCTTCGGACATGCTGGCGACGGCAACATCCACACCAATGTCATGGTGGACTACACGCAGCCGGGCGCGAAACGACGGGCCGATGCCGCGCTGGATGAACTGTTCAAACAAGTCATCGCGTGGGGCGGCTCCATCACCGGCGAACACGGCATCGGCCTGGCCAAGAAACGCTGGTGGCCGCTGGCCGCCTCAAAGGAGGTGCGCGCTTTGCATCGCGCCGTGAAGCACGCACTGGATCCGAAGGGAATTTTGAATCCGGGGAAGTTTATCTAGCCGCTTCAGTACGCCACGATCGAGCGCACCGGATGCCCGCCGAGCCGTTTGCGTCCGTCGAGAAATTTCAGTTCGATGAGAAATGAAGTTTCCAGAATCTTCGCCCCCAGCTTTTCCATCAGTGCAATGGCGGCGGCGGCGGTGCCGCCAGTGGCCAGCAGATCGTCAATCAGCAGCACGCGGCTGCCGGCATGCAGTGCGTCCACGTGCATCGCAATCGTGGCGCTGCCGTATTCGAGGTCGTAGGACTGCTCGTGGGTTTGATACGGTAGCTTGCCCTTCTTGCGGACGGGCACGAACCCGGCCTGGAGTTTCACGGCGGCGGCGGCGGCGAAGATAAATCCCCGCGCGTCAATCCCCACCACCGAATCCACGTCGCCGGGCTTGAAGCCGTCAATGAGCAGGTCAATGCAGCCGTTGAACAGCCGGGCGTCGGCGAGCACCGGCGTGATGTCCTTGAACTGGATGCCCGGCTTGGGAAAATCCGGAACGTTGCGGATGGCGCGCTCGATGTCGGCCGGCGTCGGGTGAGGTTGAGTCATGTGAAGATGGAAACGGATTTATTTTCGGGTGGCTTCGAGGCGCTCAATCATCTTGCGCAGTTTGCGCAGCGCGATGTTCTGAATCTGGCGGACGCGCTCGCGGGTGACGTGGAATTTCTCGCCGACCTCCTCCAGCGTTTTTTCCGTGCCACCGTCGAGGCCGAAGCGGAAGCGCAGGATGGTGGCCTCGCGCGGATCGAGCGTCTTGACCATGTCCTGCAACATGTCGGTGACGGTTTTGTCCTCCAGTTGTTCGTAGGGCGTGTCGGCGTTTTCGTCCTGCACGATTTCGGAAAAAGTGTTGGAATCCTCGTCGCCGATGGGCGCATCCAGCGAGGCCGGACGCACGGCGGCCAGGCGCATCTGTGCGACGCGCGCGGAGGTCAGGCCGATTTCCGCGCCCAATTCCTCGTCGGTCGGCTCACGTCCCAGCTCTTCCTGGAGGCGCAGCGCCACACGCCGCATTTTGGAAATCTTGTCCACGAGATGGACCGGCAGCCGGATCGTCTTCGACTGGTTGGCAAGCGCGCGCTTGATGGACTGTTTGATCCACCACGAACCGTAAGTGGAAAGCTTGCCGCCTTTGGCGGGATCAAACCGCTCGACGGCCTTCATCAATCCGATGTTGCCTTCGCTGATCAGATCCAGCAAGGGAAGGCCGATGCCTTCATAGTCGCGGGCGATTTTGACGACCAGGCGAAGGTTCGCCTTGATCATGTGTTCGCGCGCCTTCTTGTCGCCCTTCTTGATGCGGGCGGCGAGTTCGATTTCCTCCTGCGGTGTCAGCAGTTTGACCAGGCCAATTTCGCGCAGGTACAATTTGATGGCGGTGTCGCCATCGTACGGCACACGGTCGCGGTCGGCCACCGGAACCAGCGCGTCCATCTTTGCCACGAAGGCGGTGTCGCCCGGCGCGACGGCTCTGGGGAATTCATTTGGCGACGCGGGTTCCGGCCCGGTTTTGGCCATCGGCTTGCCGGCGGCCGGGCGCGCTTTTTTGGAAACGCGGGCGGCGGGCCGGCGTGGCAACCGGCGGGCGGGCTTTTGCTTTTTGAATTTGGCAGCCATAAAAAACTTGGCAAAGACTTGAGCCTTGCCTGCAACTTCGCAAGCAAATTAACGGGTGCCGTCAGTTGCGGTTGCGCGTGGTGGAGAGCAGATAGAGCAGCTGCATCATGGAGCTGACCATGGCCGCCACATAGGTCAGCGCCGCGGCGCCCAGCACCTGGCTGATCGCCGCGCGTTCAGTTTCGCGCACCAACCCGAGGCGGAAGAGCTGCTCCTTGGCGCGACGGCTGGCGTCGAACTCCACGGGCAGCGTGATGATTTGGAACGCCGTCACTATGGTGAACAGTCCGATGGCCGCCCAGATCATCTGGTGGAACACGGGGCCGCCGATCGCGTGCATCTGCATCAGGATGAACCCGGCGAAAAAAATCAGCGCGTAGCTCATCGAAGCAAACCGCGTCACCGGCACCAGCTTCATCCGCAGGTTCAGCATGGCATACGACGCCTGGTGCTGGAGCGCGTGGCCAGCCTCGTGCGCGGCGACCCCGACGGCGGAAATGGATGCGTTGTGGAAATTGTCCGAGGACAAAAACAGCGCGCGCTTGGTGGGATCGTAGTGGTCGGTCAGATGCCCCGGCACTTCCTCCACCGGCACGTCCGTCAATCCGTTGCGGTCCAGAATCTCCCGCGCCGCCTGCGCGCCGCTCTGGCCGGACTCAACGCCGACC
>JANPGB010000336.1:0-19451 GCA_031423695.1 Verrucomicrobiota bacterium
CGGTGTAAGCCACCGTGGGAGCGGTCGTGGTGCCGATGGTGTTGTAGCCTGAACCGCTGGTGATCGAGCGCTTGATGTTGTAACTGACAGCTCCCACTGAACCTGTCCAAGCCAGCGCCACCTGATTGGTGCCCGCCATGGCGGCGAGGCCTGTCGGCGCGGCGGGTGGAGTATTCGGCGTGGCGGTCACTTCTGAGGAATTGGCGCTCTGGCCGGCGGCATTGGTGGAGGATACCTTGTAGAAGTAAGGCGTGCCGTTGACCACGTCGGTATCGGTGTAGCTGGTGGTGGCCACGTTGGTGATGGTAACTTCCGCATTACTGGTGGTCGAGCGCTTAACATTGTAACTGGCGGCACCCACGGCGACGTTCCAGCTCAAGCTGACTGCGCCGTTGGTTCCGACGGCGGCCAGCCCGGTGGGCACATTGGGCAGGGCAATCGTGGGAGTCGCGGACACTTCCGAAGAATTCGCGCTCGCCCCGGAGGCATTCGTGGCTTGGACCACATAGAAGTATTGCGTGCCGCCGACCGCCGTGGCGTCGTAGTTCGTATTGGACGCCACGCTGTTGGTCACGGTGTAGACACCCGTGCTGGTGCCACGCAGGACGTTGTAGCCGGTGGCACCGCTCGCAACATTCCAACTCAAACTGACGGAGTTGACACCAGCCGTGGCGGCTAATCCCGTCGGCGTGGCGGGCGGGTTATAACCCACCACTTCGCCATAAGTGCTGCCGCGCCGAATCTCATCAAGCGTCATCGTCGCGCCACCTTGGACCGTCAGCCCAATCCCGGTGATGGTTCCCACATCGAACGAACTGACGGTATAAGTGGCCGCCGGAGGCGTGGGTGAATTTGCGGTGGGGTTAATATAAGCCGTGACCGTATCGTTGTTGCCCGAGGTGTTAAAATCAATTTTTAGAACGACGAGATAAGTGGTGCCGTAAATTCCCTGAAAAGTGCTGGCCAGATTAGACGCTGGCAAAGCGGCGGTACCAGTGGTCGTCGTGGAACCAAGACCAAAGCCAGCTTGGGTGCCGGTATTGGGTGCCAGACCGAAGCCAAACCAGAGTCCCGTGCCACCGTTCGGAAAGTAAACGCCGTCAATGTTTCCACCCATATTCCCGGAAGCCTTCAGAAGAAAGCTGACATATTCGGTGCCACCGGAGAGTGGGGCCAAAAAGGTTTCGAATTGTCTGCCGCCGGCCGAACTTAATGCGTTGTTAGCCACCGGCAGGCCAGTGTAGGTCAAGCCGGTGCCAATCGTGCCGGCAGCCCCACAGGTCCAGTTGCCACTAAACCCGCCAGCGGTGGTGGCAGCGCCGTTGGCCAAACTTCCTGCACTATAATTAAAGGGCTCGTAAGCGGTAAAGCTGGCGTAGCCCGTGATGTTCACCACGGCCGAGGTGGTGCTCAAACCGCCGTTGTCCAACGCCACCGCCGTCAGCGCGTGGGCCCCGAGCGTCGCGCTCGCCCAAGTCGCGTTATACGGATTGGAGTTGTCGCTGCCGACCAGCGCACCGTCCACATAGAAATCCACATTCACGACCGCACTGTCATCTGTCGCGGTTGCCGCGAGGGAGACGCTCGCACCGACAAGAACCGGGCTGCCGTTCCCCGGACTGGTGAGCGCCACGGACGGCGGCAAGTTGGCGGCGGTGACGTTGACCACGGATGACGTAGCGGAATTTCCGTTGCTGTCCCACGCCACAACCTTCAGTGCGTGGGCCCCTGCCGACGCGCCGGCGACGGCAAAGCTGAAAGGGTAACTGGTGTCGTTGCCAACCAGCGCGGCGTCCACATAGAAGTTCACGTTGGTGACTGTGCCCGGATTAACCGTGGCGTTGGCATTAACGGAAAAACTGGTGGTGCTCACCACCGCAGTGTTGGTCGGGCTGGTGATGGCAACTGCCACCGGCGAAGGCGGTGCCGGTGCGAAAGCCGCCGTGGATTGGGCACGCCGACTGGAGCCGGTGCTGACCCAAGTGTTTGTGACCGTGCCGGCCGTCAGCACTTCGCGGGTGCCACCGGCGCCAACCAATTGCAGACCCGAAGCGCCATTCCAACGCCGTGTCAGGCCAGCAGTGGTGGAGGTAAGAGTATTAATCGCAGCACCCGCGCCACTGTTGGCCACATCCACCAGCCACGCGCCCGCCGTCAACGTGGTGATCACATTCGTAAAAGTAGTCCCGCTCGTCGCGCCATTGGCAACCGCCACGGCTTCCGGGGCTGACTGATTGACCCCAAACAGGGACACCGCTCCGCATTCCATTCCGTTCGCCACACTGGTGGCGAAGGTCGCGGTGATGGTGTTGGTGCCGACGGCTGGCGCGGGCAAATACCACAATTCGGTGGAATTGATGGGGGCGACCACGGGGCTCTGGTTGGCACTGCTGCCGGTCACCTTGGTCAACGCTTGCGAGCCATAAGTCACGCTCGTGGGGAATGCATCCGCAGTGCGTTCCGCCGCGACGCCGACCACCAGCATGCGGTCGGGGCCGGAATCCCCCACCGCATGGGACCAGGCGACGGTGGCAGCGGTTCCGGCGGTCCCGGAACTGGCCGCATCGAAGGTGATGGCCGCCGGGGCGGTCAAGGTGGTGAGCGCGAACAGCGCCGTCAGGACGGGAAGCTGGCGGAGCGCAACCAACCGTTGAAGCCGGGCGACGATTTGGGAACAGTGTTTTTTCATTTTTTCTTTTTGGTTCAATGGATTGCGTTTTCCGCCGCATTTGCAACACGGGATGGAAACCGGCCGGCCGGAAGGGGCGCATTCATTTTGTTTTGTTGGAATTCATAGTCCGGCTGGACGCCGGATGTCTTCTGAATTGGAGCAAAACAAATCGTGCGCTGAGCTTTTGTATGGAGTTCGAGTGGAGCGTAGCAGAACGCAACCCGCCGACTAGCTAGCCAAGTGGCTAGTTTTTAAGAACCTTGCCCCTGCTTGAATTTTAGCGCCGCTTCGGTCCGTGAATGGACGTGGAGCTTCTCGTAGATGTGCTGGAGATGCCACTTCACCGCCGCCACGGACACTCCCAGACGGTCGGCAATCGCCTTGTTTCCCAGGCCGTGCATGACGAATTCGAGGACTTCCTTCTCGCGATCGGACAGATTCTCCACCTGCGCTGCCGCCGCGGGTTGATGACGGAACTGTCCGATGACTTTGCGAGCTATTTCCGGGGTCATGGGCACGCCGCCCTCCTGCGCTTCCTGGATCGCGGCAATAATTTTTTCAGGTTCAGCCCGTTTCAACAAATAACCGCACGCCCCAGCGCGCAAGGCTTGAAAGATGCGCTCGGAATCTTCATACACGGTGACGATGACGATATGAACCTTGGGCATTAATTCTTTGATCTTCGCCGTGCATTCCACGCCTGTGGAATCGGGCAGTTGAATGTCCATCAACACCACATCCGGCATGGCCTTGGGAATCTTCTTCAACGCCTCCGCCACGGTGGCGCAGGTGCAGACGCATTGAAAGCCGGGGGTGCGATTAAGCAGCGTCTCGAATCCCTCACGCAGGGTCTTGCTGTCCTCCACAATGCCAACTTTGATCATAAAAATATTTTGGGAAGCGGTGCCGCAAAGCGCACGGTGGTTCCGGTATGCGGCTCGCTCAGTATCTCGCAATCGCCGCCCAGCGATTTCAGCCGCTCCTTCATGTTGGCCAGACCATCGTCGCCGGTTTTTCGCCCGCTCAGATTGAAGCCCTGCCCGTTGTCGACCAGCTCGACCAGGAGCTGCTGGTCGCGAACCGAAATGCGCAGCCAGACCTGCGTGGCTTCCGCGTGCCGGACGATGTTGGTGAGCGCCTCTTTGAAGGCCAGAAAAACCTCCTGGCGGAATTTGGGATCGAGCGGATGTTCCGGCAAGTCCTCCGCCACATCCAGACCGCAGGATACCGAGGCCAGATCCAACAGGCGTTGCGCATAGGAGCCAAAATAGCTGGCCAGCGAGGCGATCGTGTCATTGTGCGGATTGACCGCCCAGACGATTTCGTCCAATGAAGTCACCATGCGCCGCGCCGTTTCGGTCAGCGCCTCCAGATAATTGTTTTTCTCCGCAGCCGAAGTGATGGGGCTTTTGACGAGCGCACACAGCATGTTCACCTCGGTCAAACCGGCACCCAGGTCATCATGCAAATCATGCGCGACCCGCGCGCGCTCCTGCTCGATCTCGCGCCAGCGCTCGGCCCGCTGCCGTTCCTGAATCTGGGCCTCCAATTGTCGGGTCCGCTCCGCCACCTGCCGCCGCAGGATCATCACCCAGCCGAAGGCCGCCAACACCACAAAACCAAGCCCGCCGGCGATCCACAGCAACTTTTTCATCGTCCACCACGAGGGGGACTCAAGCACGCGGAGGTCCGACGCCGAACGCAGCTCGATGCGAAAAGTTTTGGCCCGCCATTCCTCCCCGGCCCGCCACTCGCCCGGATCAATCTTGCAAACGCCCGTCACGGAGACTTTGCTGCCTTTTTCCACGCCCGCAAAGACATCCGAGCCTTCGGCCTGCTTGAGGTAGGCGTTGAAATTGAAATTCCCGTCCTGGAGAATCAGATACCGTTCCGAACCATGCACGGCACGGTCCAGCACCCTGGCTGTGACGGAGATCAACCGGCAATCATGCTTTCCCTTCAGCGCCTCGTCCGGTGTCACCTGCGACGGCGGGGGCGGCGGTCCGGCCGCAATCCTCCGATAGATGGCATCCTGAAGGATGGGTGTGTATTCACCCTGGCTGACAAAGCCAAGCACCTCGACCCGGTCGCCGGGTTGCAGCGGCTCGCGCGCTTTCGTCTGCACCTCCACACCCTGCTCACCCTCCTGCAGGAAAAGCTGCCGGCCCGGTTCAAAATAGATCACCGTGCCCACTACTTTCACCTGATGCCCGTAGGCCTCCTGCGGGGCGAACTGCAGCAGACTGCCAATGGGGCGGGCGGCAATGGCGAAGGGATCCTGGGGGGCGGGAATTTCGATCACAAAGTCCTCCGGGCGCGGCACCATCAGGCGGATGGCAAACAACTGGCGTTGCTGGTTGAACCGGGTCGAACAGACACCCCGCACACGCACGGTGCCGTCCAACAACTCTTCCACCCGCTGGACCGGCAAGTGTCGAATGTAAACCGAAAGCCGCCCTCCGCCGGTGGCGAGCTCGATCAGATAATGTTGCGAAACTTCATCCAGCTGCACCGAACGCACCACGCCGGTGATTTCCACAAACTGGCTGTCTTCCCGGCCGCTGGCCAGCTGCTCGTAGGTCACCGGCTTCGCCGCCGGCAACGCCGCGGTACCCACCACGCGCACTGATTCCGGCACGACAATCGGCGCATACTCTCCGGGACTGCTCGTGCCCTTGATTTCCACCACCTGCCCCGGAACCAGCGGCGGCGTGGTGGCGGAGAGCTGCAGGTAAATGCCCGCGGTGTCATCCTGCACAAACCGGGAGTAAAGATTCTCGTCAAAAAAAGTCACCACGCCGCGGAGCGAAACGCGCGCCTGTTGCCGGGCCTGTTCCACGGTCAGTGCGCGCACCGCTGCCGCCGTGCGTAATTCTTCTCCGGCGACCTGCGCTGCGACGGATGGCAAAAACACGCCGGCCCCCAGCAGATGAACGGCGAGTAGGAGGACGGGACCGCGCGGGCATGTTCGCGAGCTGGATTTCGTTGGCGGATCCTGTAATTCCCAAAATGGAAAAAACAACATGGTGCGAATTTCAATGTGACCCCTTGCTTTTCTACCTCCCCACGCCAATTGTCAATCAACATCGGTTGTGAAAATCGAAAGGATTGAAGCTATCACCGCGCCTGCCTCCTTGAGTATTCCAGGCCGCCGCCTGAATTCGCCCGGATTTTCTAACCGTGGCCGGGAATCGGAATCGCACAAGTGTTGGCTTGAGTCTCGCCGCGAAGGCCTGTAGTAAATCCCCATGCCCTCACCCCATCGAAAACACGGAATGCTGGAAGGTTCCCGGGTCTATCTGTCCGGCCCGATGGATTTTGTCGCCTCGCGCGCCGCGGAAAAGGATTTCGGCTGGCGCAATCGGGTCAGCCAGTTCCTGCAAAAATTCAGCGTGACGGTGTTCAATCCCTGGTTCAAGCCGGACATCCGCGGGCTGAACGAGTATGGTCGCGAGGACATTAAAAGCGGGGGCAACATCAAGGCGCGCTGGACGTATGCGAGCGGCAAAAAGGGGGCCCGGCAGCGCGCCTGGTGCGCCAAAGAGTTTTGGGAAACGCTCCATATTGACCTGCGCATGGTGGATACCAGCGACTTTACCATCTCCTACTGCCCGACGAACATCTACAGCGTCGGCACCCCGCACGAGATCATCACTGCCACGACCCAGCACAAGCCCGTGCTTTTTGTCAGCCCGCCGGTCGTGTTCCCAACCCTGCACGCCTTGCGACAGCATCTGGCCGGCGACGCCGTCGGCTCGCAACTGCTGCAGCAGCTCGAGCGCGAAATCCCCATCAAGGAAAACGCGCGCGGCATTCCGAGCCTGTGGTACCTGCCCTTGATCGGCGGCGAGAACTTCTTCGACGGCTTCGGCTTCGCGGCCTATCGCAAGCGGTTTGGCTGGCGCGAGGAAATCCCGATCGACCGCCATGAAAAACTTTTTCCCCCGCGGCGTCCCCTGCTCCCCTTTCTGGAGAAGCTGAACCGGCAGCTGCCCAAGAAGTGGGACAGCAAGCTGGACCGCTTTGTGAACGACGACGACTGGCTGCTGTGGGACATTCCCAGCAACCATGCCGAAGTAAAGCGGGTCAAATCCGGGCGCAAGTAACGCTGGGTTCCGCCGGGGTTCCGGGAGGGGCTTCTCCGCGCGTTCCGGCGGGAGACAAGTTGACCGACTCGATTTGCCCACCCACCCAGGCACATGCCTCGCGGTCGTGTGTGGCGGGTTCCCGCCCGGCGGGATTGGACTACCTTCGTGGACAGGTCAGACGCCGATGTCTTCGTTCCACAACTGCGGTTTGGCCGCGATGAAATCTTTCATCATCTGGATGCACTCCGCGTTGTTCAGCACGTCCACCTTCACGCCGTGTGAGCGCAGATGCTCCTCATCGCCCATGAACGTGACGTTCTCGCCGACCACGACGTGCGGAATCTTGTAGAGCTTGATCGCGCCCGAACACATCGGACACGGCGACAGCGTCGTGTAAATCGTGCAACGCTCATAAACATTTGCGGGCAGGCGGCCGGCGTTTTCGAGCGCGTTCATCTCGCCGTGATGGATCACGCTACCGTGCTGCACGCGCTGGTTGTGGCCGCGTCCGATGATCTGGCCATCGCACACGAGCACCGAGCCGATGGGAATGCCACCCGCCGCCAGTCCTTTTTTCGCCTCATCAATCGCCGCTTGTAAAAATGGGTCCATAATTTTAAAAATTCTTCGAATCCGGAATTTTGTTTTCCGATCACACCTTGACCAAAGTTTTCACGCAATAGCTGTTGAGGCTTTCGCCGGCGGCAATGGCTTTGGCCGCCAACCGCCGATGCAACGCGGGTTCTAGGCGCAGCACGAATTTGCCGCTGAATTTCTTTTTATTAAGCGGTGCGGGAAGCGCCTTGCCGCCGGTCTCCAAAATTTCAATCCATTCTTCCACGATCTGACAAAGCTCGGCATAGACCTTGGCTTCGTCTTTGCCGTGACAGCATTGACCGATCAGCGGCGGCGCGCTGCCGACATAGCAGCCGTCCTCATCGCTCCATTCCACAATTTTGTGAAAATGCGCCGCTTTTGATTTTGATCCGTTCGCTTTCATTTTTGGCTTTCTTCGATCTGCCGCCGCACCTGGCGTTCCTGATACGGCTGCGCGTCGTGCCGCGGATTCCCGCTCAACGTGACGCGCGGCCCTTTGGGATGCTCAAAATTCCGATGGCTGCCCTTGCCGCCCCGGTTCACAAACCCCGCCTTCTCCAGCTCGGCAAGCAGTTGTCGCACCTTGCGCGGCATATCAGTATCAATGTAGTATCACAGTTGTTTTCGGCTGTCAACCGGTTCAAAAATGACCCGGCTTGCGCTGGAGGAATTTCCCGCGACCGTGCTTGCCGACGAATTTCCCATCGCGCACCGCGACTTGCCCGCGAACAGTGACGACGCTCGGACGGCCTTCGATTTTCCAACCTTCAAACGCGCTGTAATCCAAATTCATGTGCTGCGTCTTCACGGAGATTTTGCCGCGATAATTTGGATCGAACACCACGAGGTCGGCGTCCGCGCCAAGCTGGATCGTGCCTTTGCGCGGGAACAGGTCGAAGGTCTTCGCGACCTGCGTGCTGGCGACGTTCACGAATGTGTGCAGGTCAATCTTCCCCGCCTTCACGCCGTAGGTGTAGAGCAGTTTGATGCGTTCTTCAAGCGACGGAATGCCGTTGGGAATCTTGGTGAAATCATTTTTGCCCATCTCCTTCTGCTTGCGGAAATCGAACGGCGCGTGGTCGGTGGCCACCGTATTCACAAGTCCATCGCGCAGGCCGTTCCAGAGCACTTCCTGATTCCGTTTGTCGCGGAGCGGCGGCGACATGACGAATTTCGCACCCTCGAACTTCGGCTTCTCTGCGTAGGTTTTGTCGAGGGTAAGATATTGGATGAGCGTCTCGACGGTAACCCGCACGCCGCGCTGGCGCGCGGCGATGGCCTGATCAAGTGCTTCCTTGCAACTCAAGTGGACGATGTAAGTCGCCGCACCGGTGAGTTCGGCGAACGTCATTAAGTGATGCACGCCTTCGGCTTCAACTTGGACAGGGCGGCTGGGCTCGTGGAATCCCGGGCCAAACTTGCCGGCGGCAATCAGTTCCTTGCAGCGCTCACTGACCAGCGTTTCGTTCTCGCAATGCGCGGTGACGATGACGCCGAGCTCCTTCGCGAGCTTGAGCGTGCGGTAAAGCTCCGTGTCGTCCACGCCGAATGCGCCCTTGTAGGCGAGGAAGATTTTGAAGGAGCTGATGCCGCGCTTGACGATCTCGCGAAGCTGCTTCTCGGAATTGTCGTCGAACTTCGTGACGCCCATGTGGAACGTGAAATCGCAGGCGGATTTGCCTACAGCTTGTGACATCCAAAGTTCAAAACTTTTCAACGCATCGTCCTTGCGCGCGGGGCAACACATCTCGATGAGCGTGGTCGTGCCGCCGACGAGCGCAGCCTCGCTGCCGGTGATGTAGTCGTCCTTTGCCATCGTGCCCATGAACGGCAAATAAATATGGACGTGCGGATCGATAAAACCAGGGAAGACGAACTTGCCTTTCGCATCAATCACCTCCGCGCCTTTCGGCGGCGTGATGCCACTGTCAATGCGCGTGATGGTTTCGTTTTCGCAGAAGATGTCGGCCATGTAGCGTTCGCTGGCCGTCACGATTTCGCCGTTTTTAATCAGTAAGCTCATAGGTCAAACTAAAAGGAATTGAGACAAAATGTAAAAACCCAATAGTGCTACTGGAATAGCGCGGGAAATCGGCTCACGTTTCGTTGCGGACAACCAGCAGAATGCCGCAGCCAAAACAGCCAAGCCATAACCGACAAATAGCGAAGCCTTGCCGATTTTCGCTTTACCAGATGCTTCTAGTTTCAATTGTTGCCCTTCAGCTTTAGGTAGGGTCAGCGATTTTGCCATTGCCCTCGATGGTTCTGTGATCTTCGCCACGCCGACGAATTGACACATCAGCGCCAGAATCAAAAGGGACATGGCAATAAGATAGAATTTACGACTTTGCATTTTATTTCTTCGCTTCCGTGTGCCAGATGTCGCCTTCGCCGTAGCTGAACCAGCGGCTCGTCGTCACCTTTTGTTGCGTGAAAAACTGCACCCCTTCACGGCCTTGCATGTGCAAGTCGCCGAAGAACGATTCATCCCAGCCGTTGAACGGAAACCACGCCATCGAAGCGGGCACGCCGATGTTGATGCCGATCATGCCGGCCTTGGCGCTGTGCTTGAACTCGCGCGCCGCCTTGCCGCTGCGCGTGAAGATGGATGCTCCGTTGCCATACATGGACTTGTTCGCCAGTTCGATGGCTTTGCTCAAATCTTCCATGTGCATCACGTTCAGCACCGGGCCGAAAATTTCTTCCTTGGCCACGGTCATGCCACGGTCAACGTGATCCAGAATCGTCGCGCCAACGTAAAAGCCATTTGGTGCTTCGCTGACTTTCACGCCACGACCGTCAGCAGGAATCTTCGCGCCTTCTTTCACGCCAGCTTCGATCAATTCCAACACGCGATCGCGATGTTGTTTGGTGATGACTGCGCCCATGTCCGGCTGCTTTTCGCGATCAGTCGGGCCGACTTTGATGCGCTTGGTAGCTTCGATGAGCGTGGGCAAAACAGTTTTGTCCGCGTTCCCGACAATGACCGCCGTTGAACCGGCCATGCAACGTTCGCCCGCGCAACCGAACGCGGCTTCAATGACGCCACGCGTGGAATTTTCCACGTCCGCGTCCGGCATGATGATGACGTAGTTCTTCGCGCCGCCATTGGATTGAACGCGCTTGCCGTGCTTCGTGCCGGTTTCGTAGATGTAGCGCGCGATCGGCGTTGAGCCGACGAACGAAATCGCCTTCACCTTCGGATGTGTGAGCAACGCGTCCACGACTTCACGTCCGCCGTGGACGATGTTCAGCACGCCTTTCGGCAGACCGGCTTTTTCAAACAGCTTAGCGATCTTGATGGCGGTGAGCGGAACTTTTTCACTCGGCTTGAGGACGAACGTGTTGCCGCACGCGATGGCGATGGGATACATCCACAGCGGGACCATCGCAGGAAAATTGAACGGCGTGATGCCGACGCAAACGCCGAGCGGCTGGCGGATGGCCTCGCAATCAATGCCGCGCGCGATGTTCTCCAGCACCTCGCCCATCATCAACGACGGCACGCCGAGCGCGAACTCGATGACTTCCATGCCGCGCTTCACGTCGCCGCGCGACTCGACGAGCGTCTTACCGTGCTCGCGCGTGTTGCTGCGGACGATGTCCTCGAAATTGTCCTCCATCAGCATTTTGAAGCGGCCAAGAATCCGCGCGCGTTCGACGGGCGGCGTTTCCATCCACGCCGGAAACGCGGCGTGCGCGGCCTCGACGGCGGTGTTTGCATCCGCGACATTTCCGACCGGACATTCAGAAATCACTTCGCCGATGGAAGGATTGAAAACGGGTGTGCGCGCGGTCTTGGATTCAATCCATTCGCCGCCGATGAAATTGGGACAAGGTTCAAGTGTTTTGGTCATACGTCATTTGTTTAATCTATATTTCATCCTCAAGTGGCTTGCGAACCGATTTAACAAATATCTGGTCGCTTGCGCCGAAAATTTTGTAATTATTTCGAGCTTCCGTGAGTGAAAGTTTTCCATTTGGGCCGCCTCTTACTTCATCGGCATCATGACTATCTTGGCCATCATCTTCCCAAAAACATACAGGACAGATTTCAAAACCAGCCCGACCACAGAGCGTCCGAAAATGGCAACATGGACAGCGATATGTCTTTTGCTTTTCGGTTGCTTCGGAAATATTTCTAAACGGAGTCATGTGAATTTCATCCACGTTGATTCAGCGGCACCACGCTTCGTTGCGCCGGGCCGTTGTATTGCGACAGCGGTCGGATCAACCGGTTGTCCGCGAGTTGCTCCATGATATGCGCCGTCCAGCCGGTGATGCGCGCCATCACGAAGAACGGCGTGAACATGTCAATGTCGAAGCCCATCATGTAATACGCCGGGCCGCTGGGGAAATCGAGGTTCGGGTGGATGTTCTTTTGCTCGCGCATCGTGGCTTCGAGGATGTCCGCGATGTCGAGCCACTTGGATTGCCCGGTGAACTCCGCCATCTTGCGCGCGTATTTTTTCATCGTCGGCACGCGCGAATCGCCGCTTTTATAGACGCGATGGCCGAAACCCATCACCACGCGTTTCTCGCGCAGGGCGGTCAACATCCAGTCCTTTGCGCGCGCCGGTTCGCCAACCTCTAGCAGCATGTGCATCACCGCCTCATTCGCACCGCCATGCAGCGCCCCTTTCAATGACCCGATGCCGCCCACCACGCCGCAGTAAATATCCGCCATGCTCGACACGATAACGCGCGCCGTGAAGGTGGACGCATTGAAGCCATGCTCGGCGTAAAGAATCAACGAGACTTCGAAAGCGTGGACGACTTCCGGCGCAGGCACTTTGCCGAAAACCATGTGAAAGAAATTCTCCACAAAACCGAGTTCGCTGTGTGGTGGGATAAAATCCTGTCCTTTGCGAAGCCGATAAAACGCCGCGATCATCGTGGGGATTTTCGCCATCATGCTGATGGAGCGTTTCAGATTCGCTTCCTGGGAGCGCCGACGTCCCGCCGGCGTGGTAATGTCATCCTGGCTCAACTCCACGTCCTCCGAGCCAAGAAAGCTCACCGCCGTCCGCAACACATCCATCGGATGCGCCGTGCGCGGAGATTTTTGAATCACAGATACCAAGTCATTACTGATTTCACGCTGGCCGCGACCGAGTGCCATGAAATCCGCGAGTTGTTTCGCGGTCGGCAGTTCGCCATGCCACATGAGCCAGGCGACTTCCTCGAAGCGACAATGCTCGCACAAATCCTGAACCGTGTAGCCGGCGTAGACGAGCGAGTTGATCTCCGGCATCACTTTCGAGATGCGCGTTGTGTCCACCACCACGCCGTCCAGGCCGCGATAGATGTTTGCTTCGTCACTCATATTTTCGTTTTGTTTCGGAGCGCGGCTCTGTGAGCCGCAGCCTGCCGGTCAATTCAAGCCGCTGCGGGTCACAGACCCGCGCTCCGATTGCATTCGTTCACAACTTAAAATTAAAAATATCCTTGTCGAACTTCGCGTAATCTTCGTAGCGCAGCAATTCGTAAAGCTCCGCTCGTGTCTGCATCTCGCCGACCAACGACGCCTGACTGCCCTCCTTCTTGATCGTCGCGAGGCCTTCTTCGATGGCCTTCATCGCCAGCCGCAACGTCGTCACAGGATAGATCACGATGTTGAAGCCGAGATTGGAAAGTTGTTTCGCCGTCAGCAATTTGCTTTTGCCGAACTCCGTCATGTTCGCGAGCAGCGGGACTTTGATGGCCTCGCGAATTTTTTCAAACTCACCCTCATCCGCCAGCGCTTCGGGGAAGATCGCATCTGCGCCCGCGTCAACATAGGCTTTCGCCCGTGCAATCGCGCCGTCCAAGCCTTCGGAAGCTCGCGCATCGGTGCGCGCCATGATGAGAAAATTATTATCGCGCCGCGTGCCGACGGCGGCGCGAATTTTTTCCACCATCGCCTGCGTGGTGACGAGTGACTTGCCGTCGAGATGGCCGCAACGTTTGGGATTCACCTGATCTTCCAGGTGGCAGCCGCTCAAGCCAGCGTCTTCCAAAGTTTGAATCGTGCGCGCCATGTTCAATGGCTCGCCAAACCCGGTATCCGCGTCAATGAGCGCAGGCAAATCCGTCGCACGTGCAATCGCGCCGCCGCGGGCCGCGACTTCGGACAGCGTGGTCAGTCCGATGTCGGGCAACCCTAAATCCGCCGACAGCGCCGCGCCGGAAATGTAAATGCCTTCGAAGCCATGCCGCTGAATCGCCATCGCCACGAGCGGCGAGAACGCGCCCGGCATGCGCAGCAGTTTGCCGGATGCAAGCGCTGCGCGGAATTCTTTGCGCTTTTCAGGGGCAGATTTGGTGGCTTGGAGCATGGCTAAAAGATTCCCCGCTCGTCACGCGTCGCGCAAGTCAGTTTGTTCGGCGGTAGCACGACATTGAGTGCGCCAATTTCCGCCGCCGTCAGTTGCGGCAGCCGTTGGACGACATTCAAGAAACGTTTTGCTTCTTCGCGCGAAATCACAACTTCCGTGAGCGTCTGGAATTTATGGATGTAATTCGCCCGCGCAAACGGACGCGCGCCGAGTGGATGCGCATCCGCTACGGCAATTTCATCGGTGAGTTTCTTGCCGTCGACAAAAGTGATTTTGACGCGACCGCCAAAGGCTTTTTCCTTCGGGTCAATGGAATGATAACGCCGCGTCCATTCCGCATCTTCGCGCGTCGTGATTTTTTTCCACAGCGCAACGACTTCGGGATGCTTCGCGATTTCGGGCGCGTAGCTTTTGACGTGATGCCAGAAGCCGGTTTGCAGCGCCGACGCGAAGATGAACATGATGCTGTGGTCGAGCGTCTCGCGGCTGGCGTTCGGATCGGATTTCTGCGGATCGTTCGCACCCGTGCCGATCACAAAATGCGTGTGGTGGCTCGTGTGGATGACGATCTCGCGGATGGTTTTCAGGTCGGCGATCTGCTGGCGTAACTTGAACGCGAGATCAATCCACGCCTGCGCCTGATACTCGGCGGAATGTTCCTTCGTGTAGGAATCGAGGATTGCGCGGCACGGTTCGCCGGGCGCGGGCAACGGCACGTCGTAGCTTGCGTTCTTGCCGCCGAGCATCCACGCGATGACGCTGTCCTCGCCCTCGTAAATCGGCGACGGACTTTTCTCTCCGCGCATCGCGCGATCCACGGCTTCGATGGCAAGCTTGCCGGCGTGCGCGGGCGCATAGGCTTTCCAACTGGAGATCTCGCCCTTGCGCGATTGCCGCGTGGAAAATCCGACATGCACCGCCTGTTGAACCGCCTGATAAATTGTGTCGGTATCGAGGCCGAGCATCGCGCCGATGCCGGCGGCGGCGGACGGACAAAGGTGCGCGATGTGATCCTTCTTGTGCTCGTGCAAACAGATCGCGCGCACGAGGTCCATCTGGATTTCGTAGGCGACGACCAGGCCGCGCAACAGCTGCGGGCCGTTGCAACCGCATTGCTGCGCCACGGCGAGCAGCGGCGGGATGTTGTCGCCGGGATGCGAATAATCCGCCGCGAGAAACGTGTCGTGCATGTCGAGTTCGCGCACGGCAACGCCGTTGGCCCAAGCGGCCCACTCGCAATCGAACCGCTGTTCGCTTGCCACGCCGAATAGCGCCGCGCCTCTCGCGCGCGGATGCGCCAGCGCCTGCGTGCGCGCGTTGGCGACCGGTTCACGGTTGATGGCGGCGATGGCAACGGAGGCGTTATCAATCACACGATTGACGACCATCTCCGCGACTTCGGGAAGCACCGGCGCTTTGTCCGTGGCAACGGACGCGAGCTTCCACGCCAGTTGCTCCGTCTTCGGCAGCGGAACTTTAGAGGGGAAGACTTTGACGTGATGAGTGATCACGGATGCGGCGGGATCGGTTTCATTTCGCCGCGCGAAACGCGCGCCTGATAATCGCTCCACGACATCTTCGCACGCTTCGTGTCCACGCTCACCATCGTGATGCATTCGTCCACGGGACAGACGAGCGAGCAAAGATTGCAGCCGACGCACTCGTGCTCCTTGATTTCGGGAATCGGTTTGCCAGGCACGCGACCCGGGCCAAGGCCGTGACCATTCGGTTGAATCAGGGCGATGGCTTGATGCGCCCCGTCTTCGCAGGCGATGTAGCAGAGATTGCAGCCGATGCACTTGTCGTAATTGATGCTCGCGATGCGTTTGTAATGCAGATCGAGCGTCTCCCATTTCTGGAGCGTGGGCACAGCCTTGCCGACGAGTTCGTTCACGCTCTTCATGCCCTTCGAATCGAGGTAATCGCTCAAGCCCTCCGCCATGTCTTCCACGATGCGGAAGCCGTAGTGCATGATCGCGGTGCAAACCTGCACGCTGGTCGAACCGAGCGCGATGAACTCCGCAGCGTCGCGCCAGTTGGAAATGCCGCCGATGCCGGAAATGGGCAGGCGAACTTCAGGGTCCGCCGCGCAACTCTGGACCATGTTCAACGCAATCGGCTTCACCGCCGGGCCGCAATAGCCGCCGTGCGAACTCTTCCCCGCGACGAACGGTTCGGGGCAGAAGTTGTCGAGGTTGACTTGCGTGATGCTGTTGATGGTGTTGATGAGCGAAATGGCATTGCTGCCGGCGCGTTTCGCGGCGCGAGCGGCATAGGTCACGTCCGTTATGTTGGGCGTGAGCTTGGTGATGATGGGAATCTTCGCCACCTCCATCACCCAGCCGACGATCTTCTCGGCGACTTGCGGCTGCTGACCGACGGCGGAGCCCATGCCGCGTTCGCACATGCCGTGCGGACAACCGAAGTTTAACTCGATGCCGTCCGCACCCGCATCTTCAGAGCGTTTCACGAATTCATGCCAGCGCTCGCGCGTGTCCACCATGAGCGAGGCGATGACCGCGTGATGCGGCCAAAGTTTCTTCAGCTCGGCGATTTCCCGGAAGTTCGTCTCGGGCGAGCGGTCGCTGATGAGTTCGATGTTGTTGAACCCGGCCATGCGCGTTGTGCCGAGATTGAGCGCCGAATAGCGCGAGGAAACATTGACGATGGGATCGCCAATGGTTTTCCAAACGACCCCGCCCCAACCCGCCTCGAACGCGCGGTGACATTGGTAGGCCGTGTTGGCAGGCGGGCCGGACGCGACCCAGAACGGATTCGGTGATTTGATGCCAGCGAGATTGATGGACAGGTCGGCCATTTTATTTTCCTCCGTTCTTGAAATATTCCGCTTCCAGTTCCGGCACGCGAATCGGTTTGTCGAAACCGGAGCCCATCGGCGCGCCGTCTTTCACGCCGAGCCGCGACGGCTGCACCGGGCCGGTGATTTTTTGCCCGGCGAAGAACGCATGGATGCCGCGCGCGGCTTTCTTGCCTTCCGCCACGGCGTTGACGACCTCGCGGCCGCCGTTGGCGCAATCGCCGCCGGTGAAAACTTTCGGAAGATTCGTCTGGCCCGTGGCCGCGTTGCGCACGACCACGCCGCGCTGGTCGAGTTCGAGTGCCGGGAAAAGTTTTTTGAGCAAGCCTGCTTGCTTCTCTTCGCCGATGGCTTTGATGACCATGTCGAACGGTTCTACGAACTCAGTGCCGGGCAGGATTTGCAGTTTGCCGTTCGAGCTGTCGGTGCGGACGAGTTTCAGACCAGTCACGTGCCCGCCGCTCGCGACCACTTCCACGGGCATGACGTTGAACATGAACTGCGCGCCATCCACTTTGGCCAGCTCCTGCTCGAAATCGTAGGCGGACATGTCGGCCTGCGCGCGGCGATAGACCATGACGGCATCCTTCGCCCCGAGCCGCTTAGCCTGCGTGACGGCGTCGATGGCCGTGTTGCCGCCGCCGATGACCGCGACGCGCGCGCCGACCGAAACTTTGTGCAGCGGCTGCGTGTGAATCTGCGCAATGAAGTCGAGTGCCTGCACAACTTCCGGCAACGCCTCGCCGGGAATGCCGAGTTTAGGACTGCCGCCCAGGCCGACGCCGACAAAGATCGCGTCAAACTCCTGCTCCAATTGCGCGACGGAAACATCCTTGCCGACTTCGCCGCCGCAACGGAACTCGACGCCGAGGCTCTTGATCAGCTGGACTTCGTCCAGGCTCACCTGTGGCGGCATCTTGTAATAGGCGATGCCGTAGGTGTTCAGCCCGCCTGCCTGCGGTTTCTTCTCGAAGACGACGGCGCTGTGGCCGAGCTGCGCCAGTTCCGCGGCGCAACCGAGCCCCGCCGGACCGCCGCCGATCACGGCAACGCGCTTGCCGGTCTTTCTCGCGGGCGCGCTGAGTACCGATATTTTTTTCTCCGTGACGTAATCGGTCGCGTACCGTTGCAAGCGGCCGATTTTGACCGGATCGCCCTCGCGGTCAAGCATCACGCACGCCCCCTCGCACAACACGCTGGTCGGGCAGACGCGGGCGCAACTCGCGCCCAGAATGTTCGCGGTCAGAATGGTGCGCGCTGCGCCCGTGGGGTTGCCATTGGCGATTTTTTTGATGAACGACGGGATGTCGATTCCAGTTGGGCACGCCTGAATGCACGGCGCATCGAAGCAGAAGAGACAGCGGTTCGCCTCAATGATGGCTTCCTGTGGAGTATAACGCGGCTTGTAGTCGGCCATGTTGGCCGCCGCCGCTTCCGGTCCGAGTCTGGGACTGATTGGCATAAAAATCTTCTGCGCCCTATGCGCAGTCTGCTTTTTCTTGTTCTTGGTTGTAGCCTAGTTAAGGTTTCGTTAAGTTGTAAACAGGAAAATCAAATTACTTGCGCGTTCACATTGCTCATCATGACCAACCCGCTCAATCCCCGGCAGACCATCACCGAACTCAAGGAACTCCGCGCCCTCACCGGCGACGCCAATGGCGCGCAACGGGTCGCCTTCACGCCGATGTGGGTCAAGACCCGCGCCTGGCTGAAGGAAAAAATCGCCAGCCTCCCCGTCGAGACGCATGTGGATGCAGCAGGAAATCTCTGGAGCACCCTTCGCGGTGAATCGAATCAATGCCTGCTCATCGGCGGCCACATGGATTCCGTGCCGAACGGCGGCTGGCTGGATGGCTGCCTGAACGTGCTGGCAGGCCTGGAAATTTTGCGGCGCATCAACACACAGTACCACGGCAAGCCACCGGTGACGGTTCGCCTTGTGGATTGGGCCGATGAGGAAGGCGCGCGGTTCGGGAAAAGTCTGTTCGGCTCCTCCGCCTGCGCCGGCAACCTGGACATGAACGAGGCGCGCTGCCTGGTGGACAAGCAGGGCATCAAGCTGCCCGACGCGCTGAAAAATGTCGGGATTGATTTCGAGCGCGTGAAAGATTCCGGCAAAGAACTGAAGCACGCCGCCGCGTATCTGGAATTGCACATCGAGCAAGGGCCGGTGCTTCTGGATTTGGATTTGCCGCTCGGCGCGGTGCTCGGAACTTTTGGCGTCGAACGCCACGCGATTACTTTTCACGGACAGGCCGCACATTCCGGCAGCACGCCGATGAACCGCCGCAAAGACGCCTTCCTCGCCGCCGCGAAAATGAGTTCGGAGATTTACAAGATTGCCGAGCGAAGCGGGAGTGGCGTTTGCACCATCGGTGCCTGCACGACCAAGCCCGGCATCGTCACCAGCGTGGTCGAGGAATGCCGCATCACGCTCGACCAGCGCCATCTCGATGGCCCTGCGCTGGCCAAAATGCTGCAGGAGGCCAAGGCCGCCAGCGAACAATTTGCGAAGGAAGGCAACGTGAAAGTTTCGTGGGAACGTCTCTGGCAGATCGCTCCACGCCCGTTCAACCCGGAGCTCATCGCGCTGTGCGACGCGGCCATCCGCGAAACCTGCGGCCAATCGCACAAGCTGCCGAGCGGCCCGCTGCACGACGCCGCCGAAGTCGCGGCGTCAGGCATCCCGACCGTGATGCTGTTTGTCCAAAGCCTGCACGGCATCAGCCACAACAAGATCGAGGACACGAAGGAGGAGCACCTGGAGCAATGCGTCATCGCGTTCGACAAGCTGGCCCAGAAGGCGATGCAGTGGATTCAAACTCGCGCGGGATAAGCCCATGGGAAGGCGCGGCACCAAAACTCAACGCCGGCTCGAAACGCGCGACGACCGGCAGGATTGGATCCGTAATAATCGCCAAGCGGCTTAGGAAAAAATGGTCGGAGCGACAGGATTTGAA
>JANPGB010000337.1:0-1779 GCA_031423695.1 Verrucomicrobiota bacterium
GTTTTATCAATCGAAACCATCCGGACATTTCCGATTAAGGTCCCTTTTCTAATAGGAATCATAAACTTTTAAAAAATGGATAACCGCAGAAAATCAGCCTTTTGCTGGAAGGGTGTTCATGCGGAGGAGCTATAGAGTCGCATAGAGGGAGCGGAGGCGGAGCAGAGCGCCTGCTTCCGTGGCTTGATCGCGGAGGGACTGGCGCAGCCAGCGGACGAACTTAACGCTGCGCTGGGTGGTCCGGCGCAGGCCCAGCAAGAGGGTCGAGAGAGGATGACCGGCGACGGCGCACCGGGCGGCGGCGGTTTGGCTCCGCTGAGCCCGGCGTTGATCTTCGGCCTGATTGGTCACGCCGTGCTCGCTCTCCAGCCGTTGCTCGTAGAGCAGGAGCAGGTTGTGCGTGAGCGCGATCAACTGGGCCTGAGCCGCCTTGGCGACTAGGCTGGTCGCCCAGGCTTTTTTCTCGCCCAGTTTGTTTTTAATCTCATCGAACACTTTCTCGGCTTCCCAGCGCCGGCGGTACAATTCCACCAGCACGCCGGGGGGCAGGTCCATCTCGTTGGTCAGGAACTCGAATTTCTCGCCCGTTTTGGGGTCGGTGTAATAAATGATGCGCAGGAGATGCCCCTGGCGCGTCGTCACCCGCCGGTCCTCGGTCACGCCGTGGTTGCGCGCGTCGGCCGCGTCCCACGGGACGCTTTCGATCCAGTCGAAGACCATGTTCTCTTTGGCCCGGCTCAGGAAATAGACCGCGCACTCCTGGCGGCAGCGTTTCCAGTAATCGAAGTCGATGACCGCCTTGTCGTAAACGATGAGCACGCGCCGGCCCTTGGGCACGCCCTGGCGCAGTCCCTTGGGCTTGATGCGCTTGAGCGCGCTCAGGTCGTGCTCGTGCAAGCCTTCCGCCGCCGCCAGATGCCGCAGCGTGTGCGTGCGCAGATTCAAACCATAAAAATGCCCGACCGCGACGTGGGCCCCGTTGGGCCGGGGATCGTGCGCGGCGGGTTTGTGCCAATGGCCATCCCCGGCGAAACAGGCGTAGGCGGCCAGTTCCGGGATCCCGGCCAGACGGTCGTGCAGGCGCTCGTCGGCGACGGCCCGCAACGCGTGGCTCACGTCCTCCAGGAGTTGGCCCCGGCGCGGGCTGTGGAGGGCGGCGAAATAATTGGATTGGCCCGGGGCGTTCGGGAAACGCAGGCCGTGCTCCTGCAGGAACCCGCGCCCGCTTTCGGACTGTTCCAGCACCCGCTGGACCCCTAGGCGGACAAAGTCCTCGTCCGAAAAATCCGGGCAAGGATGAGCGTGCGGACTGGCCGCAGCCAGGCCCTGGAGGGGTTCAAAAAAAACGGCGTTCACGGTGGCATCAAGAAGCGGAGGCATTCATTCAAAAAAATTTTATGGGAGCCTCCCTGTCAAGCCTCTTTGTTGAATAAATACGCCCCGTTGGCGAGGTTTTTCGGCCCCAAAAACCGCGCGACGACACCCCGGAAAAACAACGCGCGGCAGAGCCGCCCAAACGCGTCCAGACCCGCCTCAGCGCTCCATTTCTCTACTCACGCTTGGACACCCTTCCTTTTGACGCAGTGTGTGGGGATGCCTTTCGCGGAATCTTCTTAATCAATTTCTCGCCGACGAAAACCAAATTCGGGGCTTTTTTTGTGGTGGTGGCTTTTTGGTGGGTTTTGATTTCGGATTCTTCTTGCGGCTTTCCGGCGATATGTACACGTACCCACGCAACGCTTTTTCGGCGTGCGCCCATTCTACGGATGCGGACAGATG
>JANPGB010000338.1:0-5902 GCA_031423695.1 Verrucomicrobiota bacterium
CGAATGCCCCGGCCAACTGGTCGGCCCCTACAAGCTCCTGGAACAGATCGGCGAGGGCGGCATGGGCGTCGTCTTCATGGCCGAGCAGCAACACCCCGTCCGACGAAGAGTCGCGCTGAAGATCATCAAGCCGGGGATGGACAGCGCCCAGGTGATCGCGCGGTTTGAGGCCGAGCGGCAGGCGCTGGCGATGATGGATCATCCCAACATCGCCAAAGTGTTGGACGCGGGAAGCACGGAGACGGGCCGGCCTTACTTCGTGATGGAATTGGTGCGCGGCATTCGCATCACCGAATATTGTGATGAAAACAAACTTCCCACGCAGGAACGCCTCGATCTCTTCATTCAAGTATGCCACGCGATTCAGCACGCGCATCAGAAAGGAATCATTCACCGCGACATCAAGCCTTCAAACATTCTCGTAACGCTGCACGACGGCGTGCCGGTGCCGAAGGTGATTGATTTCGGCATCGCGAAGGCGACCGAAGGCCGGTTGACCGACGCGACGGTCTATACGCAGTTGCACCAATTCATCGGCACGCCGGCTTACATGAGTCCGGAACAGGCGGAGATGAGCGGGATGGACATTGATACGCGCAGCGACATCTACAGCCTCGGCGTGTTGCTTTACGAATTGCTGGCCGGCAGCACGCCGTTTGACGCGAAGGATCTGGTGTCCATGGGCATTGACGCGATGCGTAAAATCATTCGCGAGCAGGAGCCGGTGCGGCCCAGCACACGCTTCGCAACGTTGAAAGGCGAGGATTTGACGACCACGGCGAAGCGCCGTTCGGCCGAAGCGCCGAAATTAATCAACCTGCTCAAGGGCGATCTCGATTGGATCGTGATGAAGTGCCTGGAGAAGGACCGGACGCGTCGTTACGAAACGGCCAACGGATTGGCGGCCGACCTCAAGCGGCACATGAACAATGAACCGGTCCTGGCCTGTCCGCCGAGCACGGTCTACCGGCTTCAGAAATCGTTTCGCCGGAACAAATTCGCGTTCACCGCCGGAGGGGCGGTCGCGGCGGCGTTGGTGTTCGGAATTCTGGTGAGCGTATGGCAGGCGGTGCGCGCAACGCAGGCGAAGCGCGACGCGTTGGCCGCGCGGCAACAGGCTGAATCCAACGAACAGAAAGCGGTCACGGCGCAGGCCAGTGAAGCCAAGTTGCGCATCCAGGCACAGGCCGATGAGAAAAAGGCTGAAACCGAGTCTGCGCGGAGCGCGCAGGTGGCGCAGTTCATGACGGACATGCTCAAGGGTGTCGGGCCGTCCGTCGCACTGGGGCGGGACACCAAGTTGTTGCGTGAAATCCTGGATCAAACGGCACAGCGGTTGGACACGCTGAAAGCCCAACCCGAAGTGGAGGCGGATTTGCGGTTAACGTTGGGCGGTGTCTATCGTGACCTGGGCGACTATCCCAAAGCCGAGGCCATGCTTCAGCAAGCTCTGGCGATCCGCAAAAAACTGCACGGCGAGAAAAGCCTCCCAGTGGCTTCCGTGCTCGATCAGTTGGGCCAGGTTCTTCATCGCATGGGAAAGTCAGGTGAAGCCGAGGCGGATTATCGGCAAGCTTTGGCCATCCGCGAGGAGTTGGCGGGACACGAGAGTCTGGACGTGGCCAGTTCGCTGACGCATCTCGGTTCGCTGCTCCGCAATGTGAACAAGCGCGACGAGGCCGAGGCAAAATTGCGCGAGGGGCTGGCATTGCGGAGACGGCTGCTTCCGCCCGATCATCCCGAGATCGCTAATGCACTCTCCGATCTGGGAATCGTGCTGGGCGCGCAGGGCAAACGCGAGGAAGCCGAGCCGCTGCATCGCGAGGCGCTGGCGCTGCGCCGGAAAATCTTCCCGCCGGACCATCCCCAGATTGTCGATTCGCTGATGCAACTGGGCGCGACGCTCGACCTGCGGGGCAATTACGCTGAGGCGGAAACCAACATTCTGGCGGCGCTGGCCATCCAGCAGAAGGTGCTCGGCGACCATCGCGACACGGCCAATACGCTCGACCGGCTGGGTGTGTTGCTGGTCAAAGAAAACCGCCTGCCGGAAGCCGAGCAGCGATTTCGCGAGTCGCTGGCGATGCGGAACAAGGTGTTCGGCGAGTCGGCAGTGATGTCAGACAAACTTTTGGATGTGCTCCAAAAACAAAGCAAGCAGGCTGCAATTGGAGACCTTTACCACGATCAGTTGGCGCGCTGGGATCGCGTCTCCAATGAAAACCGTCCCCCATTGAAATTGGCCGATTCACTTATCGCGAGTGGCAAAGCCCTTTTCGCCGCAGGCAAACCCGCGGAAGGCGAAGCCGCCTACCGCGAGGCGCTGGAAATTCGTAGGAGCTATTTGGGGGAAAGCGAAGGTACTGGCTTGTTGCAGAGCCTTGCCATGCACTTGCGCGAATCCCACAGCGACGAACGCGCGGAAGTTGCCTTCAAGGAGGTGGTGGATCTTCAAATCAAGTTACTCGGTACGGAAAACACGAATGTTCTGAACGCGCGAATTAGTTACGCGACCCAGTTAAATTCAAACGGCAAATTCTCCGAGGCGGAAACGCAGGCGCGCGCGGCGGTTGCCACGCAACGGAAATTGAGCGGCGACAACAACGGACTGTTGAGCGCGGCGCTACAGTTGCTCGGTGAATCGCTCCGTCGGCAGAACAAGCTGGACGAAGCGGAGGCTTCCTTCCGTGCGGCTATTGCTGACGCGAACAAGCGGAGCAACACCGAATACTGGGCGCGACATCGTTTGGCGGAATTGTTGTTCAGCGAGAGGCGCTACGCTGAAGCTGAACCGCAGGCCAGAGCGGCCATTGGTCTGTGGAAGCAACAACAGGAAAAGCAACCAGGTTGGGCGTGGTCTGTGGATGTATTGTCGGACTGTCTAAAAGCGCAGGGCAAAAACGCCGAGGCCGAGAAGTTGCTTCGCGATGAGTCGGAGCAACGTCAAAAGAATTCCGGCGACGACGACCGGCTGGTTGCTCGTTGGCGAGGCAGACTGTCACGCCTGTTGAGTTCAGAGGGCAAATTTGTCGAAGCCAAAGCGCTCATGGTTCAATCCTTGAAAACGGGCAGCCCGAACGCGCTCAACTCCGCCGCGTGGGATTTAGCCACGTCGCCAGAACCGGAAATGCGCGACGGCTCAAACGCCGTTGTCTTCGCCGAAAAAGCCGTCGCCCTGACCAGCCGCACAAACGCGAACATCCTCGACACGTTGGCAGCGGCCTACGCCGAACTCGGGCAATTCGACAAAGCCGTGGCCGCACAGCAGGAGGCCATCGGACTTTTGAAAGGAGAGCGCGCGAAGGCGGATGGGTATCTTGAGCGACTCTCGCTTTATGAATCGTCCAAGCCCTACCGCGAGAACTCTCCGGTTCTTTCCGAAGAAAAGGCCGCTGAACTGATTCGAACTGGAAAGTTCAAGGAAGCCGTGCCGCTGTATGTCGAAATCTGCAATCAAAGGCCGGGCAACTCGATGCCTTTTCTGCAATTGGCCGCGCTCCTGATGGAGACGGGCGACACCAACGCCTATCGCCTCCAGTGTCACAATGCGCTCAGCCGATTTGCGGATAAGGAAGGGACGACCGTGCGCCGGGTTGCCCGCGCGAGCCTGTTGTCGCCGCTTGATGCGCAGGACACAGAAATCGCGGTCCGTTTCGCGGAACTGGTGCTCACCCAAACCACCGATCCGCAACTGCTCAACCAGGCCTGGCTCGGCAAAGGCATGGGTGATCACCGGCAGGGAAGATTTGCGGATGCCGTCGCGTCGCTCGCAAAGGCGGTGGCGGCTTCGCGGGCCAATTCACGCCCCGATGCCGCAATCAATGCTGCCGCCTTCGCGGTCACGGCTTCAGCGCAGCAGCAACTCCAGCAACCGGAAAAAGCCCGAGCTGCGCTCGTTCAAGCACAGAACGCCTTGAATGTGGCCCGCGGCTCTACTCCCGACCTCGGCGGAAATTGGCACGACATCTTGATTGCCCAAGTGTTGCTACGGGAAGCGCGCGGATTGGTCGAAGGCCAGATGGCAACCAAGTAACAAGCTGAACCATGAACCATGAACCAGAACCGCGAAGAACTTCTGTTCCAGCTGGCGCTGACTAAAATTGCGCGAGGCATTGGTTGGTGAAGGAGTTCGATATCACGAAGCTCGGATGGCCGATAGCGCAACCGAGGTAGTGGAAATCTGGAATGAAAAATCCTCGCCCTGGATTTTTTCCCAGGACGAGGATGAACTTGGGTGACGGTCAGGTTACTTCGTCAGATAATATTTCTGCGTGTATTCCTTGACCATGCGGTCGGTGGTGAACTGCGGCACGACGGTGGCCATCATGCGGCGCATCCGCTGGATCCATTCGCGCGGTATTCCCTGTTCGTCGCGTTTGAAAAAGAGCGGGATGACTTCCTTGGTCAGCGCGGTGAAAAGATTGGCGCTGTCGATGCGATCCTGTTCGTCCACGTTTTCCACGTGCGAATCCTCGCCGATGGCAAAGCCGTTGGTTCCGTCGTAGCCCTCGCGCCACCAGCCGTCCAAGATGCTCAGGTTCATGCCGCCGTGGCAGCCGGCCTTCATGCCGCTGGTGCCGGAGGCTTCGAGCGGACGGCGCGGGTTGTTGAGCCAGATGTCGCAGCCGGAAACCATCTGGCGCGCGACGTGGATGTCGTAGTTCTCAACAAACACCAGGCTGCCCTTGAGGTCACTGTATTTGCTGAGATGAATGATGTGCTGGATGTAGCGCTTGCCGTCGTCGTCGCGCGGATGGGCTTTGCCGGCGAAGACGAACTGCACGGGGCGGACCTTGTCGCGGGTGAGGCCGACGATTTTTTCAAGCTGCTGGAAAATCAGCGGCGCGCGTTTGTAGGTGGCGAAGCGGCGGGCGAAGCCGATGGTCAGCGCGTCCGGGTTGAGCAGCGAATCGAACTGAATATAGTCGCCGTGGGAGAGGCGCTGGCCCTGGATGAGCAGGCGGCGGCGGCAGAATTCGATCAGCTCGCGGCGCAGGTTGTAGCGCATCGCCCAGAGTTCCTCGTCGGAGATGAAGGCGGGATCGAGAATCTTCTGCCAGAATTCGGGGGCGTTGATCTGGGCACTCCAGTCGTACGCGCCGCTGACTTTCGGCAGCAGGGCGGTCTCGTGGTTGCCGATGATTTTGCGCCGCCAGAATTTTCGCACCGGGCCTTTCATCCAGCCCAGGAGATGAATGCCGTTCGTGATGTGGCCGATGGGAACCTCCTCGACTTTCTTGCCGGGATAGAGGCACTGCCACATGTGACGGCTGACCTGGCCGTGGAGTTCGCTGACGGCATTGGCGGCGCGGGAGAATTTCAGCGCGAGCACGGTCATGCAGAACGGTTCATTGTTGTCGCTCGGCTTCACCCGGCCCAGGCCCATGAGATCGTTCGCGGAGTAGGGGAGCTGCGAGCGATACTTTTGCATCGCATAATCCATCAGCCCCGACGTGAAGCGGTCGTGGCCGGCCTCGACCGGGGTGTGGGTGGTGAAGATGCATTCCGTCCGGGTTTGATCCTGGGCTTCCGCCAGTTTTTTGCCGGCGGCAATTTTCTCGCGGATGAGTTCGAGCGTGAGAAACGCGGCGTGGCCCTCGTTCATATGGAAGGTGGAGGGCTGGATGCCCAGCGCGCGGAGCAGGCGCACACCGCCGATGCCGAGCAGCATTTCCTGCATGATGCGCGTGGTGCTGTCGCCGCCATAGACCCGCAGCGTGAGGTCGCGGAAGTGCTGTTCGTTCTGCGAAAGGTTCGCGTCGATGAGATAGATCGGCACGCGGCCGACATTGACGCGCCAAGCGCGGAAGAAAACCCGGCCGGTGGCGACTTCCACCGAGCAGATGACCGGCTCGCCCTTGTCGTTCAACACGGGTTCGACGGGCAGATTGTTCGGGTTGAG
>JANPGB010000339.1:0-13315 GCA_031423695.1 Verrucomicrobiota bacterium
TTCAAATCCTCCGGCGGCACGCACCAGTCGCCATAGCTGTCCTTCGCGATGATGCCGTTGGTGAAGAAGCCGCCCATGTAATCGAGCCATTTTTTCATGCTGTCGTAGCGGCCCGCAAGGGATGAACTGTCGCCGAACTGCCGGTGCAACACACCGGGCGCGATGATGAGGGTGCTGGGCCAGACGATGTTGTCGGAGTAGATCGGCCACGACGCGGGCGCGACATCCGGCAAACTGCCGCTGGGGCGTTGGGCGTCGCTGATGTCGCGCAGCCATTTGGCGTAGAGCCTGGACATGTCGAAGAGGTAGGATTCGCCGCGACATTCCTCGGAGCGATCACCGAGCCAGCCCTGGCGTTCATCGCGCTGCGGGCAGTCCGTTGGAATGCTGCGGTAGTTGCCGCGCGTGCCTCAGACGATGTTGGTATAAATGCGGTTGAGCAAATCGTTCGAAGTGACGAACAAGCCGGCGATGGGCAAGTCATCATTCACCACGCGGCCTTCAAGAGAAGCGAGCGTGGGCTTGCCGGGAAAGCCGGTGACTTCCACATAACGAAAGCCGTGATAGGTGAAGCGCGGCTCGTAGGTTTCCACGCCGCCGCCGCGCAAGGTGTAAGTGTCCGTGACGCGTGCGCCGCGAAGATTCGCCATGTAAAGCGTGCCGTCTTCTTTCAAGGTCTCGGCGTGGCGCAACTGCACGGTGTCGCCGGATTTTCCGCTGACGTGCAGGCGACACCAACCGACCATGTTCTGGCCCAGGTCGAAGATGAACACGCCGGGTTTGGGCTCAGTCATGGCGAGGGGTTTCAAAGTTCCAGTGACGCGGATGGGTTCAGCCATCGTGGCGGCGAGAACGCCGGACGGGGCGGAGACGAGTCGGGCGGGTTGCCAGATCGGTCGGTGTAGCGCAGGCTTTCCAGCCTGCGGGTTCCGGGGACTTTCCAGTCTCGTGGTTTTGGAACTGGCGACAGGAATGTCGCCCGTACCCGCAGACAAGAATGTCTGCGCTACGTAGCCGGGCTTGCTCCAGTCGCCGAGTTCCTTGCGCGCGTCATATTCCTCACCGTCGTATTCGCTGTTGGAAACGATTGGGCCATCGAGCGTCATCTTCCATGAAGTATCGCTGACAATTTCGCTGACCGAACCGTCGGTGAATTCGATATGCAGATTTAACAGCAGCTTCGGCCAGCCAAAGCTGGCCGTGCCCGCGTAAACTTTGCTGCGGTCCGCGTAGAAACGTCCGCCGCCCAGCACCGCCCCGAGGGCGTTCGCGCCGACGCGAAGCTGCTGGGTGACATCGTGCGTGACGTAGAAAACGGTTTTGTCGTATTGCGAGAGGGCAGGGGAGAGCACTTCGTCGCCGACCTTAGCGCCGTTGAGATATAGCTCGGAAAGGCCGAGGCCGGAGTAGCTGACGGTGGCGCGCTGGATTTTCTTTTTGACAGAAAACTCCTTGCGCAACCAGCGCGCGGGCTGGCGGCGCGATTCAGCGGTGCGGGTTTCGCCCCACGGTTCCATGCCCGCCGGGCCGAGGACTTTTGCCGCCACCCATTTGGAATCGTCGAACGCCAGCGTGTTCCAGCCCGGCGCTTCAGTGCCGGAAACCTTCCACTGCTCGTCCGTGCGGATGACCAGCGGTTCGCCTTCGGTGAATTCAATTGTGAGCGAGGCGATCACGCCTGCCGGTTTGTTGGTGCCGGTGTTGCGTCCGGTCAGGCCGAACACGTAGGTCTGGCCGGATTCAAGTCGCGTGGTAACGTCGTTCCATTTGACGGTGTGATAATTGTTGCGCGCGCCGAGGTCGAAGAAGTTGATCCAGCCGCGACATTCGTTGTCGCCGGTGTATTGGAACAGCGCGCTGCGAATCTTGCGACCGGCGGGAATGGTCACGACGCGGCGGAAATAATTCGTGGCGGGAGCCGCTGATTTTTCCCGCTCGCCCTCGGGGGACCAGATCCACGAGGTGTCGGTGACAAGGTTGGTTGCTTCCACACCGTCCTGACCGATCCATTGCGCGTGCCAGTCGGTGGGCGAAAGAATCCCCATCGTCCACAAGGCGGGCTGGCTCCACGCGGAGGCTTTGCCATCCGCATCCCACACGCGGACTTTCCAGAAACATTCCGTGCGCGACGCGAGCGGCTGGCCGGCATGGCGGACGAGCCATGACTGGTCTGAGACAACCTTGCCGCTATCCCATAAATCGGTTTTGCCTTCGCGCAATCTCGCCGCGCTCGTGGCCACAAGGATCTGATACGCGCTTTGCTTTTGATCGCGCTGGCTGGACTGCAGCATCCAACTCAGGCGCGGCCACGGGGCGTCAATGCCCTGCGGGTTTGGCAAACTTTCGCAGCGCAATTCAGCCAGCGTGATGGCGGCGATGGCCGTGTGGCAGAACAACAGGGCCGGGGCGCAGAACAGAAACAAAATGCGACGCAGTTTCGCGGGCGGGGAAGCGGGCTGCATAAAATAATTACGGTTTGAGGTTTTTGGCCTTGGTTGCGGGCGGTGCTTTTTGAATTTCATCCGGCCAGACATATGTGCCCGGCTTGATCGTCAGGTGCAGGGATTTGTTGCCGTTCACGGCCAGGGTGGCCACGCCGGGGGCAACTTCGCGCAAGACGGTGAGCCGCGTCCAGCCCATGCGGCGGGCCAGGTCCACGGCCGTCGCGCCGCCCTCGGCATAGACGCGTTTGATGGCGGCTTTTTTCAGGACGACTTCGGCAAGCTGCGTCAAATGGCCGGCCAATCTTTGGGCAAACGGAATTTCATGCACCGGCGGCAGGCCGGTTTGCAGAATCACGCGGGAATGTTTTTGCAGGGCCGCGAGCACCTGGTCGCTCACGGCTTTCAACGCCGGGCGGGTGAAATCCGCGCCCCACGTCAGTTCGCGCGGCAGCGAAAAAACCGGCGTGCCCGCACGCCGCGCGCCCTGGACAAAGGCTTGCGAGGACATGCTGGTGGTGCCACAGACGAAGAGTTCCCGCGACTGCGGAGCGCGGACTGCTGAGTCCGTGCGCACTTTGAGTTTGGACGCGTGTTTGCCGGCTGCTGCGGACAAGGCCGTCCGCGCTCCGGTCCGCGCCGCCAGCAGCGCCGAAAAAAACTCCGCGCCGCCCGCCAGCAGCATGTCCGCCTGGGTGCGACTCAGCCACGCTTGCACGTCGCGTGCCGAGGTGGATTCACAAATGATGACGCCCTGCTCGGCAAGCTGTGCGCCGGCCTTGCTGACCTGGATGGGAAACGCCGGCGTCCGGCTCAGGAGCTTGCAGACATTGGCCGTCCGGCGCGGATGGGCCGGGTCGCGGGCAAACTCGGTTTTGTGGATGAGCCGGCCGCGAATAAAATATTTGCCGTCCTTGATCGTGCGGCCCAAAGAAGGATTGGCCGGGTGCAGGAGGACGGTTTTCAAGTGCAATTCTTTTAGGATCGCCTGCAGTTCCGCGGCCACCTGGCCGCGCAGGACGGAGTCCACTTTCTTGTAAATCCACTTGGCCCCGGCCCGGCGCAGCAGCTTCGCGGCGGCGGCGGCGCGACGGGCGGCTTCGCTGGCGGAACAATTGCGCGAATCCGTGTCGATGCAAACGAGGTCGGCCTGGCGGCTGGGCCGGCCTTTGAGCAACACCTCGGCGCGCAGCCCGAGACGCAATCCGACGCCGACGATTTCCGCCGCGCCGCTGATGTCATCCGCAATGACTCCGATCATACCAGGGCAACTCCAGTGTTCCGTCCCGCCGCCAGTTCGGTGGCGACGTGGATGGCGGAATATAAACTGCGCGGATCGGCCACGCCTTGCCAGGCAATATCAAACGCGGTGCCGTGATCCACGGACGTGCGGATGATGGGCAGGCCGAGCGAGATGTTCACGCCGGTGTCGAACGCGAGCATCTTGAAGGGAATGTGACCCTGGTCGTGGTAGAGCGTGACGATGGCGTCGAATTTTTTCCGCTGTGCTGTGGTGAACGCGGCGTCGGGCACGAGCGGGCCGTGGGCGTCAATGCCGCGTGAGCGCGCCAGGGCCACGGCGGGTTGGACAAAACTTTCCTCCTCGCGATTCCCAAACAGCCCGTGTTCACCCGCGTGCGGATTCAAGCCGCAGACGCCGATGCGCGGCGCGCGGCGACGCAGCCAGGTCATGGCTTCGGCGGTGAGTTCGATCACGTTGAGGATGCGTTCGACGGAAAGTTTGCCCGGCACTTCGTGGTAGCCGATGTGCGTTGTGGCCATGCTCACGGTGAGCACGTCCGAGTAGAGCATCATGCAACTGCGTTTCGCGCCGGTGAGCGCGGTGAAAATCTCGGTGTGGCCCGGATGATGCACGCCGCCCAGCCGCAGCGCCTCCTTGTGAATCGGCGCGGTGACGACGCCGGAAATTTTCCCGCTCATCGCCGCGTGGATGGCGTGTTCGATGTAGAGATAACCGGCCCTGCCGCAGGCGGCGGAAACTTTTCCAGGCTCCATGGTTGCGGCGTCAATTGCGGCGCAGTCAACGAGGGTGGGAACCTCAAAGCTTTTGGTGGTCGCCAGTTCCGCCAGTGAAATCACGCGGCAGTTCAACTCCGGTATTCCCGCCTGCGCCACGCGCGTTACAACCCCCGCGTCGCCGAACAGCACCGGCACGCATTCCGCCAGCACGGCCGGTTCCCGCAGCGCGCGGAGACAGATTTCCGGGCCGATGCCCGCCGGATCCCCCATCGTGACGCCAAGCACAGGTTTCGCGTTCATGCTTTTCCGTTCAGCAGATGGAGGCGGGACATTTCCCGGCGCAGTGACTGGATCTCCATCGCCGACAGCGGCACCAGCGGCGGCAGCACCTGCGGCCCGCAAAGTCCCAGACAATGCGCGGCGGCCTTGAGCGCGGCGAGCGACTGGTCGAGCGTGCGGCCCTTCTGATAGAGCGCCGCCACCGCGTTCATGCGGGCGAAATGGCCGGCCGCCGCCGGCCAGTCCCCGTGGTGCGCCGCAGTGCACAAATCCCGGCAGGCTCCCGGAATCAGATTCCCCACGCTGGGGACAATGCCGTCCGCGCCCAGCTTGAGGCCCTGTTCCATCAGCGCGCCGACCCCGATGAAGATGGAGAAATCAGGCCGGCCGCCGAAGCGTCGGAGCAGTTCCGCCACGCGTTGCGGATTGTTTTCGGAATCCTTGAAGCCCGCGAGCCGGGGATGGCCGAGCAGTTGTTCGATAGCGTCGAGCGGGATGGAGACATCCGTGGTCATCGGGATGTTGTAAAGCAGCAGGGGGCCTTCAACCTGATCCAGCAGGCGCCGGAACCAGTCCGCCAGTGCCGGCGCGGGCACAGGCAAGGCCGCCGGCGGACGCACCACCACGGCATCGGCTCCGGCGTGCAGATATTCGTTGGCCAGCGGGAACTCGCCCGGCCGCAAATCGCCAAGTCCTGCGTAAATCAGGCAGCGCCCGGCCACCCGCCGCACGGCGCGTTCCACCAGCCGCCGGCGAAACTGCGGCGGGACGTTCACCGCTTCGCCCGTGGTGCCCAGCACGAAAATTCCCGCCACGCCGCCGGCCACCAGCGAGTCCAGCAGCGCGTCCGCCGCCGGCTCGTCCAGTTCGCCGCCCGCCGTGAAGGGGGTGATCATCGGCACGACCGCCCCGTGAAGTTTGTTGCTGTGGTTCATTTCAAAAAGTTGCCTCGTAAATCCGGACCGCATCCGGTTCGGTGACCGGGCGGGGGTTGTTTTTTAACAGCCGCGTGACTTGCATCGCCGCCTTGGCCATCCCAGGAATTGCTTCGCGCGGGATGTTTAGTTCCGACAGCCGCTGTGGAACGCCACAGGCCTTCGACAATTCGCCGAGCCGCTCGATGCCGCGTGCCGCCGTCTGGAGCTCGGAACCGGCGCGTTCGACGCCGAGCGCCTGGGCGATGTCTGCGTAGCGGCCGGGGGCCGCCGGCAGGTTGAATTGCAGCACCGCCGGCGCGAGCAGGGCGTTGGAGACGCCGTGCGCGATGTGGAATTTTCCGCCGAGCGGATACGACAGCGCGTGAATGGCCGCCGTGTTGACCGGGCCGAGGCACAACCCACCGTAAAGGCTGCCGAGCGCGAGCGCGGCGCGGGCGTCGAGATTCTTGCCGTCGCGCACGGCCGTGAGCAGGTTTTGCGAAATCAGCTGGATGCCTTGCAGCGCGTAGTTGTCCACGATGGGGTGCGCGAATTTGTTCGCGTAGGCTTCGATGCAGTGCGTGAGCGCGTCGAGGCCCGTCGCCGCGGTCACGTCCGGCGGGACCGAAACCGTGAGCAGCGGATCGATGAAGGCCGCGTCGGGCACGAGGTGCGGGCTGACCACGCCCTTTTTCAACTCGCTGGTTTCGTCCAACAAGATCGCGTTGGGCGAAACTTCCGCGCCCGTTCCCGCCGTTGTCGGCAGGCAGACCAGTGGCAGGGCGCGCCCGGACAAAAGGTTGAGGCCGAAAATTTCGGCGACGTGCTGTTTTCCGCGCAGGAGCGCGGCGAGGAGCTTGGCCACATCAATCACGCTGCCGCCGCCGACGGCGAGGACGGCGTCTACATTGGTCAGGCGCGCAATTCCCAGCACGTCTTCAAAAAATGCCAGTGTCGGTTCGGGCGGGACAAATTTGTTTTCGGGCACTTCGATGCCAGACTTGTTTAACGCGTAAACTAGCGATGAGAGTTGCGGGCGAACCGATTTGCTGGTGACCAGCAGGACGCTCCGCACTCCGCGCTGCGAGAGGAAGTCAACCGACTGTGCGGCGCAGCCGTTGCCGAAGACGACCCGCGGCGGTTGGAGCAGCGTGATCGGGTTCATGAATGCGTCTCCGTTGAGGCCGGCGAATTTGCCGTTGCGGCCTCGAGGGTTTTGCGTTTCTCCAGCCAGCCCCAGAGGGTCATGCTGCGGGTGATGGGTTCCGGTTTGGGGAAGCAGTAGCTCGCGCTCCAGCCGACCACGAGCACGATGACGTGGGCGATGACGCCGATCATGACGCTCGGCCAGGTGTAGTTGTGGCCGGGCAGATCGACGAGGATACTGGAACCCTTCGTGACTGGACTCGTCAGCACGGCCCACGCGGTGAACAGGAACGCCACGAAGATGCCGGTCCAGAGTCCCTGCTTGTTGGCGCGCCGGCTCAGGAACGCCAGCAGAAACATGCCCGCCAGGCCGGCGGACAAGATCGCCGTGGCGGCGTAGTAAAGCGTCAGCGCGCTTTCGCCGCGCCACGCGATGAGCGCGCCGATGCCGACCGCGATCGCGCCGCAGATAGCGACGATGAATTTGCCGAGGAGCAGGCGCTGTTTGTCGGTCGAGGCCGGACGCAGCTTGCGGTAGTAATCTTCCACGCCCACCGCGGAAAGGCAGTTCAAGTCGGAGGACATCGTGGACATCGCGGCGGACATCAGCGCGGCCATGAAGATGCCCGCGAGGCCGGCGGGGATTTTTGTCGAGAGGAAAAACGGGAAGACGCGGTCGGTGATGACCTTGCCCTTGTCATCCAGCAGATGCGGCGGAAGCACTTCGCCGGAGAGCTGGTAGTAGGCCCAGAGCAAAGTCCCGACGAGCATGAAGGCCGTCCACGCCGGCACGCACAAGGCCGCGCCGAGGGCCGTGCCTTTCAGCGCATCGCGGTCGGTCTTCGCCACGAGATAGCGCTGCACGAGCGTCTGGTCGGCGGCGTATTTTTGCAGGTACCAGAACGTGCCGTAGAGCAGCATGACCCAGAAATTTCCGTTCTGCGCGAGGTTGAAATCAAAGCTGCCGAGGCTGAATTTGTTTTTCCCTGCGGCCAGCTGAAACGCCGCACCCGCGCCGCCGGGCATGATGTAAAACAACACGCCAATGACGACCACCAGGCCGGCGAGCTTCACGATGCCTTGCAGCACTTCCGTCCAGATGACCGCCTCCAGCCCGCCAATGAGCGTGAAGAAAACCGTAATGAAGCCAACGCCGACGATGACGTGGTATTTGTCCCAGCCGGTCATGCCGCAGATCGCGGTGGTGATGGTGAACAGCACGAAGCCCATCTTGGAAAAATGTCCGGCCGTGAACGCCAGCGCGCTGTACGCCCGCGCGCCGTAGCCGAAACGCTTTTCAAAATACTCATACGCGCTCATGCCCACGGCGTGGCGGAAAAAGGCGATGAGGGTGGTGCCGACCACGAGCAGCACGCCCACCGCCATGAAGCCGGGGACGAGCTGATTCCAATTCTCCTTGTAGGCCGCGCCGGGATACGCGATGAAGGTGATGCTGCTGATGATGGTTGCGAAAATGGAAAGCCCCATCGCCCAGTGGGGAATGGAACGGCGCGCGACGAAGTAGGCTTCGGTCGTGGTCTGCCGCCGCGCGAACTTCAGACCGATGAGCGCCACGCCCACGAAGTACAGCGCGATGACGGCCAGATCAAGGAGACGCAGCGAATTCATTGCGTGTCACTTTTCCTCAACTGGACTTCGCCCGCCAGAACGCCGTTCGTGAAATTAAATTTGCGGGCAAGACTGCCATCCCGGTCACAAGCGTACGCCGGCCCGTCGGCCACGAGGCCCGCAAAGCCGCGCTTCAAGTCGCGCGCCTCCGGGCGGGTATTCCAGGTGGACTGCAGGCGTCTTGCGCCGTTCGGCCAATACTGCGTCCAGACGCTTGTGTGGGTTTTCAAGTCGTGGTTCCAACTCCACAGCTGGGTGCCGTCGGGCAACCAGAAAATCTCCGGGCCGGTTTTACAGCCGCCGGCATAATTCACCTCGTGCTGACGGTGGCCGTTTTCGTAGAAGGTGGTCTGGGTTCCTTCCAGCAGGTAGCGGCCGTTGGGACAAATCCGCGCATTCCACATGATTCGCAATCTGCCGCCGGGAAAGTTTTCGCTGAATTTACGGATCTCGCCACCGCTGGTTTCCGGCGCCAGATCGCCCGCCTCCGAGAACACCCAGGCCTCGTTCAACTCGTAGTGCAGGCATGGCTGCGTCATGGTCGCGAGAATGTGGATCACGCCGTTGGGCGCCTGGCGGACCGTGGCGTAGCCCAGGGTTCCGTAATTGCGGTCGGCTTCATGCGGCAGCGCCACCGGCAATTGTTTGATCCGCCACGTCGCGCCGTTGTTCGTGGAGATGGACACGAAAGCGCCTTTGCCGGATTTCCAGTCGTCAGGAGATTTGCCGCTCTTACGGTGATACGAATCGGTTACGAAACAGAGGTGTCCGTTGGCCAGCCGGATCAGGCAGGGCCGCTGATTTCCACCGAGCGGCGGAAAGGCGGACGGCGTGCTGGTGCTCCAACTCGCGCCCCAGTTGGTGGAAAGATTGACCGGTGACCAGCCGTTGACGGCGCTGTTCTTGCCGCCGATGGAAAGCAGATTTCCATTGTCGTCCAGCGGCACCATTGTCGAATGCCGTCCGCTGGTGCGCCCGCCCATGTCGTGCCAGTGGACGCCGCCATCCGTGCTGCGCCAGAGAAAACTTTCATCCTTCTCCGCGTCCATCGCGAAGAAGATCGCGCCGTGGATCGGATCGCGAAAGGCGTTTGCGATGGGCTGCGGCGTGAAGTCGGTGGCGGGTCTGTCCAACTGTGGCAGCGAGAGCGTCCACGTCGCGCCATGGTTCGTGGAGGTGGCTAGCTTGAAGGGCAGCCATGGCGAAGCCCCGCGGCCGCCGCCAAAAAAACGGAGGGTGCCGCCGTCGTTCCACAGCAGGCCCGATTGGTCATTGAGTCCTTTGAAATCAAAAAACAATTCCGGCGGATCCCACTGGTCGGCGCCGTAGCGTAGTCGCGCCTGCACGAAACAGGTCTCGGGGCCGCTCTCGTTTGCGCCGCTGGAACTTTTTGCGCTGAAATAAACCGCGAGGGCGTCGCCGTTCGGCAGAATTTCAAACCCCGGCGAGTGGTTGTGGGCGAGCACGGCGGGGTCAAGGCCGGTCAATGCGCCGGTCAGGTTGGTGTCGTTGTCCGGCGGCACGGGCAGTGCGAAGCGGACGGTGAAGTAGGGGGTTTTCGAATCCGGCCCGAGCAGCGCCGGCGCGGGGTTCTGCTTCACCGCGGATTGGGCGAAGGGGAGCGCGGTGGGCGGCACCTGGAGGGCCAGCTTGATCTGATTGGTGTCCGCGTGAATGGCGGGGCTGGCGCCGAGGGCGAAGCCGGCACCCGCCACGCGGATCGTTTCGGTGTCCGCGGACACCCTCGCGGGGGCGCCCAGCAGCACCACGCCAGCGAGGACGGCGAGGACGCGGGGCACAGATGTTTGGATGATTGGCATTTTCCGTTGTTCGGCTGTCGGAAGAGAGTAAGCCATCGGCAGCAACAGAGTCATCTTAAAAGCGCCAAATGCTTTGCTTAAAATGCCATTGCACCAAAAACTTCCGACCGGAGCGAGGTCGGCTCGCGGGCGCCAGCCCGGCGCCGCGCCGGGCGGGGCAACGACTTTGGCGCCCGCGCGGAGACGCATCAAAAGCCACCGCTCACCCGCGGAAGCCGCGGACGAGCTCGGGAAACCGGCAAAGGTCGCAGAGGGAATTGGCATGGTCGCAGAAGTCGCGCACAATCTCCAGCAAGCCCTGCTGCTGTGCCGCGGATTGGAAGCCGCGGCGGGACGTTTCGCCCAGCAGCCGCTGGCGTGCAAGTCGCAACACTGAGTTGTCTTCCGACGCCGGCCAGGCGTAGAAACGCTGCTCCAGGGTCTGCTGAAGTACTGTGTTTCCGCCTTCCGCCGCGCGGACCCACAGCCACGGCAGGATCACGTTCACGGCCATGTCGGTGACGCGCGCCGTGCCGAGCAGCGGTTGCGGTTTTTTAAGGCGCGCAGAACGCAGGGTCCAGTGCCATGACCAGAATTCATCCGGCCCGATCTGCAACACGTCCAGCAGCGCGCCGGCCAGCTTTTCATCCGCCAGCTCTTCGGCGCACCACCGTTCGAGGTTGGAGACCAGAGTGCCAGCGGCGAGCCAGTGGGCCGCCATTGCGAGCCGGCGCTGGGGGTGATTCGCCGGACGCTGACCGTGAAATTGCCAGAGTGAGCGAGGCAGGACAGCATCGGCGAATTCGTCGCGTTCGCGCCACCAGTGATCCCAGATGCGGCGCAGATAATGGTCGGCCCCGGATGCCGCGCGACTGAGTTCGGTGGGCAGCAGGTTGCCCAGACCCAGCAGGCGGGCCTGCAACTCGAGCGGCGAGAGTTGCGGCGCGAGCCAGCGGGGGCGCTGCTCCGCGAGGCACAACATCGGCCAGGAGTTGTGCTGGTAGCCGAGCGCGCGGAAGATTCCCTCCCACAAAGACTGCTCCCAGCCAGCCTGTCGCGCGCGGGCGGCAAACTGCGCGGCCTTGGCTCGAAAACGGAGCTGCGCCGCCTGCCGGAGCAACTCGGACAATTTCGCCGCCGCGAGTTCGCGCAGGGGAGCGCAGCACTGGCCGCGCAGATTTTCCGGCCACTCGCCAGCGGCACCGGTATTCAGCCAGACGTCCAGTTCGGCGAGGGGTGAATCCAGGAACTGGCGCAAGGTTAAGGTGGCGGGAACGCAACCGCCCGCGACCGGGGCTTGAAACGCGGAATTCGTTCCGTCCCAGAGCACATGCAATATGACGTTTGCGAACGCGGGATTCTTGTCATGGCCGTGGGCGCGCCAGCCGCTGGCGTGCAAGTCTATTTCGACGTCACCTGAAACGGGCGCGGCGTCACAAAACTGCACGACCGCCGCGCGGAAGTCCGGGCCGCCGGTGCGGCTGGCAAAGCCGGGGTGAAGAATGCGCACGGACTGGCCGTCCAAGGAGCGAAGTTCGTGACGGAGCAGGCGCTGGTGCTGCCAGACGGCGTGCAGCAGTTTTTCCGGCGGCGGGGTATCGCCTTCGCGCAACGCGCAGCCGCTGCGCAAACGCCACCGGGCATAAAAACTGGACGGATCGTCGAACACCTTGCATTGTTTTTTGCGCGGTTCTGGCGCCAATGTCAAGCCGGGGTTCGGCGCAATAGAAAGCACGCGTCGGCAATGATTATGAATATGAGACTGAAACTGATTTTAACGGTGGGCCCGGCCTGCGGAGCGGTGCTGGCCACGGTGTTGGCCAGCCTCGCACAGGGCGCGACCCAGCTTCAATTGCCGGGCGGTGAGGGGGGCTCCGACATCCGCCGGGACGCGACCGTGGCCGCCGTGGAGCAGGTGATGCCCTGCGTCGTGAACATCGCCACGAAAAACATCGTGCCGGTGCGCGATCCGTTTGAGGAGTTTTATCTCCCGTTCTTCCGCCGGCAGTCGGCGGAGAATCCTTACAGCCTGGGCTCCGGCGTGGTGATTGACGAGGCGGGTTATTTGCTGACGAACGATCACGTCGTGCGGCGCGCGGACAAGATCGGCGTGAAGTTCGCGAACAGCCTCGAAGTCTACGAGGCCACGGTCGTGGCTAGTGACCCGAAAAGCGACGTGGCGCTGCTGAAATTGACGGCGCGGCCCGGCGAGAAATTTCAGGCCATCAAGCTCGCGCGCGAGGATGATCTGCTGCTGGGCGAAACGGTGCTGGCGCTGGGCAATCCGTTTGGACTTGGCGGCTCCGTGACCCGCGGCATTCTGAGTTCCAAAAGCCGGAGCCGGCCCAAGGAAAACGCGAAACTCGATGTGTGGAACTGGCTGCAAACGGATGCGCCGATCAATCTGGGCAACAGCGGCGGGCCGTTGGTGAATCTGCGCGGCGAACTCATCGGCCTCAACGTGGCGGTCGTGAACGAAGTGGAGGGGCAGCCGGCCCAGGGAATTGGTTTTGCCATTCCCATCAAGCATGTGCTGGCGGGGCTTTCGGAAATCACGGTGGAAAGCGTCAAGACGTTCTGGTTTGGCGCGCGGGTCAAGGCCGGCAGTTCGCCGCTGGTGGTGACGACCGTGCAGCCGGAAAGTCCGGCGGATCGCGCGGGTTTGAAGCCGGGCGATGCGATCCTGCTGCTCAACGGGAAGGCTCCGAAAAGTTTTCTGGATTTTGCGGATGCGCTGGCGGCCAATGCCGGGATGGAGGAGCGGTTGACCCTTCAGCGCGGGCTGGAGCGCCGGGAATCAACCGTGCGCCTGGTTCCGGAGAAAAGTGTTTTCAACTCGGACATGATTCGTCGCAAGCTGGGCCTGGATTTGGAATGGAAGGCCGACGGTTTAATCATCAGCGCCGTGGAGACGAACAGTCCGGCGGGCACGGCGGGATTGTTGAGCGGCATGCTGGTGAAACAGGTGGACGACCAGCCGCCGCCGGCGGACATGACCGCGCTGGCCAAATTGGTTTATGCGAAGAAGAATGGCGAGCCGCTGCGCTTGGATGTGGCGGCCTGGCAGCACACCGGCACATTCAACGTGCTGCGGCAGGGCAGCGTGGAATTGTTGCCACGCTGA
>JANPGB010000340.1:0-1798 GCA_031423695.1 Verrucomicrobiota bacterium
GAGAAAGCCAGGGCGCAGCGCAAAATTGAGGAACTTGAAGCCAAGCAGTTGCAAGTTAACCTGGCCTAAACCAATGCGTCGCTCCAAGCCAGCCTGACGCTTGCGCAGAACAGGCAGGGGGGTCTGCTGCAAACGGTGCGAAACGCCACGAATTCAATCGGCCGGTTGCTCACCGTGGTTGTTCAGTTAAACGACGACCTGACGGAATTGAAAATCAGTGATGCGGGCCGGGAAATCTCCCCGTATCCCGATCTCGTGGCGCAGGCCAAGAAACTTTATGAAGATGTCGCCACCGACGTGGCACCGGTATCGGAGGTGATTACGCGGCTTGAGGGCGCACGCCGGGTCGAGCAGCAATTGTTGGCCTCATCGGGAACCGCCTACTCTCCAGACGCCGCCGTCACGTCCTCGATGCAAGACTCTCTGACTTGGGCGGCGTCACAAAATGCCAAGGCCACTCAATACGCCGCCCTGCTTGCCGCACTTCAACGCGAAGGCAAAGTGAAGGTCTCGCTAAAACCAATCACCAAGCGAACCACGTTAGAACAGGCCATGAGTCAAATGAGCGCCGCCGACGCCGAAGCGCGAAATAAAATTATCTTGGATAAAACCGGCACAGCGAAAGTTCAAGCCGCCGGAATTGAGGGTGAGGCTCAGGCGGAAAACATAATTGCCCAGGCCCAATCAATTCAGACTGCAATTCGGACGCAGACGGATTCGGTTAGAGATATGTCCAAGCAGATGAAACTTCGGGCAAAAGCATCGAGGTCGGACGTGCGTTTCCAACTCGCCGCGTTTCTTACCCCCGGCTACTACACTCCGTATGCAGCGGGCGCGCGTTTGGATCAGCAGCGGTCGTTTGACCAAAAACCGATTTCCTATGGCAAGCTTCAGGAATTAGGCGCGCTGTCGCCCACTTTGGATGGACTGAATACCTTTGTCGTAATTGGTGCTTTTGGCGGCAACGACCGTCCACGACTGGACATGCGCTACAACAATATAAAATGGCTCAAGGACAAGGTGTTATTCGAGCGAGCCAAACAACTTCAAGCCTTGATCATCGAATTGGGACCGACGTTCGTGGATTTGAAGGTCATGGAGCCGTAGGCAGGGGCGAAGACCAAATAATTCAGATGTCTTTTTATTCTTGTCGGCAACATTAAGTTTTCACTCTTAGTATTTGGCAATTTAATTGCAAAGAACCAAATTGATGCGATGGATAAGAAAGAGCAAAACCATGAAAACTATTGCGAGGTTAACGAGTGTCATTCTAGGGGCATTTTTTGCCTGCATTTTGTTTTTCCCAAAACCGGTTTTGGGCTTATCAACAAACGCGCCGCCCCAAAAATCCTACTTTCCTGATGTCCAAACATGGGCAAATCCCGCCGACCCAACTTTTTCCTTTCCAAAGTTTGATCCAAGTCTGGGGTCTTTGAGAAGGGTGGAAATTGAATATTCCGGGACCGTGTCATGCCCGCAAATTTATATGACGAATACCAGTTCGACATTCTATTCGACGGCTACAGTTATATTCACAAACTGGTATAAATTAACAGGCCCACAATTTAGCTATATTTATGGTTGGTCATTTTCAGTTGCGAGTGCGCTCTCCGGCCATCAATCAATTCTTTTGACTCCGTCACCAAGCGTAAAATTTATCAGTGCTCCAACGCTGACGTTTTTGAGCAGCCAGCCTTCGGTTTTCACAAATTTTTCAGGTCAGGGGCAAATCTCCATGCCGATGGGTTGGTTTGCGGGCCCAAATATTTCTTGTAGTCAATCATCGTGTTCATCTATC
>JANPGB010000341.1:0-6879 GCA_031423695.1 Verrucomicrobiota bacterium
CAGGTCGAATGGGGCTCGCCCATCCGCGCCGAGGCGATTGACAAGAAACTCGCCACCGGCGAATACGACGCGCTCACGCTCATTCACAACGAAACCTCCACCGGCACGATGAGCCCGCTGGCGGAAATCGCCGCGCTCAAGCAAAAATATCCCGACGTGATGTTCATCGTGGACGCCGTCAGTTCGCTGACCGCGCTGCCGATTAAGTTCGACGAACTCGGCATTGATATCCTGCTCGCCGGCACGCAGAAGGCGTTCGCCATGCCGCCCGGACTGGCCGTATTCGCCGCTTCACTTGCCGCGCTTGCCAAGGCCGCCACGATGAAAGACCGCGGCTACTACTTTGACTTCGTGGAGTTCCAGAAGAACGCCGAGCAGAGCATGACACCCAGCACGCCCAGCATCAGCCACGTCTTCGCGCTCTCCTCCAAGCTGGATGACTTTTTCGCCGAAGGTCTGGAAGCTCGTTATGCGCGGCACCAGAAAACCAACCAGCTGACCCGCGACTGGGCCGCAAAGCACGGCTTCAATCTGTATCCCGAAAAAGGTTTTGAATCCGTGACCCTCACATGCGTGAGCAACGGTGCACGGCCCGGCGGCCGCACCGTGGACGTGGCGAAGCTGCAGAAGCTCGTGAAGGATCAGGGCTTCCTGATTGACGGTGGCTACGGGAAGATCAAGGGCACCACCTTCCGTCTCTCGAACATGGGCGACGAAACGGAAGCCACGATGAACCAGCTCTACGCCGCGCTGGACAAGGCGATGGCGCAGCTCTGATTTTAGTTTGGTGGTTTGGGTTGGCCGGCAATCCGTCTGGGCGGGTTGCCGGTTTTGCTTTGCGTTCGCTGCGTTTACCTCAACATTGAATTGTGCACACTGACTCCGGCTACCAGCTCGTCCATCTCAACAACGGCATTTGTTCCGTGCGGTCACTCGTGGATGAGGAAACCTTTCATCCCGTCGTCGGGCCGGTCGCCGAGGCCGAGGCGCTTTACGTCAATCAACTCCAGCTGCGTGAGCGGATCCAAAACACTTCCGGCGAATTCGTCGTCTGGGATGTCGGTCTGGGTGCGGCGGCCAACTCCCTGACCGTTCTGCGCGCGACCCGGGATCTGCCCTGCGCCATCCGGCTGGTCAGCTTCGATCACAAGATTGAACCCCTGGCATTCGCCCGGCAACACGCTGACGCCCTCGGCTATTTCGGCGGCTACGAACAACACATTGACGAACTCCTCCGCGGGCACCACGTCACTTTTCGTGACGGGCCGCAATCGGTGGACTGGCAATTGTATCTCGGCGATTTCCCGGCGTGGCTTGCCCGCCTTGCGGCTGCTCGCTCCTCCCTCTCTCCACGAGGAACGAGTGGGGAGAGGGCCGGGGTGAGGGGAAGTTTAGATCAATCGGCCTCCTCTCCCCAGCCCTCTCCTCCTTTGGGAGAGGAGAGGGAGAAAATCCCGCCACCGCACGCGATTCTTTTCGACGCCTACTCGCCCGCCAAGAATCCCGCAATGTGGACGCTGCCGCTCTTCACCCAGTTGTTTCAGATGCTTGACCCGCAACGCCCCTGCGCGCTGCCCACGTATTCCCGCAGCACGATCCTGCGGGTCACGCTGCTGCTGGCGGGATTTTTTGTCGGGGTCGGCCACGCCACGGGCAAGAAGGATGAAACCACCATCGCCGCCAACTCGCTGGAACTGCTGGGCGAACCGCTGAACCTCCGCTGGCTGGACCGCGCCCGGCGCTCCCATAGCGCCGAGCCCTTGTCCGAAGCCGTCCATCGCATCGCTCCTCTGACGCCGGAGTCGTGGGAAAAGCTGCGGCAGCATCCGCAGTTTCAAGGAGCGCGGTTTGGCGGCCACGCGAGACGCTCCACGTTTTAAGCTTGGTTTGCCCGCCGCTGATTTTATCATCCCGCCCGGTCCGGTTCGCGGACGCAATTGAAATGGCCATGACCGTCACTTTATTCATTCCGTGCTTCGTGGATCTGATGTTTCCGCGCGTCGGCATCAGCATCGTGCAGCTTCTCGAAGGCCTCGGGCATGCGATTGATTATCCCGAAGAACTCGCTTGCTGCGGCCAGCCCGCGTTCAACTCCGGTTACTGGGCCGAGACGCGCGTCGTTGCGCTGCCGGTGTTGCAACGATTGAAAAACGCCGAGGCGGTCGTCATTGCCTCCGGTTCCTGCGGCGCGATGATCAAGGTTTTCTATCCGCAACTCTTCGCCGGCACGGAACACGAAGCCGCCGCGAAGAATCTTTCCGCGAAGTGCTGGGAGTTCTCCGATTTTCTCGTGACGAAACTGGGGGTGACCGATCTGGGCGCGAAGTTTCCGCACAAGGTCACGTTCCACGACGGCTGCCACGGCCTGCGCGAACTCGGCATCAAGAAAGGCCCGCGCGCGCTGCTCGCCAAGGTGCGCGACCTCGAACTCGTCGAGATGAAGGACGAAGTCTGCTGCGGTTTCGGCGGCACATTCGCGGCGAAGTTTCCGATGATCTCCACCGCGATGGGCGATGTGAAATGCGGGTCCGCAGCCGAGACGGGTGCGGAATATATCGTGTCGAACGACTCCAGTTGCCTGATGCATGTGCAGGGTTTGCTCGACAAGCAGGGAAAGAAGTTGAAGACGATTCACCTCGCGGAAGTTCTCACGAGCAGATGATTCTTAACCACGGATGCACACGGATTAAAAACGAAGAAATGACGCTCAATCAAAAACTTGATTGGCTTATTGACCAGTGGTGTGAGCGCCGGGCGCTCCGTCCGCTTAGGTGGCTCTTGCCTGCTTATCCGGGTGCGCTAGCACATACTGATCAGTTTGGTGATCTGCTTGATCGGCTTCGTGACGTGAAGGGGCTGTGCAGGAGCGAACTGACCGGGGAGGAATTGACTCATGTGATCGCAGCAATCAATGAGCTTGAGGATTTCATGAAAGAGAGACTTGGTTCATGAATATCCGTGTCCATCCGTGTCCATCCGTGGTTAACATTTGTTTTAGATGAGCAGCCCCGTCCAAAAATTTAACCAGCAGGCCGAACTCCTCACGCACGACTTGCGTCATCGCGCCATCATCCAGACGGCGCTGGGCAAATACGAAATCGTCCGCGACAAGACGCGCGGCGCATTTCAGGATTACCAGGCCGCGCGCCAAGCCGCCGCCGAGACAAAATGGGAGGCGCTTAACCACCTTGATAAGTATCTCGCCGAGTTCGCCACCAAGCTCGAAGCGCGGGGGACGAAAGTCCACTGGGCCAGCACCGGCGAGCAGGCGCGTGAAATCATCACCGGCATTGTCCGTGAAAAAAAGGCGCGCTCGATCATCAAGTCCAAGGCTATGACCTCGGAGGAGATTCATCTCAACGACGCGTTGGAGAAGGAAGGATTGACCGTGGTGGAATCCGATCTCGGCGAGTTTATCATGCAACTGTTGCACGAGCCGCCGTATCACATCGTGTTTCCCTCGATGCACCTGACGCGTGGCGAAATCCGCGAACTGTTCGAGCGCGAATTGAAGGAGGTTTCCTCCGACAGCCCCGAAGAACTCACGATGGTCGCCCGCCGCGTGATGCGGCAGAAATACATCACCGCCGACATCGGTTTCACCGGTGCGAACTTTGCCATCGCCGAAACCGGCATGATTTCGATCACCGAAAACGAAGGCAACGCGCGTCTCACCGCCGCGCTACCCAAGACGATGATCACGCTGCTGGGCATCGAGAAAATTTTGCCGAAGCTGGAAGACCTCGCGTTGTTTCTTCCGCTGCTCGCGACTTCCGGCACCGGTCAGGCTTTGACGTGCTACAACACGATGTACGGCGGCCCGCGTCAGCCCGGCGAATCCGACGGCCCGGAGGAATATCACGTCGTGCTGCTCGACAACCGTCGCACGGAACTGCTCGCCGATCCCGAGCAACGCGACGCGCTGCACTGCATCCGCTGCGGTGCGTGCCTGAACGTCTGCCCGATTTTCCGTAACGTCGGAGGCCACACCTATGGCACGACTTACAGTGGCCCGATTGGCTCGGTCATCACGCCGCATCTGCGCGGGTTGCAGGACTGGAAGCATCTGTCAAACTCGAGTTCGCTCTGCGGCGCCTGCACGGAAACGTGCCCGGTAAAAATTGACCTTGCGCATCACCTGTTGCAAAACCGCCGCAACGCTGCGCAGGAAAAGCCGTCGTTCGCGTGGAGGGCGGGTTTCAAGGCCTTCGGTTTTATCTTCAACCGTCCATCGCTTTATAAACTCATCGCGCCGCTTGGTCGCATCGGACAGCGGTTGCATCCGCTGGTCAAAGGCACGCGATTGGATCCAGCTTACGCATGGACGAAAACCCGCGAGACGCCGAAGATCGCGCCGCAGTCGTTCAAGGAATTTTGGAGAAACAGGTGATGAGAAATACCAAGTTCCAAGTTCCAAGTTCCAAACCGAAGGGCGTCAGTTATAGGGTGCGGCGGCGGGGGAAATCTGAACCGTTGGCCATTGAAGCGGAAATGTTTGGCGTGGTGGAATTGCGTGAGGGGGTGGCCTCACCGTCGCCTGAAAAACCTTACGACTTGGAAGAGCGGACGGCGGTGTTTGGCGAGGAGGTTGTGCGGTTCGCCAAGAAAATTCCAAAGGGGCCGGGCAATAGCCGGTTGATTGACCAGGTCGTAGGCGCGGGCACCAGTCTGGGAGCAAACTATGCGGAAGCGAGTGAAACGGTTTCACCGAAGGATTTCAAATACACCGTCAGCAGCTGCGTAAAAGAGGCAAAGGAGACGCGGTTCTTTCTTCGCATGATCGTGGCGGCGGAACCGCAACTGGCGGAAGAGGCACGTCGGTTATATCGCGAAGCCCGGGAACTTCATCTCATCTTCGCCAGCATGTATCGGAAATGAAACTCCAAGTTCCACATTGCAGATTCCAAACTCGCGGTGCTGGCAGCTTGAGCCCTGGAGCTTCATTGGAACTTGGGGCTTGGGATTTGGAATTTTTCAACCTATGACCGAACGTGAAAAAATCTTTGGCCGCATCCGCGAAGCGCTGAGCGTGATCGCGCCGGTGCCGGGTCATCATGGCCATGCCAGGGCCACCGCGCACAAGCTTTCGCCCTCGTCGCAGGCCCGGCAGTGGCTGCCGTCGGTCAAGGATTCCTTCGAAGATCAGCTCACGTGCTTCCGGGAAAACGCCACGAACCTGAAGGCGGATTTCCATCTGGCGAACAGCCCGGATGAACTGGCGAGGCTTCTGACCGAACTGCGTGACCGGGAAGGTTGGAAGCGTATCGCCTCCCACGCGGGCGACCTGACCGATGCCGCCTGTCGAACTCTCGCATTGCCCGTTTGTAAAACCGACCAACCCTACAACGTGACCGAACTCGAAGGTTGCGATGTCGGCATCAGCGAATGCGACGCGCTCATCGCGCAGACCGGCAGCGTGCTGGTGACCAACCGCAGCGCCGGCGGACGGGCGTTGTCCGTGCTGCCGCCGCATCACGTGGTTATTGCCCGCCTTGAGCAGTTGCTGCGCGACCTGCCGGCGGCGTTCCAATTCTTGAAGCAGAAATACGGCGCGAATTATCCGAGCATGATGTCGTTCATCACCGGCCCGAGCCGGACGGGGGATATTGAGCGCATCCTGGTGCTGGGCGCGCACGGGCCGAAGAAGCTCACGATTTTCCTGGTTTGATTCCGGGCTGAAACAAACGGCAGGTTGACTGGAAAAAATGTTTCGTCAAAATGCTCCGGCATTGCGGTCAATGATTTGCTGAGTCGAGCTATGAAAAAAATTGCACTTTTGATTCTGGGGGTTTTCACCACGGCTTTGTGGGCGCAACCGACGAACCGCGCGAAGCCTTCCGCCGAGATTTCTCCAACCGCAGTTTTGAACACGATGAAGCTGGTGGCGGACTGGCAGCTGGCGCATCCCTCGCCGACGGCCGCGCATTACAAGGAAAACACCTGGACTTACGGCGCGCTCTACACGGGCGTCATGGCGCTCAATGAAATCGCCGGCACGCCGAAGTATCACGACGCGATGGTGCTGATGGGTAAAAAATTTGACTGGCAGCTTGCTCCTCGCAGGTATCATGCGGATGACCATTGCGTCGGTCAGACCTATCTGGAATTATTTTTGCAGGATCGCGACGCAGCGATGCTCGGCCCGGTGAAGGAGCGGTTTGATTTCATTCTAGCGCATCCGGCGACCAACGTGCTCGATTTCAAAACTCCCCACGCGGGCGATCGCTGGTCCTGGTGCGACGCCTTGTTCATGGGGCCGCCCGCCTGGATCCGGCAGTATAAAGCCACGGGCGACCAGCGCTATCTCGATTTTATGGACAGCGAATGGCGGGCGACCTCCGATTTTCTCTACGACACGAACGAGCATTTGTTCTTTCGCGACAGCACGTACTTTCAGAAACGTGAGGCGAACGGTGCGAAAATCTTCTGGAGCCGCGGCAATGGCTGGGTGATGGGCGGGCTGGCGCGCGTGCTGAAATATCTGCCGCCAGAGCATCCGCACCGGAAATATTACGAGGGGCAATTCAAGGAGATGGCGGCGAAGATCGCCTCGTTGCAGCAAGCGGACGGCTTGTGGCGCTCCAGCCTGCTTGACCCGGACTCCTATCCGTTGAAGGAAACCAGCGGTTCGGGTTTTTACACCTTCGCGCTGGCCTGGGGCATCAATAACGGGTTGCTCGCCCGCACCACTTATGAGCCGGTCGTGCGCAAGGCGTGGTCGGCGCTCGTCGAATGCGTCACGCCCGACGGCAAGCTGGAACACGTCCAGCCGATCGGCGCCGATCCCAAAAAATTTCTACCCACCGACACAGAGGTTTATGGCACGGGCGCGTTTTTGCTCGCAGGCCGGGAGCTTTATCAACTCGCGGGTGGCTCGCT
>JANPGB010000342.1:0-6006 GCA_031423695.1 Verrucomicrobiota bacterium
CGACAAAGCCCGGCGACCTGGCAAGCCGGTCATTCAGGGCATCCTGCACCGGCAGATCTGCGGTTTCGACGTCAGCGAATCCGCGCTTCGCCTTGCCGCGCTCGGACTTTACATCACGGTCATTGAACTTAACGAAATCACTCGTCCACCGTCGGAGCATCACGCTGGGAAGGCCCTTCAAGATTTGGTCTTGTTCGACCAGCGCACGGAGGCCGAGAGGCAGCAGAGCGGCTTCGTGCCTGGCAGTTTGGGGGAAGCAGTGGACCGCACTCGCTTCGATGGAGCATTCGATGTCGTCGTCGGGAACCCCCCTTGGACGCAGCAGACAGGGGAAGCCAAGACGCTAGTAGACGCCGCCGGCACGCGCATCGCCCGGCGGGTATTGGAAAGCCGGGAGTTGATGGAATTGGCCGGGACTTACCAGAACCCCGGCGGAGTGCCGGATGTTCCTTTTCTTTGGCGAGCTATGGAATGGTCCAAGCCCGGCGGCATCATCGCCTTCGCCTTGGACGCCCGGCTCATACTCACGCAGTCTCCACCCGGCACGAAGGCCAGAAACACACTGCTCCAAGCTATATCGGTAACAGGCATTCTCAATGGGTCTGATTTGGAGAAGACCGCTGTTTGGGGATGCATGGACCAAGCGTGGATTTTGTTCTGGGCGTGTAACGAAAAGCCCGACCTCAAAGAACACACATTTCATCTTCTTACCCCCGTGCGGGAAAACGAACTCGCCGGCAAAGGAGAGTTCCGTCTCGACTACCAGTCCGCTTATCCTGTGCCCATCAAAAAGGTCATCGAATACGGCTGGCTCTACAAAGCCCTCGCCATCGGCACCGCGCAGGATGTCCAAGTCATGGAAAAGCTCGTGACGGCAGCGAAGCGGCAATCGGTGAAATCGGTTTGGGAAGCCGGCAAGAAGCGCAATCAACTCGGAAGTGGGCGCGGCATTGATTTGCAACCATGGAAAATAACGCCTGCTCCGGCTTGGCTGCGAGATCTTCCAGTAGCAGACTGTAAGATCGAAGCGCTCTCGGATCCAAACTTGTTCCCGGACGGTGAAATCCCGACTTTTTTCACTCGATACAGCAAAGGCGATCCACTTGAATGCTTTGAACCTCACAGAAGTTACGGCCCGGACAACTACCGCCACCCTCTGATTCTAATTCAGCGGGCACCCGGCGAGGATCGGACAACTGCAAAGGCATATCGCTTTCTGGATCAGGACTATTGTTTCACGAAGAATTACTTCGGTTATTCGGGGGGAAGTCATCCTGATGGGCCACTGCTCGTCGCGCTGCTGCACCTCATTGTTCACAGCTCGCTGTTTCAGCATTTCACCTACATGTGCAGCGGACAGGTCGGGGCCAGAAGACGGATCATCGACAAACAAGACATCGACGCCTTCCCGTTTCCGATCCTCGAAAAGCTGTCGAAAGACGACCGTGCCACCGCATTGTCCCTTGCCGATGCACTCGACATGCCCGGCGAAAGGAATTTGAAATCTGTTGACGATTTCGTGTGCCGACTATTTGGGCTTACGAAGGCAGAGCAGCAAGTCGTGGAGGATACTGTGACTTTCAACGGCCCTTACCGTTCCGTGCGGGAGCCTGCTGCGCTGCCGACGCCGCCAGATGAAGCAAAAACGTTCGCTCGGTCGCTGGAACTGTCCCTCCAACCGTTTTTCAAAGTAGCCGGGCAGAAGGTGAAGGTTGCGGTGGTGCCACGAATCGAGGATGACTGGCAGCAACCATGGTGCTTTGTGACTTTGTTGCTGGAGAATGATGATTGGACGCCCGCGCCGAAGGTCATTTCCAGCCTCATGGCGGAAGCCACTCGGAGTGCAGCCAGCCGCGTGGTGATGCCCCTCCCGGAAGGCGGACTCATCATCGGCCTCGTCAACAAGCGCCGTTTCTGGACGCGCAGCGGTGCCCGGCTTTGTGCGTTGCACATCGCACGCGAACACTTAGCTCAAGCATTTCCCCTTAACACACGGCGGTAAATGCTAGAGGCCGATTCCAATTTCTTCACTCGACGGCCCACGGCAAAGTTTGTGGTTCCCCATGAACCAGTGGGCGAGCGGTGGCTGCTCTTGGCACACATGGCGGTTACAAAGGCATTCGAGATTATTCGTACAGAAAGATATGCACTTGGTTCGACCTTAGAAAATGACGTCACGATCAAGCTGGAAAACGTGCTCAACAATCAGGTTCTAAATCGAGGCGAGGTGGAAGGATTCGACAAAAACTTTTTCGGCAAAGTCAGGCGGGTGGAAGTTGTAAATTTCGATGGAACCAAGAAGTCCAAGAAGCCCGACTTGTGCTTTGACCTTCAACGTGAAAGCCGCATTGACTGGGACCAATTGCAGGATGCCATTTTCGCCGAGTGCAAACCCGTGGATAAAGGTCATTTATTGAACGCGCATTACTGCGCTGTCGGCAAAGATTGCACAGGCATCGAACGGTTTGTTATCGGCGACTATGCCTGGGCCATGCACGAAGCCATGATGATCGGCTACGTGCGGGACGGCTTCCGGATTCATCCTCATCTGGCAACAAGCCTCGCCGATCCGAAACGTCATATCTCACTCGGCTCGCCGAGCATCCCGGCACCCGTTGCTTCCGACCGCGACGACGCAGAATCACTTCATCAAACCCAGCATCTTCGACGGTTCAAATGGAAGGAAAATGGCCAGCTGGCCACTCCAATAACGCTCTACCATTCATGGCATGATTGCAGGTAATCAATGGGGGAAAAATTTGGGCGGAGAAAATCGATGCCAGGAACGCGGAAGACGGACAGTGGCTGCATTGAAATCATCCGATTTTCCCGTTCTGGACGGCAGACCGACGTTTGTGCTATACTGCGGGTGTTAAGGAAATTAACTGTATGTCAGCCACGATTGAAGTTTCATTGCCGGACAGTCTGGTGCGGGCGTTGGGGAGCAACGCGGCTGAATTGCCGCGCCAAACTTTGGAAGGGCTCGTGGCGCAAACCTACCGCGCCGGCAAGCTCACCCATGCTCAAGTGGGTGAAGCCCTCGGTTTGGACCGTTGGGAAACCGACGGCTTCCTCAAAGCTGCTCAAGCTCACCGCGCCTGGGAAAGCGAAGAATTTTCCGCCGACCTGGCGCATCTGCGGAGCATCAGCAAGTAAATGACGAGCATCGTCGTCGCCGATGCGGGTCCGCTTCATTACCTCGTGCTGATTGACTGCGCGGGCATCCTCGAAAAACTTTTTGACCAGGTTTTGATTCCTGGAGCAGTGCGCAACGAGTTGCTTCATCAAAACACTCCGCAGAAAGTAAAAGCGTGGATCACGCATCCTCCAGGCTGGCTAAAATTAGAACTGGTCGCGAACGTTCAACCGATTCGTGGTCTGCATCCTGGCGAAATCGAAGCGCTGCAACTGGCGCTGCAAGCCAAGGCGGCAGGCGTGTTGATGGACGACCGGGATGGACGCAAAGCGGCGCGCCAATTGGGTGTGCCGGTCATCAGCACCATCGGCCTGCTCGAACTGGCCGCTGAAAAACAGTTGATAAAACTTCCCGATGCCATCGCGCAGTTGCGGCAAACCAATTTCTTTATCTCGCCGGAGATTCTCGATCAGGCGTTGGAGCGGGACCGGTTGCGCCGCGAGCAAGCTCCGCAAATCCGAAAAGACCCCGGCCTCAAGCCTTGAGTGCTATTAGTTGAATGAGCCAGTCGGTTATTGTTTCAATTCAAGCCGCGATTCGCTCCGGATATTTCCACTGGCTGACGACACGATAAGGCACCTCCGCGTCGTGCAGGAATTGCGAGTCGTCTGCAGCCGATTCGCCAACACGGGATTCTAGAATTGAGCCAACCACACGGCGGATGAACGGCCCCATCTGCGGCCAGGTGAGGCGATGGACTTTGACGGAGTTGGCGTCGGGTGGCAGCGGAACCTTGTGCGAGCGCGCGAACGCGTCACCGCCATCGAGCACGGAAGTGACCTCGTGCATGGTGATGACGACATGCGTTTTGCCATCACGCACCATGTCGCGAATCGGGTCGGGGCCGGGATACGACGGCCAGACCTCATCGGCGTGATGAAAATTGTAAAAGCCAAGGCGGGGCACCTTGAAGAGGCTGGGCGGAATCATCTGTCCGAACGTAGCCATTAGGCACAGGTCGGGTTTCCATTCCTCAACGAACATGCGCTGGAACTCCGGCGTCTTCACGCGGCCGGTGTAAACCAGAAGTCCATGGGCGGCGGCGAATCGCGGCGTGAGCAATTCTTCATCGCGCGTGTGTGGATATTTCCAGAGGCGCACGTCAGCGTGGACAAACGGTTGCGTCGGATCATCGGTGGCGACACCTACCACCGTGATGAGTTCAGCCAGGGGCGGTTCCAGCAATTCGTTCAAGACATGGTAGCCGCCGTAAAAGCTGCCGAACACGGCGACGCGAGTCTTACGTTTCGGAGCAGTGAGTAGATTGCGATTGAAGCGGAGTTCATCGGCTCCGCGAAGCGGTGGAAGGAACATTTCATTCATGGCACGCATGGCTTGCTGCGCACGACGAACAGCGGGAACTAAAAAGGGCGTGACCCAATCACACCCTCGCTAGAGGCACCGCGAAGCGCCCATCAAGAAAGTGCATCAAGCCACGCCCAAGGTTGGGCGTAGCCTTCACAGCATGATCTCTTGATTGAAAATTCGCGGTTTTCTAGCGAGACCCGCAGCCGAAGCTACGCAAAATTTATGTTGATGTAGATGTCACCCCAGTTTGGAAACAGATCAAGTCTTTTTTATTGTTCCGAAAAGTTAGGGCATCCACTTGGCGCGGCAGAGTGCTTTCAAGATGCCGGTTTTTCGCAGCACCCGTTCCACCGAAGCGATGGTGCGCTCGCCAATACCGTAACTTTCAACGTGCGCGAGTCCGGGTTGTGATTCTGGAATTGCTGGAGTGGTGTTTGAATTTTCGGGTGCCTCGACTGCTTCATTTTCTTTGAGCAGCCAGCCGATGACATTATTCAGGAACTTCGTGTTGTCTCCGTGTGCCAGCAAACCCAGTGGACTGCTTTCAAAAAGGTGCGGTCCACCAAACAACGCAAAGCGTCCGCGACCATGACGGCCCGCGACCGCGAGCGGCAGTGATTCAAAACTGATGCACCGCAAGGTGCGATTGAAACTCAGACAGCGGCCGCCAGTCGATAGCACCAGAGGCCAAATGTTATCGGCGGGCACGAGGGTAAACGTGGCTGCCGGCCGCCAACGCACCGCCGTCACCCCGGCGCGCGACCAACTCAACGGCAAGGATTCTGTGGGTGTGTCGAAATAAATTTCCAACGGATGGACCTGCCGCACCGCGCTGGCATCAATCACTGCATCATCGTTAAGTCGGCAACCCAGCGGAGCGAACACATCGCCCAGATTGGTCTGCGTGAAGGAATCACCAAAGCGATAGGCAAATGCGAGCAGACAGCCGCCGCTTTCAAGGAAGTTGAGGATGGCCTGCACCTGTTGCTGCGCAAAGAGCGTGCCGGGATCGCATCGCCAGCGCTCGCGCCGGACATCGTAACGGCCCGTAGGCGAGGGCAAGACGAGCAGTTTTGCTTTTGGCAAGTGCTGCGCGAGGGGTTCACCCTCCGTGGTGCGGCACTGGAAGCCCAGGCGACAAAGCATCTCTGTCATACCGGCGAAGTTGGTGTGCATCTCACGCGACGTGAAACCTGTCTGTGCCCAGTTCGGTTGACCGTGACTCGCATCGAACAAAGCAACGGGAATATCAAGGGCGGATTTTGAATCGTGCCGTGCAGGCGATGAACCATTGTTTGAAATTACGTTCAAGTCGGCTCCACGAACAAATCAAGAAGGTGAATGGTGGAGGATTGTTTAGTGGCACAGTCCCCAAAGCCATGAACCGTAGTTAAAACCTCAGACCTGCCCGCTCATCGCCTGGGGGCGGCTTTGGTTCCGTTCTCCTCCTCGGGAACTTGCGCGAAGATCCAGGAGTGTGCTTCGTCCGCAACCTTGCCCAG
>JANPGB010000343.1:0-9620 GCA_031423695.1 Verrucomicrobiota bacterium
GGCACGCAATGCGATGCTGACCGCCGCGATGGCCGGGAACCTGTGCGAGCCGGGGTGAATGAGCGTGACCACGGGGACGCCGAGTTTCCATGGGTAGGTGGTGGATTGCCTCACTCCCCTCCTCGACTGACCCTCGCCGAACTGGTTCAATTTCCGCAGCGCGGCCATCGTCCGCTGCTGCCGCTCAAATTTGATGAGCGTGTCTTTCTCGCCGGCCACATGCAGGACGGACTTGGGTTTGAGCTGGGGCCGATTTAGGACGGCAACCTGAACGATTGACCGATCGAAAACTAGCATTGATCAGGTGTTTATTTTATGGGGAAGCGATGATGCTGCGACCCAGTTTGACATCGATAATCAGCTTCGCTTCGGCTCTGCGACAAACCTGAATTTCCGCGTTCTGTTATGACTAGACGTTATGACTTTTGCTTTTTTGGGGGATGAAATAGTGAGGAAACCATTGATTCCATTGAAGATGGTGCGCGATACAGGGTTCGAACCTGTGACCCCTACCGTGTCAAGGTAATGCTCTACCACTGAGCTAACCGCGCAACCGAGGCTGACCGATCAGGGCGCATAATCTTGCCACCCGCCCGTGCCTTGGCAAGCTGAAAAAATCTGGCGCAGGTTTGACGCGTTGACTCTAATTGCATCCACCCTTGCCTGCGTACCCGGGGCGGGTGCTCAATTTTCAAACTGATTTGCCTTTATCAAACGATGACAGGCCCGATGGTTGCGTGTATCTATGGCTATCGAATCAAATGCATTTCTGCACCCGCATGCTTAAATCGTTAGCGACAATCAAGCTGACCTGCTCCACGCCGGCGGCTCCGGAAGCCAAACCCTTGGCTTTGCAGGCATTTTAAGCCGGTATCCGACTGGCCCAGATCACTAACACCATAATCTCGAACCCCCGGACTCAAAGACACCAAACCCCATGAAAAATCCCCTCAATAAAATCATACCCATCGCCCTGCTGTTGGCAACCGCACCGCTGGCCTCCCAGGCCACAACTTTTTTCGCGGACTATTTCACCAACAGCAGCACGCTCAACAGCGCCTCGCCCGCCAATCCGACGCCGACAAACACGGCCTACGAGCTGGTCTCATCCAAGGCGTGGAGTCCCGCGCCAACCCTCTCGGCAAACGATCTCAAATTTGGCATTGCGGCGACGAGTTCTGGATATATCGAAGCCCAGGCTTTGTTCGCAGCCAATGCGGTGGCGCTGACTCAACCTGGAGATTTTATCCAACTGACCGTTGTCTTCACCAATACCACTGGCTTGCTGACCGCAGCGGGGCAATTGGGCTTCGGCTTGTATAACAGCGGGCAGGTTAAACCGGTAGCCGGGGGAATTAATAATACCATCGGGAATACCTATATCGGCAACGCGCAAAACTGGCTGGGGTATGCTGCTGATATTAATTTTACGGGTTCCGCTTCGCGCATTCAGACCCGGCCGACGCAATCGGCGACGACGGGCCTCAATCAGGATCTTGTCACCTTCGGCACGAGCAGCAGTTATGCGGGCTCCGCCATCGTTGGCAGCACAACGGCCAATGCGACCCTGATCGCGGGTTCAACCTACACCGAGGTGCTCACGATTACGCTCAATGACTTGAACAGCCTGGCCATTACCAACGTGCTCTATTCCGGCCCCAACAGCAGCGGTACGGTGGTCACAAACTTCGGTGGCATCGCTACCAACACTACTTATCTTACCAGTGGTTTTGACGCCTTGGCCATCGGCTACTGCGGGCGTTCCACCGCCGGTGGGGCTCCGCTCATACATGTTGCTTCCATCAAGGTGGAGGGCTCCGTGACAACGATCACCGGCCCGCCGGATATCACATTGCAACCCCTTCCCGTGGTCGTTCCCAGCGGTGGCTCCTGTGATTTCCAGGTGAAAGCACAGGGTTTCAACATGACCTACCAGTGGCATCGCTATGGAACCAACTTGGCGAACGGGGGCAACATTTCCGGCGCCACGAGCGATACCCTCATCCTCTCTCCAGTCAGCGCGGCAGACGTGGCCACCGGCGCGAATGGGTATTACGTGACCGTCACAGGCGCAGGTCCCTACAGCACCAATTCGACCACCAACTCGCTCACTCTTGGGGCTGCCTCGAGCCTGGTCTGGGCTGGCACCGGGAACGTTTGGGATTTGAACACCTCCGCCAACTGGGTCGGCGGTGCCAAATTCAATTTCGGCGACAGTGTCACCTTCGACGATACGGGCTTGGCTCAGCCCATCGTGGCTCTGACTGGCAGCTATCTCAGCGCGGCGACGGTCACGGTGGATTCGACCGGTGATTACACCTTCTCCGGAACCGGCAGTATCGCCGGGCCGGGCAAGCTGATGTTCAAGGGGCCGGCCCACTTGACCATGAATAACGCCAATTCCTACAGCGGCGGCACCACCATCAGCAACGCCAGCGCCTTCTTGGTCCTTAACAACTACAATGCTCTTGGCACCGGCCCGGTGACCCTGGCGAAGGCCGGGGGGCAGATGGAGATTGTTCCGGCCGGCGGAGCCACGACTGGCATCAATGGCGATGTCATCGTCAACGACGATTTCACGATCACCTATGATGCCGTCTCATCCTTCGGGGCGGTCCTGCTGGGCAACTTGTCCGGCGTCTCGGGCAAAACCCTGACCATCACGCACACCGCCGGAAGCACACCGTCCCGCTTGCGGATTTATGGCACCAATACGGTTTTCGACTCAAACCTCAACCTGAATGGTCCGCTGATTCTCCTGGCCAGTTACCAGCCCAGCGGCAGCCAGACGTTCAACGGCGTCATTTCCGGCACCGGCGCTTTCATGGAGAAAGGCACGACCACGTATTTCAACGGTGACAACACCTATTCGGGCGGCACCACACCGGCCGCGGGCGTGATCGCGCTAGGGTTGGACAGCACGGGCCCCGCGGACGGTGTTACTTCCGGCCCCATCGGTACCGGGCCGTTGTTCCTGGCTGTGGATTCTACCACATCGCTGACCGGCAGCGGCATGGTTCTGGCCTCCGGTGGCTCGCGCACCCTTGGGAACTCAATCCAGTATCCCAGCGGCACCAACAACCTCTCGCTCGCCGTGGGCGGCAACAACAACCTGACCTTCACCGGATCGTTCACCCTCCAAGGCAACGACGGCGGCGGCGCGGGCACCAACCGGACTGTCCAAGTCACCAACACCGCTTTGACGACCTTCGCCGGCGTGATCAGCGACGGCGGCCTCGGGCTTGGCCTGATCAAAACCGGCAACGGCATCCTCGCCCTGGACAACACCGAGACCTACACCGGCCCGACCCTCGTCAGCAACGGCACCCTGCGCGTCAACGGCCAGCTCGCCGCAGGCCCCGTCACGGTCGCCACCAACGCGACCCTTGGAGGCACGGGCATCATCCCCGGCCCGGTCACCGTGCTGGCCGGCGGGGCAATCGCTCCGGGCAATTCCATCGGCACGCTCAACCTGGGCGGCAGCCTCACCCTGGCGGGCAACCTCAGCATCGAGGTCAACCGGTCGGGACTTTCCAGCGACAAAACGATCGTCACCGGCGCCCTGAACAACACCGGCACCGGCACGGTGACCGTCACCAATCTCGGCGCGGCGTTGATCGCCGGCGACACGTTCACCCTGTTCAACAAGGCGCTGTCCGGCGGCGCGACGATGACTGTGATCGGCGCCGGCGTGAACTGGACCAACAAGCTGCACATTGACGGAACGATTGCCGTCCTTTCGTCCATCCCCACCACGCCGACTAACATCACCTCCAGCGTCTCCGGAAATGCCCTGACCCTCACTTGGCCGGCCAGCTACATCGGCTGGTCGTTGCAGTCCAATTCCGTCAGCCTGACCGCCACCAACTGGTTCAAGGTGCCCAACTCCTCGACCAACAACCAACTGGTCATCACGCTGGATCCAGTCAAGACAAACGTGTTCTACCGTCTGGTGTACCCGTAAGCCTGGAAAAAATCAGGCCGCATACTGATGCCAACCCCGCCGATTGCCTTCAATCGGCGGGGTTTTTTTATGCGGGGACGAAGCGGAAAGGCGAGCCGTAAAACCGCCCGCAGTCCGGGGCCGGGCGGGTGCTTGCCCCGGTTCAGATCCGCTGCAGCTGCTGGTCAAGCCGCTGCGCCGAGATCGAAAAAGCCGTTCCAAGTTCCTGGGCGAACAGCGAGACCTTAAACTCCTCAACCATCCAGCGAAACTCTTCAAGCTGGGGCCGGGCGCTGGCGGTCGGCGGGGCGGCCGCAAATTTCTTCAGCGCCTCCAGATACGGCGCGAGTTGCCGGGCGCGCTCCTGGTCCTTCACCGGATTCAGCGCCGCGCGTTCGATGCGGATCAGCAGCGCCTTGAGATAACGCGGCAGATGCGCAAGCTGGGTGTATGAAGTGGTGGCGAGAAAGCGTGGCGGCAGCAAGGCATCCAACGGCTCAGTCCAGGCGTTCGCCAGACGCTTGGCCGCCACCGCCGCCCCAAGCTGGCTCAAATCGGAAATGGTTTTCGGACGCGCGGCTGGCGTCGCGGTCGCCGGCCCGCTGCGGTATAGAATGTCGTGGCGCAATTTGAGCATGATGCCGACGCGATCCATCAACTGCGTCGCCAGCCCGGGGATCTGGATGCGGGTCTGTTCAACAGCGGCGGAGAAGTTTGCCGCTGTTAGAACGGGAAAGACTTCGGCGGGCAGCACATGACGTTGGAGGTTTTCAAAAGCGGTCGCCTGCAATTCATCTGAAGTGCAAAGGCCCGCCAGCAGCGCGTCGTGCCGCGACAGGCCGCGCAAATCTTTTTGCAGCCACGCGAAATCTTTCTGCAACGCCAGGTCAACCAATCGGTGAATGCCACCCAAGCTCGCGCGCCGCGCCGCTTCCGCGCTGCGAAACAAACGCAGGCTCACGCCGATGTCTTCCGCCTGCAAACCCGGCCACGCATACACCGGCACCGGCCCGGCTTCGCTCACGGTGACGCGTTCCGGCAGATCGCCAAACGTCCAGCCGGTCAGGCCGAAGCGTTCCCACGTGAGCGCGAGCCGTGTCCACGCGGAATCATCGGCCACGGGTTCGACCTTGGTCTTCTCCAATTTTTGACGCAGCTGGTTGAGATCGCGGCTGGTGCCGAGGGATTTCTGATCGTGGCTAACCACTTCGATGCGCGGGCGCAAATGCGCGGGAATGGCGTCGGCCGGCCAGGCGTTCGGCGGAATTTCCACGCCGTAGTTTTTTCGAATGAACACGGCCAAATCCTGCTGCAATGAATCGCCGGTGGGCCGCAAGTCGCGCGCAATCTCCGCCACCTTCGGCGGAAACGGCATCAGCTCACGGCGAATGGCTTTCGGCAAGGCCCGCAGCAGTTCGCTGATCTGGCCTTCGCGCAAACCCGGCACCGCCCACTCGACGCTCGCCTGCGAAATCGTCTGCGCCAGCGAGAAGCCCAACTTCACCGTCACGCCGTCCGATTCCTCGCCGGGCGTATAAGCGTACGACAACGCGACCGGTTGCCCGCCGAGCGGCACCGCATCGGGAAAAGCGGCGGCATCATAGTTCATGTCCTGTCCGCCGGTCAGATCGCTCTCCTTGAGGCAGAGCAGCGCGGGGTTGCCCTGCTCGCGCAGGAAGCGATTCAGTTCGTGAACCGAGGAAACATTCACTAGGCACTGGGCGTAAAAATTAAACAACACCTGATCCAGGCTGACAAAGTCGTGACGACGAACGCGGGTCTGCCAGGTTTCAATCTTCTGCCGGACTTGGCGGTTGTGTTCGAGGAAGGCGTATTGCGGCGGCAACGGTGGCGGCTTGGGTGCCGCGCTGTGGAGCACGCGGACATCGTCGTCATCATCTTCCGCCTCGTCGCGCGCGCGACTGTTGGGCAGCAAATCTTCTTCAACCAGCGCGGCGCGAATGAAAATTTCCGTGGCCTCCTTCGGATTGATGTTGCCGTAGGCGACCTTCTTGTTGCTTACCTCGAGGCTGTAGAGCGTGATCTTCTCGTCGGCCAGCACATTCCCGGCGGCGACCACCCAGCGTGGATTGGCGTGCGTGACTTTGCACAAGTGAGGTGCGAGCTGGATGATCCACAGCGGGTCAATCCCTGCCACTGTGCGCGCAAACAACTGAGAGGTCTCGACCATTTCCCCGGCGACCATCCACGCCGGTTGATGGTAGGGCGCGTCACTCTGCTGCGCGCCGCCGGATGATTTTTGACGTGTGGCGACCTCTCCGCGTCCGGCGGCGGGCAGAGGACTGCCCGCCCTACCTTTCGGCTGCCGCTCGCCGCGATCGTGCAGCGCCGAGCCGGGAAAGATCATGACCTGCCGATTGCCGGCAACCTGATACGCGTTGCGCTCCTTGCGTTGGCCGATGTGCGCGAACAGGCCGGTGAGAATCGAGCGGTGGATGGCGTCGTAGGCGGCATTGCTTTCGTTAAGCTTGAACTTGCCCAACTCTTCCAGCGCGCCGTGCAGTTGCGCGTGCAAGTCCTGCCACTCGTGCATCCGCAGGTAGGACAGAAAGTTCGCGCGGCAAAATTTCCGCCGCGCTCCCTGCGTGCGCAGCCGCTCCCATTGATCGTGAACGGCATCCCAGATTTTCAGCAGCGTGAGAAAGTCGGACTGCGGATCAATAAACTTTTTGTGCGCAGCCGCGGCGGCGTCCCTCTGATCCAGCGGACGCTCGCGCGGATCTTGAATGCTCAAGCCGGCGGCGATGATGAGCAGTTCACGCGTGGCGTGTTCCTGCTGCGATTGAATGAGCATCCGGCCCAGTGTGGGATCAATCGGCAGACGCGCAAGATCGCGACCGAGTTGCGTAAGTTCGCGCGCATCGTCCAGCGCGCCGAGTTCTTGCAGCAAGAGGTAGCCACCCTGAATCGCTGCGGGCGGCGGTGGGTTGACGAACGGGAACGTCTCAATTTCACCGAGCCGGTGCGCCTTCATGCGCAGAATGACTTCGGCCAGATTCGCGCGTTGGATTTCCGGCTGCGTGTACTGCGGGCGTTCCGTGAAATCCTCCTCCGAATACAACCGGATGCAAATGCCGTCCTGAACGCGACCACTGCGACCCTTGCGCTGGTTGGCGCTGCTTTGGGAAATGGGCTCCACCGGCAACCGCTGCGTGCGCGTGCGCGGATTGTAGCGGCTCATGCGCACCAGGCCGGAATCAATCACGTAACGAATTCCCGGAAGCGTCAGCGAAGTCTCCGCAATGTTCGTAGCGACGATGATCTTGCGATGCTCCGACGGCGAAAAGACGCGTTGCTGTTCGCCCGCGCTGAGTCGCCCGAATAGCGGGATGATTTCCGCCTCGCGCCCGAAACGGCCTTCAAGCAGGTCGCTCGTTTCGCGGATGTCGCGTTCGCCCGGCATAAAGATCAGCACGTCGCCGTTGCCCGGTTCGCACAAGACCTGTTCTGCCGCGCGCACGGCGGCGTCAATGTAAGTCAGGTCGCCGCGCTCTTCGGAGTCGGAGTCGAGCGGCGCATACACGACCGCCACCGGATACAGCCGCCCGGAGACTTCGATGATCGGCGCGTTGTTGAAAGCGCGGGAAAACGTTTCGGTATCAATCGTCGCGGACGTGATGATGAGCTTAAGGTCGGGACGCTTGACAAGCAAGCCCTTGAGATAGCCGAGCAGGAAATCAATGTTCAAGCTGCGTTCGTGCGCCTCGTCAATGATGATGGCGTTGTATTCGGAGAGCAAGGGATCGCCCTGCGTTTCGGCGAGCAGGATGCCGTCGGTCATCAACTTGATGTAGGTCTGCGCGCTGGAGCGGTCGTCGAAACGGATTTTGCAGCCAACTTCGCGGCCCCAACCAACGTTGAGTTCCTCGGCGATGCGACGCGAAATGGAAAGCGCGGCGACGCGACGCGGTTGCGTGCAACCGATCTTCGCCTCGATGCCCAGGCCGGCTTCGAGACACATCTTGGGAATCTGCGTGGTCTTGCCCGAACCGGTTTCGCCCGCGATGACGACGACCTGGTTCGTGCGGATCGCGGCGACGATGTCGTCCTTCCGCGCCGTGATGGGCAGCTCCGGCGGATAGCTGATGCGCGGAACATTCAGGCGACGCTCTTCGCGCAACGCCACGGAAGCGCGGACTTGCGTGAGCAGGCGGTTCAGGATGGCATCGTGAGTTTGCGGATGATGTTGATCGCGCAACAGCCGGACGAGCCGCGAGCCGAGCCGCACCCAGTCGGGGAGCAGTGCTTGCGGGAGCAGAGACTTGATTTCTTCAATGCGCGTATCCGTCATGCCAGAGTTGCGTAGTATAGCGGATGCCGGACGAAGGGGAAACTCTGGAATGGGCGTCGCGCCGTTCTAGTGGAGCGCGGCTGTGTCGCAGCGACCAGCCGCAGCACGGACAAATGTTGTGAAGGCGATGAATTATCTAACGCGTTAATCCTTGCGAAACCGCTGCGGCTGATCCCGCTCGGCGCGGGACACAGCCGCGCTCCGGGGCAAAAACGACTTGCCCCACTCTTGTTGTCTCCACCACTTCTGGCTTTACTAATTCCGTCCGCAACGGCATTGCTTGGCCCAGTCACCAATTTACGCCATGAAACGATGCTCCTATTGCGGTCGCGATGATATTGATGAGGCTACTCATTGTCGTGAATGCGGCACCGAGTTCGAACGGATTGCCACACCGTTAGCCACTGAAGTAGCGACACAGTCCGAATCTTTGCAACCGGTTCGTTCAACAGAAACTTCAGGTTCCCTGCAAAACATCGCATCACTTGAGGTTGGCGAAGCAAGCGAGTTGGGCGCACTCCTACAAAAAGAAAATATTCCCTTCGAGGCTCGGAACGTCACGCAGGAGAGCGGACTGGACTTAACAGATATTCTGATCCCAGGAAGTTATTTTGAGCGGGCCTGCGAAATTTCAGAGAAATGGGAAGCAGATCGAATTAGTGAAAGAGCGAGGCGTTACACATATTGTTCCCAATGCCGTTCCCCGGACTTGGAGCGCAATCCGAACGATCGACTCGAACCCGTATTGAGGTGTAAGAAATGTGGATACATGTTTTCCATCTAGTGCGAAGGCACACGCGTCGCGCCCGCCTTACTCCAACCCGCTGTTCTTCACCCCGCTCAGGAAAATCCGGCTGGCATTGGTGACCACGCTCTTGCCTTTGCCGGCTTCAAAGACGCAGTCGGCAATGGTGATGTCGGTGATCTGGAGATCGGCTGAATAGCCTTCGATGAAAATCGGTCCCTTGGTCAGCGTGGCAAAGGTGCTGTTGCGGATGTCAATGTTGCGGATCGGCGGCTTCTCGCTGCCGTCGCGCGCGCCGTTGCCGCCGTAGCGCTGGGTCAGGTGGATGCCATACTTCGCCGTCTTCACCGTGCAGTTCCGCAGGTAGATGTCCTCGATGAAACCGCCGCGCGCCGGGCTGGTCTTGAACCGCATCGCCATATCGAGATCGGGACTGTCGAAGTGGCAATCCTCCGCGAAGACATTGCGAATGCCGCCCGCCGTCTCGCTGCCCATCGTGACGCCGCCGTGGCCGGCCTTGAACGTGCAGTTGCGGATGACCACGTTCTGGCAGGGAATGTTGACGCGGCGACCATCCACGTCGCGGCCGGATTTGACGGCGATGCAGTCGTCGCCATCGC
>JANPGB010000344.1:0-10438 GCA_031423695.1 Verrucomicrobiota bacterium
AACCCGGCGGTTGTAGTTATTCACGAACACGGCATTGCCACCGACTTGATCCAGAAAGCAATTCTCGATGGCACAATCCTCAGTGCCGTTCAAAAACAGCGCGCCGCCGCGATAAGTGGTCCAATCGCTCCGGACCAGCGGTTCCTTGTTCTCCATGAACATGCGCGCGGCGTGACGAAACGTCAGCCCGCTGAGCGTGACAAAGCGAACTGGCGACTGTTCCGTGCCGCGGAATTCTATCAAGTGTTTCAGGCGGACGGCCTCGATTGTGGCTTTGGCAAAATCCAGACCTGCGGTTGGATAAAAATACAGAAGACTATTTTTCGCATCCAGGAACCATTCGCCGGGCGCGTCGAGTTCCTCCAAAATGTTCTCCACGAAACGACGTTCGTGCATGCCCATCGGGCGATTGTTCTGCCAGCCGCCTTCGTAGGTAATCTTGTTGTCGTTGGTTTTACCAGTGATGACATAGTGCATGCCGCCCCACTCGGCGGAATGGAGGGCGTGGATGAATCCTCCAGTCGGATCTTTCCATCGGGCCGCACGGGCCGGACTGATCGCATCTTTCGCCCAGCCGTTGAAGTGGCGCACGTTGGGATCGAAATTGGGATACCGCGCCAGAGGCTGACGCTCGCCATTCACGAAAAGCTGATCCGAGAAAAGGTCCGCAGGAACTTTCGCCTTGAGAATCCCGTTCTGAAAACTCTCCCACTTCAAGTTGTTCAAACGAGCCCCACCACTGATGACCGGATGCTCGTTTTGAAACGCCTGGTAAACGACGGGCGCGGCTTTGCTGCCCGAATCCTCCGCGGAAAAAAGCAAGGTCGAGGGCAAATAGTAAGTTCCTTCGTGAACAAAGACCGTCACGGCCTCGCGCCCTGCCAGCGTTCTGACAGCCGCTTGCGCTCGCTGCAAAGTTGCAAACGGTTTCGCAAGAGTTCCTTGATTGGCATCATTGCCGCTCGGCGCGACATGAAATTCCCCGGCAACGACGCTGCGCGCCACCAGTGCGGCAAGAATATTCAGTGAGAGTTTTTTCATATGGAGACGCTGACAAATTTTTTCATTAATAGAAAATGCTTGAGCAATAATTTGGTCCACAGTTCACTTTGGATTTGTCATCGGGGATTCTATCAGCAAAAACATCATCAAATCACGTAGCTCTTCTTTCGTTAGTGCCTTGTCGAGTCCGGTGGGCATGAGTGAAATTTTCATCGGCTCCGTTTTGGAGATTGAACTTTTCGCCAGCTTCACGACTTTTCCGCCGGCTTGGGCGATCTGGAGTTCCTCACTGGTATCACCAAGCCGCGTGCCCGTGATCTGGTCGCCGTCCTTGAGCGTGACCACATAGCCTACCGCGTCTGGGTTGATGGTGGCGCTGGGTTCGACGATGTCCTTGAGCACGCTGGCGTAATCCCGGTGAATGAGGTTGCTGAGATCCGGGCCGACCTGCGCGCCTTCTCCACGAATTTTGTGACAGGTTAGACAAGTGGCTTTGCCGCGAAAAATCTCGCGGCCAGCACTCCAGTTGCCGCCGGTGATTTCCGGGATGATTCGCGCCGTTTCGTCCTCAGCAGCAGGCGCGGCGAAAGGCACCATAAAACGCCGAGTGCCCAGCGCGCGCGGACGCGGGTCACGCGCGGTAAAAAATGAAACGTCAAGAATGCCGGCGGGGGTGGACATTTTGATCACCAACGTGAGCCAATGATGCTTGCGTGGCGCTGTAATGGTAAAGCGCGATTCGCGTTCACTGATCCGTTCAATCTTAGCTTCGGAACAGATCACCGTGAGCGCTGCGTCGCTCTTGAAGACGACCGTGACAGTTTCGGGCTTGGGCTCGTAATCCAGCTTCGAACCGGGCTGAGTTGCGGGAATGAGCATCTGCCACAGATCGAGTTGGGCGCTCATCGTGAGTCGGCCCCGCAGGTTCATTTTCTGCCACAACTCATCATGCGTGGCGCTCGAACGCGTGAATTCCTTCGCCGCAGTCAAATCCGGGTGAGGCAACCAACCATCCCACGCGCCCCCCTTCGAGCCTCGCCACGAAGTCGAAAGCCCTGACATATCGTGGACCAGATCAATCTTGGTACCGGCCTGGGATTCAAGTTGCAACGCATAATGCACGGCCTGCGTGCGCACCACTATATCCGAGGTTTGGATTACCACGTTGCGTTTATCCGCCGAAAGCAGAACGTTGTTGAGCACATATTCGCTCGGCGATTCTTGCCTCTGCTTCTTAACGACTTCGTAACCGGGGCGGATTGTTTCAAGGCGATCAGCGGCGTCCACGAACCGCCCCCCGGTGAGTTTCGCTTTCAACGGAGAAATAGGCCAGGCAGCCTTGTCGAGCGGGCGATCGAAGGCGACCATGGTTTCCCGCTCATTTGCCGGCCAAGTTAACACGGGTTGGGGCGCGGATTTGTCGGTATAACCGATTTTGAAAATGCGGCCTTCGCCTTTGGGTCCATTGCCCCAATCCGGCGCGCCACTGTGGCAGCACACCACAAGGTCACCCTTAGGCGAAATCGCACAATCCACCACCAGCATGCCGAGGCGGGCAAACAATTCTGTGCGCGCGACATAACCCGCCGCCGTTTTCACAAGCACCGTGCGCCAGAGTTTTCCCCGCGATTCGCCGGTGACAATGGCGTTGTCCGCCCAGAACTCGGGACCGAAACGTCCGCGCCCCGGTGCCGGCCCGTTGAAGCGGAAGCCACAGGTGCTTTCATGCTGCGGCGCGTAATCCCAGACACTCGGCTCGTCCACCACGTTCGTCAGCCACAGCGGATGGCTGGGAGGAAAACCGTAGTGCCGGCCCGGTTGCAGATGGAGCAGTTCATCGAACGGATTCCCGTTCGGCACCCACGTCGCGCCCTCCTGATCTGTGCCGAAGAGATCGCCCAGGCGATTCCATTGCAGCGACATAATATACCGCAAACCGCTGGCGACCTGTTCGACCTTGCCATCCTTGCCAATTCGTAACAAACAGCCCCGGCGTCTGTCGGTGGTGTAATGCCGCAGCCCTGCCTTGTCCTGCCAATAAGCGCTCGTGGGTGCCGCGTTCCCCATGGTGACATAAAGCGAGCCATCCGGTCCGATTGTAAGCGCCATTGAACTGTCCACGCGGCGATGCATCAGATAAGTGGCTTTCACGAGTTCAGGATCATCGAACCCTTTGACCACCGTCTCTCGCTGGTCGGGCACGCCGTCACCATTGGTGTCGCGAAAGCGCACGACCTCGTCCGTGAGAACGGCATAGGGTTCGCCGTCCTTCACGACCATCCCAAGCGGATAATTCTCGCCCGGCTCGGACCAGAACGTGTCCACTTTGTCCTCCAAGCCATCCCCATCAGTGTCGCGCAACAGATGGAAGCGACCATCGTAACCTCCGGCGAACAACCGCCCGTCCGGTGCGTACTCGATGTTGTTGAGGTTGCTAAGTTTCACCGGGAGTTCGCGCACGGTGAAACCGGGCACGAGCATCGCCACGCCGAGGTTGGTCGGGGTGGCGGCAAAAGGCGGCTCGGGTTGCTGGTCAGGCACCGGCGGGATGAAAGGTTCTGCAGCGAACAAACAAGTCGCCGACAAGACAGGTGCAAGAAGAGAGCGAGCAAACAATGTCTTCAGGGTGACAAAACGAATGGAATTTCCCAAATATTGAAACAGGGTTTCAAGATGATTAAGCCTCACCGATGCGTGGGTCATTTCGTTAAGCTCCCTGCCACTAGGTTAGAATTCCGCTGACAGGATTCGCTTCTTCCACTCCAGTCAGGCGTTGGTCCAGGCCTTGAAACTTGTAGGTGAGTTGCTGGTGATCGATACCAAGGCAATGAAGAATCGTTGCGTTGATATCTCGGATATGTACCGGGTCTTTGACGACGTTGTAGCTAAAATCGTCTGTTTCGCCGTAGACTGTTCCTCCCTTCACGCCGCCGCCCGCCATCCACATCGTATAGCAGCGTGGATGATGGTCGCGGCCGTAGCTATCCCTCGTCAGCTTGCCCTGGCAATAGACCGTGCGCCCAAATTCACCGCCCCAGACGACAAGCGTTTCGTCGAGCATGCCGCGATTCTTCAGATCAGTGATGAGACCGTAGCAGGCTTGATCCACATCCCGGCATTGCAACGGCAGATCGCGTTCGAGATCGCCGTGATGATCCCATTCGCGATGGAAAATCTCGATGCACCGCACGCCGCGTTCGGCGAGGCGGCGAGCCATCAGGGCACTATGCGCAAACGTGCCGGGCGAAGTCACTTCAGGCCCGTAAAGATCCAGCGTGGCTTTGTCCTCTCCAGAAATACTGACCAAATCCGGCACGGAGGTCTGCATCCTAAACGCCATTTCGTATTGCGCGATGCGCGTGTTAACCTCGGGATCGCCGACTTTTTTGTATTCAGCCTGATTCAGTTTCGCGAGCGCGTCGAGCATGTCGCGGCGACCGGCGGAATCCACGCCGGGCGGATCGTTGAGGTAAAGCACAGGATCGCCCTTGGCTCGCAACGATACACCGGCATGTTTTGTCGGGAGAAAACCCGCCTCCCACAAGCGTTGATAAAGCGCCTGCGCCGGGCGTTTCGCCGACCAACTCGGGGTCATCACGACGAAGGCTGGGAGATTGTCGCATTCACTGCCAAGTCCGTACGAGAGCCATGAGCCGAGGCTGGGCTTGCCCGGAATCTGGTTGCCAGTCTGGATGAAAGTCACGGCGGGATCGTGATTGATGGCTTCGGTGTGGACGGATTTGATGACCGCGATGTCGTCCGCGATTTTCGCCGTGTGCGGAAGCAGTTCGCTGAACCAGATGCCGGATTTGCCGTGCTGCTTGAATGCGTATTTGGACGGAGCGATCGGAAAGCGAGTCTGCCCGCTGGTCATTGTGGTCAATCGCTGTCCCATGCGGATGGAATCCGGCAGGTCCGTGTCATAAATCTTTTCGAGGCCCGGCTTGTAGTCGAGCAAATCCATCTGCGACGGCCCGCCATTCATGAAAAGATAGATCAGCCGTTTTGCCTTCGGCGCAAAGTGGGGCAGACCCGGCATTGGCGGGTGCGCGCGAGTCCCTGAAACTTTGTTTCCAGCGGCGCGGGCGATTTCCGGAAGCATCATTCCCACCAGCGCGATGCGTCCGGCGGCAAGGCCGGTGGTCTTGAAGAAATGGCGGCGGCTGACCTGCTGAAGTCGTTCGTTAAGCGGGTTCATGCTAATTCTTGTTCAGCGTCTCATCAAGGTTCAAAAGCAGGCTCGCGACCATTGTGTAGGCCGCCCACTCTGGTTTGTTCAGCTTCTCGTCCACAGGAGACTCGCCAACTGAAACCAACTTCATGGCAGCGACTGCGTCCTTTTCATATTTCGCGAGGTTTTTTTGGAGCATGTCCGTCAAGACGGATTTCTCGAACGACGACGGCGGGCGGGCGGTCACAAGTCGGAAACCAAAGTCCAAACGCTCCGCGGCATCGCTGCCGTGCTGGATCATTCTCGCTCCGAGATGCCGGGCGGCTTCAACGTATTGCGGATCATTCATGGTTACCAAGGCTTGCAGCGGTGTGTCGGTGCGTTCGCGGCGGGTGCAATACTTTTCGCGTGAAGGCGCGTCAAAAGTTGTCAGATACGGTGGCGCAGCCGTGCGTTTCCAAAAAGTGTAAAGGCTGCGCCGATAAAGCGCCTCGCCGTGATCCTGCTCGAATTTCGCGGTGTTGCTGTCGGTGTATCCAACCGCCTCCCAGAGGCCGGAGGGCTGATACGGCTTCACGCTGCGGCCCCCCATCTTCTCAACCAACAGTCCGCTGACGAACAGCGCATTGTCGCGAATCATTTCCGCATCGAGCCGGAAACGCGGGCCGCGTGCGAGCAAACGGTTCTGGGGATCTTTCCGAACCAACGTCGGCGTCACGGAGGAACTTTGCCGATACGTTGCGCTCGACACCATCATTCTGATCATTCGTTTTACGTCCCAGTCCGTTTGTATGAATTCCGTCGCGAGCCAGTCGAGCAGCTCGGGATGCGACGGCCATTCACCGGTGATGCCGAAGTCGCCGGACGTTTTCACCAGTCCCGTGCCGAAGAATTGCTGCCAGAGCCGGTTGACCGTGACGCGCGAAGTCAGCGGGTGCTCCGGGCTGACAAGCCAACGCGCGAGATCGAGCCTGTTGGTGTGGCCGCCTGTCTTCAAAGGCGGAAGCACCGCCGGCACGCCGCGCACGACGAGATCGCCATGCTGATCGTACTGACCGCGCTTGAGGATGAACGCATCCCGCGGCTTTTCCTTGTCCTGGGAAACCAGCGTTGCAACCTGCGACTTGTCGAGATCGTCACGTTGTTTGCGCAGCTCAGCGAGTTCCTTGTGCAAGGGATCAAAAATCCCCCGCGTTCCAGCAAACACATTTTCCAGGTAGTAATCGAGGATGAGCTTTGTTTGTTCCGGCGTTCGCTCGGAAGCTTTTACTTTGACGGTATCATGGACATTTTTGGGGATGCTGGATTGTTCAAGTTTGGATTCCTTGGCTTCCCATGCCAGCAGTGATTCCGGGGAGGGATCGAAAGGTTGAACCGTGCGCAAGCCTGCTTTGTCCCAATAAACTTTTCCGCCGAATTGCGTGAAAGCGCAGCCGTCAACCTTCGTTCCCGCCGCCAAACCAAATTTCGATGCCGCGATTTCCAATCGAACCCACGCACCGGCCTGGGGCAGTGCACCCATGAGCATTTTACTGGGCGTTCCTTTGTCACCGAAGGCGATCGCGTCTTCATCGCCCCAGTTCGCCCGATGCGTCCAGTCCGTGGTATGAAGCTGGAACATGATCGCTTTCGGCGCGTTGGTTGGTTCGATGAAAACGTGAACGAAGAAAACATCCTGAGTGCTACCGACGGTCAGCGGCTGCAACGCGCCAGTGAAATAATCCTGCGCGCGGCCAGTGTCGCTGCGGGTCAGAGCGCGTTGGCCGCTGAACACGCGATTGCCTTTGATCCATTGCGGTTTTTCACCGTCGCTTCCGGCCGTTGCGCCCGTTGGAAAATCATCCTCCACCCAGACATAGTCCTGCGGCTCGCTATTTGTGTTCCCTGAACTGGCCTCCGGTTCGGCGTAAACAACCTTTGCCATTTCGTCCTTGATCCGCTTTTCGACTTCGGGAATTTTCTTATTAAAATCGTTGAGCTTCTGCTGCTGCTCGGGCGACGGCAGTTTCAGGATTGGATTTGGCAGCAGCGCGTTTCCGTCCATCGCGGCTTCGTTCATGTTGTTGAAAAACGCGTAAAGCTGGTAGAACTCCTTCTGCGAAATCGGATCATACTTGTGGTCGTGGCAGACGGCGCAACCCACGGTCAATCCCATCCACGCGATGCCGGTTGTCTCGGTGCGATCCACCGCATAGCGAACGTAAAACTCCTCGTCAATCGCACCGCCTTCGCTCGTTGTCACATTGCAGCGATTGAATCCGCTGCCAATCTTTTGTTCGCGCGTCGCGTTCGGCAAAAGATCGCCGGCAAGTTGTTCGATGGTGAATTGATCGAACGGAAGATTGCGATTGAATGCCCCGACAACCCAATCCCGATACGGCCACATGGAACGCTCGTTGTCGAGGTGCAAGCCGTGAGTGTCTCCGTAGCGCGCGATGTCCAGCCAGTAACGCGCCTCGTGTTCGCCGTAACGCGGTGATTGCAACAAGCGATCCACAACGCGCTCGTAGGCTTCGGGATATTCGTCAGCGAGGAATGCCTCCACTTCGGCGGGGGTGGGGGGTAAGCCAGTGAGGTCGAATGTCACCCGGCGGATAAGCGTGGCTTTGTCTGCTTCTTTGCAGGGGCGAAGTTTTTCTTTATCGAGACGTGAAGCAATGAAGTTATCGATGGAATTGCGCGGCCACTTTTGGTTCTTGACCGCTGGTGTAGCGGGGCGCTCAGGCTTGATGAACGACCAATGCGCTTTCCATTCTGCACCCTGGGCGATCCAACCTTGCAACAGTTCAATCTGTTTCTTCGTGAGGTGCTTGCCGGTCTTGAGCGGCGGCATGAGCTCGTCTTCGTTCTTGGTGGTGACGCGCTCGATGAGGGTGCCCTTTTCCGGATGGCCGGGAACGATCGCAAATTCATCCGACTTCAATTTGGCCAGCGCTCCCTCTTTGAGATCAAGCCGCAATCCCGCTTTGCGCTTTTCACTGTCCGGGCCGTGGCAGGCAAAGCAGTTCTCGGAGAGGATCGGTCGAACGTCGCGGTTGAAATCAATCTTGGCGGGAACAGTTGCGCCATGTGATTTCGAGGCGGTTATCAAGGCAGCGAATAAAAAAGCAAAAGTCGTCACAATCGAGACGCGAAGTGGCGCCGAGCGGGGCGAGCAGATGCCCGGTTTGATTCCTTGGGACACCAGGTTTCTCAAGGGGGCCCTCGGAGTTCGGATTAGTTTCTCGCCGATCATCTTGTCCGGACGATTTAGTCGCCTCCGGCATTCACGGATTTTTTCGGAAGCGATTTTTCCGTTGAGACAGGAACATCATCCGCCACGGTCATGAAGCCCATGAACATTTCGTTCCAACTCTGCAATCCCCAGGCGACCGTTTTGGTCGTGTCGGGGTTGTTGGGATTCCCCGGCGAGTTGTCATGCGCGCCGGTGCAAAGCATCCAGGTGCCGGCGGGAACGTGCTTGGGTTCGGCGAGGCGATAGCTCGTCTGCCAGTTGAAGTCGTAGTGCGGCACAGAGAGCAGCGTCTCGCGTTTCCCGTTGGGATAAAGCAGCTGAAACTTGAACCACGACCCGCGAAAGTGCATGTGCGGACTGAGGTCGTAGATGACGGCGTCTTTCTTGAAGCAGTAATGGCAGAAGTGCTCGGCGTTCCTGTCGCCCGGCTGGATTTCAAAATCGCGCACCTCGCTCGCGCGAACCTCGAGGCGGCGTTGCGCGGGTGCTTTCGCGAGGTAAAGCCCGACTTCACTCTGATCAGTCGTGGCCTCGCCCATGGTCGTGTAGTGCAATTCGAAGTTAAAGCGCGAACCTTTCGGCAAGAACACCCCCGTGCCCTCGGGAAATTCGCTCGCAGTCAGGCCCGGCACCCAAGTCGTGAACAGATAAGCCTCGGGCGGCGCGTCCTTGTAGCCTTCGGGATAGCGCACGCGCACGATGATGTGATGAACCACTTTCGGATTGCCCGGGCGACAGACCGCCGCGCGCAGCCAGCCGTCTTCGGGCATCGCAAAATCGGAATCGAGGTAAATATATTTCATCGTCCCGGTGGCTGGAATGTTCTGCTCCTTGGGAACCGGCACGATGTAGTCGGGTTTCCCGAGAGTCCATTCCACCGCCTGCGGTGCGGCATTGGTGAGCGGATCTTCCCCGTCGCCGCGCGGACAGCCTTGTTCAATCCAATTGAGCAGCGCGTGCGATTCCGCCGCGGTGAGCGCACGGTCGTTGGAAAATTTTCCAAAGTGCGGATCGGCGTGCCACGGCGGCATGCGGCGGTCCAGCACCACTTCCTCGATCATCGCCGACCAGCCTTTGACCTTCTTGTAACTCGACATCGCAAACGGCCCGATTTGTCCGGGACTGTGGCAGCCCACACAATTTTTCTGCAACAGCGGCGCGACCTCGGCGCGGTAGGAGACCGGGTCTTTGGGCGTTTCAGTTTCAAACGAGATGCGGCAGCCGTGAACCTGCGTCTTCGGATTCGTGACGGGTTTGCCGGCGAGAAATTCACCCAGGGCGGTGGTCAGATAATTGGTCGTGGCCTTGGGTTTCTGCGTGCCTTCCGTGCTCTGGTCGTCAATCGCGCCGCGATAGATGATCGTCGAGCCCTTGGTATCGATGGCGATGACTTCGCAAGTGCGGTTGACGCCCAAGCGTTGCGCGACCAATTGGTGTTCATCGCGCAGGACCGGAAGATTGCCCACGGCGGCCTTGAGCATTTCCAGCCTCATGCCCTCGGTGTCCGCCAAGGCCGCGTCCGGCGCAAGCGGGTTGCGCCGGGACATCATAAGCATCTGAATCATGCTGTCATCCGGATCATCGGCGGTGCAGGAGTTGACCAGCCAGAGCTCAACCCCTTTGCCGGCAAATTCGTTGCGCAAGGATTTCAGCTTGGGGAAACTCTGGCGCGCGATGGGACAGTTGAAGCTGGTGAAGAACAATACCACCACGCGTGCGTCGCTGCGGCGCAGCTCGAAATGTTTCCCCTTGTAGTCGAGCAGGCTGAAGTTGATGGCTTCTTCCGCCTTGGATTCCGCGCGGCGCGGCGAACGTTCGGCGGCAGGTTCAACTGCCAGAGCCGGCCAGGCCACGGTGAGGGCAAACAAAAGTGCGAGTTGGCGGCGTGACCGCGACAGGAATGACATCATGAGTCTAAAAATTTGGTTTTGTTGTCGGAATGATTCTGGCCCCGGTCATTTCTTCGCTTCCAAAACTTTTTCCCAAATGATGAGCATGGGTTTGTCGTCATCGCCGGTTCGGAAACCGCC
>JANPGB010000345.1:0-2321 GCA_031423695.1 Verrucomicrobiota bacterium
GGCGGGCGAGGAGCCCATCGGAGAGGAAACCCACAAATCCCAGACGCGTGTGCCGTTCGACGCCAGCGCCACAAACACACCGCCGCGCGACGCGCAGTAAATGGTGCCGTCCTCGAGGATGGTCGGGGTCGAATCCAGCAAGCCGCCGGTGTCATATTGCCATTTGATTTTTCCGGCCGGGGAAATGGCCGTGCATTTCGTGTTCACCCCGACGTAGATCGTGCCATCGCTATCAATGACGGGTGAGGACTGGCTGAAGCCGCCGGTGCGCAGCCGCCAGCGTTCCGTGCCGTCGGGGTTGAGCGCGTAAAAGTTTCCGTCCACCGAAGTGAAATAAATGGTGCCATCGCCATTGATGGCGGGGGAGGAAACAATCGGGCCACCGGTGGTGAACTCCCATTTCATTTTCCCGTCGCGGTTCAGCGCATAAAACTTTTTGTCGTGCGAGCCGAAGTAGAACGTGCCATCGGCGGCGAGGGCAGGGGACGAATCAATCGCAGCGCCAGTAACGAATTCCCACTTCTTTTGGCCATCCGGCCCGAGCGCGTAAAACTTTTTATCCCACGAACCGAAGTAGAGTGCGCCGTCCTTGGCGAGGGCCGCTGAGGAATCCACCCAACCGCCGGTGGCGAACGACCATTTGAGTTTTCCGTCGGGAGCGAGCGCGTAAAATTTCCGGTCGCGGCTGCCGAAGTAAATCGTTCCGTCCGCACCAAGGGCGGGTGAGGAGCGGATGTCGCATAGCGTGGGAAAAGCCCATTTCACCACGCCATTGGAGGTGGCGGCAAAAAGTTTGCCGATGAAACTGCCGGTGTAAATGGTCCCGTCCGGAGCGATAGCGGGCGAAGAGTCGCTGAACCAAAAACCAAAATCCACGTTCCAGAGATTGGTGCTCTCCCCGCCGGCACTGGCGCGAAGCGGGCCCAGCAGGCCAAGGCACAGCACGACGAACAGGAGCAGTTTTGAGGTGGGTGACATGAGGGTCAAACTCGCGCGCTGGCTCTGCAGAAACGGGCGGTCACCGGCTGGCGGACGGGCAAGATTGGCATCATCCCCACCAAGTTAAAACTGCCGAGCGCCCGCAGGCAAATGAAATCCCAGCCCGGCGGTTAACTTCATGTCGTAATTTCCTGTTTCCATCCCCGCCGCTTTATCCCATCTTCCCCTCCTCAAAATTTTATGGCTGAAAACGCAAAGAGCAATTACGACGAGAGCAAAATCAAAACGCTGTCCTCGCTGGAGCATATCCGGCTGCGCACGGGCATGTACATCGGGCGCATCGGCAACGGCTCCAATCCCGACGACGGCTGCTACATCCTGCTCAAGGAGGTCGTGGACAACACCATTGACGAATTCATCATGGGCCACGGCAAGGAGGTTCAGATCAGCATCGAGGGCAACCGCGTGGCCGTGCGCGATTACGGGCGCGGCATCCCACTGGGAAAAGTCGTGGACTGCGTTTCCAAGATCAACACCGGCGCGAAATACAACGACGACGTTTTCCAGTTCAGCGTCGGCTTGAACGGCGTCGGCACCAAGGCGGTCAACGCGCTGTCCAAAAACTTTCTCGTGCGCAGCCATCGCGACGGCGAATTTGCCGAGGCGTCGTTCAAGCAAGGCAAGCTCAAGAAAGAGGACAAGGGCAAGACCCAGGAGCCGAACGGCACGTTCATCGAGTTCGAGGCCGACCCGGAAATTTTCAAGGACAGCGAGTTCCGTGTCGAGCACATCGAGCGTCGGCTGCGGCATTACAGCTATCTCAACTCCGGCCTGAAGCTCATCTTGAAGGTGGCGGGCGCGGAACCGAAGACCTTCCAATCACGCCTCGGACTGATGGATTTGGTGATGGAGGATTTGGAGTCCGACGGCGCCGAGCCGCTGTATCCGCCGCTGCATTACACGAGCAAGACGCTGGAGTTCTGTTTCACGCACAGCAATTCGCGCTACGGCGAGACGTTTTATTCGTTCGTCAACGGCCAGTACACCAGCGACGGCGGCACGCACCTGAGCGCGTTTCGCGAAGGCTTGCTCAAGGCCGTCAACGAATATGCCAAGGCCAAGTACGAGGGCGATGACGTGCGCGAAGCGATGATCGGCGCGGTGGCGATCCGGCTCAAAGACCCGATCTTCGAATCGCAAACCAAGAACAAGCTGGGCAACACGGAAATCCGCACCGAGCTGGTCAACAACGGGCGCGAGGAACTGCTGCATTTTTTCCAGCGCAACAAGGCGATCGCCGACAAGATCATCGAGAAGGTGGCCGACACGCAGCAGTTGCGGAAGGAATTGCAAGCGGTCAAGAAGCTCGCGCGCGAACGTGC
>JANPGB010000346.1:0-6363 GCA_031423695.1 Verrucomicrobiota bacterium
TCCTTCTTAATCTCCTCGCGGATCGAATACGGCCACGCGTAAATGTCGAAAAACTTTCGCCCATCCGCCGGATACATCGGGCGCGGGGTGATGGACCAATTGGCGGTGGAATACATGTTGTACCACCAAAACATTTTTGCGCAGGTGAACTTCGGATCCACCTCGCGCAACGTCTCCCAGATTTTTTTTCCGGCCACGAGATGGTTGGATTGTTTCCAAAACTGCACCTCGGCCAGCTCGCGATGGTACCAGCCGTTGCCCACAACGCCATGCTGCGCCGGGGCTTTTCCGGTCAGATAATTCGATTGCGCGGTGCAAGTAACGGCCGGGAACGCGGGCGTGATACGACTCAGTGCCCCCGCGGCGCGGAAGGCATTAATCCTCGGCGTGTGGGCACCGAGCAAAGACTCGGACAAGCCAACGACATTGATGACCGCAGTTCGCTTCACGATTGATGAATCAATTGCCCCGCCAGACGTGCCTGATGTCGGGCATTCAGTTCCGCAATGGCCGTTCGAATCAACGCGACCTCCATTTCATGGACCTCGAATCCGGTTCCAATTTCCCGCAGTAACGTGATGGCCAGGCGCCCCCCGAGATGCTCCCGGAATTCTTCCAGACCTTCCACCACGAGCAACTCACCGGTCGTGCTCTTGCGCAACAAGTCCGCCGTGAACAGTTCATAGCCCAGCGTTTCCAACAGGCGCAGCACCCGCTCTGCGCTTTCGGAAGCAAGAAAGCCGGCGAGCCGGGAGTAAACCACATCCAGCGCCACGCCGATGGCCACGGCTTCGCCATGCCGCAAGGTGAAATTGGAAACCTGCTCCAGCTTGTGCGCGGCCCAATGCCCGAAGTCGAGCGGACGCGATGAACCAAACTCAAACGGATCGCCGCTGGTGGCAATGTGATTGACGTGCAATTCCGCACATTGCCGGATAAGCCGCCGCATCGCCACCGGTTCGCACCGCGCCAGCAGATCGCCATCCGCTTCGAGAGCCGAAAAAAAATCCCGGTCGCGGATGCACGCCACCTTGACCGCTTCAACATAACCCGCCCGCAGGTCGCGCGGTGGCAATGTGCTGAGCAGTTGAAAATCGTTGACGACGGCAAACGGGGGCGCGAATGTGCCGATGAAATTTTTTTTACCAAAGGCATTGATGCCATTCTTCACGCCCACGCCGGAATCACACTGGCTCAGGGTGGTCGTCGGAATCCGGATATGCCGCACGCCCCGATGCGCCGTGGCCGCCGCCAATCCGACCATGTCCAGCAACGCGCCACCGCCCACGGCGATCAGATACGAGTGTCGGTCAATGTGATGTCGATTGATCGCATCATGAATCCCGGCGACCTGCGACCATGAGGCTTTGGCGGATTCGCCGCCGGAGCAAATAATCGGGGTTGCCCTCAACTTGGCGGCGTTCGGGTGGGCGGCAAAATATTTCTCCACCATTCCTGCCAGATTAGGTTGCGCCGTGGCCAGGGCTTGATCCAGCACGACCAACGCGCGCCGCTGCCCAGTCCCGGCCTCGTCGCCCTGCAAAACATCACGCAAAACGGGGTTCACCGGATTAAAAATGCCGTCGGCAAAATAAATCCGATGCTGCCAGCAGACCTGAATAGTTCGCTCAATCAAAGCCATGGGTCAAAGTCCAATCAGTGTCCAGAGCCGTGCCGACCGAGGCAAGGCTGGAGAATCAGCGGAAGTTCACTCAAACAGACTACCCGGCCGGGCCCCAGTGCCGCCCAGTATCTCAATCTGCTTTCTCATGTGGCGGGAACTTTGCGTTGCAGGATCAAGGCCAGGACAAACGAGCCCGCAAAAAAAGCACTGACAGCCAAAGTGGGATTCTCCAGCGCTGACCAATCCACGAGGATGATGCCCGCGAGCAGACCGGCCACCATCCGGCCCACCCCGCCGGACCGTCGGCTGGCGCACCAGAAAATCCAGGCCGACAGACACGCACTAGTAAGCCAAGCAAAGAGCGGCCAACTGTGATTCAACACAAAGTTCGACACGACCGGAGCCACGAGCAGCAGGATCGGCCATCGACCCACCGCAAACCCAGTGCTCTCGCTGCGGGCTAAAAAACTCAGTCCCACGATGTAAGCCGCCAGCGCAAGGCCGTGCCAAACCCCCAAGGCGCCCGGAGGATTTCCGGTTCCCACCGCCGCGACGAGGTAGAGCAGAAACCGGCACGCGGCCATGATCAATGGTGCCAATGGGGTCCGCTTGTGCAGCGCGTCATAGAGCAAAATCGCCGTCACCAGCAGCAACGCGACAAGCATGGTCGGGATGCCCAGCGGGAGCAGGCACAGCCAACCCGCAAGCAACAGAACCGAACCCATCAACCAAACCGAGCGCGCGGATATTTGTCCGGCAGGGATCGGACGTTCAGACCGGTGCCGAAGGTCAAATTCCACGTCGAAGGCGTCGTTGAGAAACATTCCGCCGGTGTAAAGCAGCGTGGCTCCGGTGCAGAGCAAAAATAATTTTGATGAAAGCACGCCGCCGTTCAGCAACCAGGCCGCGAGACAGTTCGACCACACCGTGGGAAGATTTGAAACCCGCCCCAGCACGAGCAAGGTTCGCAGTTGGTGCGGCTGGGCAGGCATACTCAAACCAGCCCGCACTCGCTGAGCTGGCGCAGAGTCCAATCATACTCGCCGACGATTTGATCGGTCACATCGCGGCTGCGAAGTTTCTCCGGCATCACTGCCCAGGTGTAGGTCTCCATTTCCAAATGCGCGCAGAGGTCCGGCTGCGCCTGGAGAATCTTCAACAAACCGAGAGCGTGATTGGACGTCGTGGCGAAGCCCTCACCGAGTTCACAGTGGAGCGGGACATGAAAATGCACACGCCACTCGTCACCAACACGGGGCGACCGGGCGAGTGGACTCTGAAGTGCCGGATCCAGATCGCGAAACCGCGTCAGCGCGCCGTCCGCGTGGCGGATGATGACTTGATGCAAATAAACATCGTCCGCAAAAGCGGCGAGCGCGCGCAGCGCGGGAGGGCTGGGAGTTAGCTTCAACGCATTGCTGAGGTGGATTTTGCTGACGCGAATCTCATTCCGCTGAAATTTCGCGATCACCCCGGCGGGTTCCTCGAACTCGATGGCGAGATGGCAGGTGTCGTAATTGACGCCCAAATGATCCTGGAGCCGGGCGTCGTGCGGATGTTCGTCCCGGAGCTGGTTGAAGAAGCTGACTGTCTCGTCGCTGTTTTCGAAAAGACCAAATGGCTCGGGCTCCAGACCTAGATGAAGGCAGCGCCCGGAACGCTCGCCTAGCTTGGCAATGTGTTCGACGCACCGCCAGACGTGGTCACGAATGGAATGCGCTTGCTCCGGAGTCGTGATGAAATCCTTGAACGAACCGGGCAACGTGCTGACGCTCCCTTCCATACCCGGGGGTGCCAGCTTGTCGAGCAGATCAAAAAGCCGCGTGGTGTAATCCAACCGCTGCGCGTTGGTCCAGTCAGGCAGGTAAACATTTTCTTTCACGCGCGTCCCGTGAAACTGGCCGAAGGGAAATCCGTTGATCGTGAAAACGTAGCAGTCATTTTTCCCCAACCAGCGTTGAAATTCCAGCAAGGTTTGCGGATCGCTCAGTTCGCGCGACGCCCGGTCGCTGAGTCGCAGCCCGATGGCATATTGGCCTTTCGGCTGAACGCGTTGTTTGACTTGGAGCGTGTGACGATTGAGGGAATCAAAAGTTTGCTTCCAATCTTCGCCCGGATGGACGTTGGTGCAGTAGGCGAGATGAAGTCCGTGGTTGAGAATCATGGGCGGGTAGGCTGCTCCCCTGCTCCGCTGGGTAAAATGAATTTCGGGCACTGGCTGAGAAAGCGCACCGGATTTTGGTAGATCAGCCGGTCAATGGCGGCGGCGTCATGGCCACGGCGGCGCAATTCCAACGCGGCCAGGGGAACCGCCAGCGGTACGCTCACACCCCAGTCGCAAGCGCTGTTCATCCACAAACGCTCGTTGCCATAAAGCTCGATCATGTCCACGGCGCGGGCGGCCGTGCATTTGGTTTCCGGATACAACGTCATGCCGCCCCAGAAACCGGCATCCAGCACCATCTTCACCGTGTGTTCCTCGACATGGTCAATCAGACAGCGCTCCGGTTTGATCCGCGAATCGGCGCGCAGGACATCCAGAATCAGGCGCGTGCCTTTGAGTTTGTCCTCGAGATGCGGCGTGTGGACGAGGATCAGCTGATTGTGCCGCGCCGCGAGGTCCACGTGCATTTCGAGCACTTGCAGTTCGTTGCGCGAGTTTTTGTTGAGCCCAATCTCGCCGATGCCAAGCACGGTCTTGCCTTCCAGAAATTGCGGTATGAGTGCAATAACTTCGCGGGCGAGGCTGACATCCTCGGACTCCTTGGGGTTGATGCACAACCAGCAGAAATGCGGCAACCCAAATTGTGCTGCGCGCCGGGGTTCGTGTTCGGTCAACTGGCGGAAGTAATCGTAAAACCCCGCGGCCGCGCTGCGGTCGAAGCCCGCCCAAAACGCCGGCTCACAAACTGCGGCACAGCCCGCCAGCGTCATCGCCCGGTAGTCGTCGGTCACCCGGCTGACCATGTGGGCGTGGGGTTCGATGTAGCGCATGATGGATTACCCTCTCCCCGGCCAGGCCCCACAAGCCGCCTTGGTGGTGGCGGCTGGGATCGGATCAGAAGTTTGGTCGCTCAGGCTGGCGAGGACGCGCTCGACGCGCGGGGTCTCGCGGCGGTCAAGCTGCCCCAAAGCTTGCGCGAGGGCGGCCAGACGAAAATCCGCCTCGCCTTCCGCGCGGTCCACGCGGTCCAGAAACGCCGCCACATCAATGAGCTTGGAGCGCGCTTCCATGAAGTAAAGATCCAGCAGTTCGCGACGTTTCATGGTGCCATAGGATTTCAATCTCTCGCCTGAACCGCAAGGGAACAATTGCCCTCAGACGTTCCCGGCCACAGTTCCACGGGGACATCTTGGCGGCAACTGTGATCGGCCGACATGACTCATTTGAGTCAGGTGACGGAGTGGGATTAATCTCTCATATTGCAGTGCTTGAGCACTTTATTTGTTTTGAATATCAGCCATTAGTTTGAAGTCCCACTAGCTCCATGACTCCTGCATTAACATTGCGGACACTCCTGTTGACCTGGTTCTTTGCGGGGCCAGTCTTCGCGGAGACGCCGGCCCGAAGGATCGAATACAACCGCGACGTACGGCCCATCATTTCGGAGAATTGCTTTACTTGCCACGGTGCTGACTCGGCGGCGCGCAAAGCCAAGTTACGACTGGATCGATTTGAAGCGGCGACGGCAGCCCATGAGGACTCCCCCGCGGCCATCGTTCCCGGCAAGCCTGACCAGAGTGAAATGATCCGCCGGATTTTCGATCAAGGGGACGACCTCATGCCTCCGGAAAAGTCGCACAAGACGCTCACCTTGAAACAAAAGGATTTGCTCAAACGCTGGGTGAGCGAGGGGGCAAAGTATCAGCCCCAATGGTCGCTAATCGCCCCGAAACGACCGGAGTTGCCGGCAGTGAAAACACCCGGCTGGGTGCGCAACCCGGTGGATCAGTTCATCCTCGCCCGCCTCGAAGCGGAAAGCCTCAAGCCCGCCCCCGAGGCGGATCGGCGCACCCTGGCCCGCCGCGTGACGCTCGACCTGACCGGGCTGCCGCCCAAACCTGGGGAGGTCGAGGCATTCGTGAGCGACACGTCGCCCGACGCTTACGACAAGTTAGTGAACCGCCTGCTCGCCTCGCCGCATTGGGGCGAGCACCGCGGGCGCTACTGGCTCGATGCCGCGCGCTACGCCGACACCCACGGAATTCACTATGACAACTTTCGCGAAATGTGGACGTATCGCGACTGGGTCATCAACGCCTTCAATACCAACATGCCGTTCAACCAGTTCACCCTGGAACAGCTTGCCGGGGATTTGCTGCCCAACGCCACGCTCGACCAGAAAATCGCCAGCGGCTTCAATCGCTGCAACATCACCACCAGTGAAGGCGGCGCGATTGATGAAGAGTACCTCGTGCTCTACGCGCGCGACCGCACGGAAACGACCGCGCAGGTCTGGCTGGGGCTGACGGCGGGTTGCGCGGTCTGCCACGACCACAAGTACGATCCACTTTCGCAGAAGGAATTCTATCAGCTCTCCGCCTTCTTCAACAACACGACGCAGAAGGCGATGGACGGAAATCGGAAAGACACACCACCCATCATCATCGTCCCCAAGCCGGAAGACCGCGCGCGCTGGAATGAATTGCCAGGCGAGACCAACGCGGCACAAAAGCAGATTGACGAGCGGACGCTGGCCGCACATGCCGACTTCGATGCCTGGCTGGCCAAACCCGTC
>JANPGB010000347.1:0-14797 GCA_031423695.1 Verrucomicrobiota bacterium
AATGTTTCGGCGTCAGGCGAAACATTTCGCCTACGTCAAAATCGCCGAAGGCTGCAATCATCCGTGCAGCTTCTGCATCATTCCCCGCATGCGCGGCACGCATCGCAGCCGGACGCAGAAGGATATTGTGGCCGAAGCGAAGGCGCTGATCGCCGACGGCGTGAAGGAGTTGAACCTGATTTCGCAGGACTCGACTTACTACGGCCTCGACCTGCGCCCGAACCACAGCCGTGCGATTTCGTCGCCGGAAAAATTTTCCGCTGCCGCGAAATCACTGCCCGCCGATGCCACCACCATCTGCACGCTGATCCGCGAATTAAACTCCTTGAAAGGGGATTTCTGGATTCGCCTGCTCTACACGCACCCGGCGCACTGGACCGACGAGTTGATCCAGACCATCGCCGAGTGCAAGAAGGTCGCGCGCTACGTAGACATCCCGCTCCAGCACATTCACGAGAACATGCTCGAACGGATGCGCCGCGAAACCTCGCAGCAATACATTGTGGACCTGATGCGCAAAATCCGCGCGGGCGTGCCGGGCATCGCGTTGCGCACGACGTTCATTGTCGGCTTCCCCGGCGAGACCGAGGAGTATTTTCAAGCCCTGCTCGATTTCATCGAGGAAACCAAGTTTGAGCGCCTCGGCATTTTCACCTACTCGAAAGAGGACGGCACGCGAGCCGGCTCCATGGCCGGCCAGCTCACCGACAAGGTGAAACAAAAACGTCGCGACCTCGCGATGGCCGCGCAGCACAAGATCGCCCGGCAGGTTTCTGAATCGTTCGTGGGGAAAACCATTAAAGTGCTGGTCGAAGGCGAGGCGAACGCGAAGCAGTTGCAGAGCGCCAACGTGAGTTCCTGGGAACACGGCCTGATCCGCGAAGACGAGACCCGCAACTCCAAGCTCGGCACGGGAAAATTTCTGATCGCGCGCGGCGAGGCGGATGCGCCGGACATTGACGGCCGGGTTTATGTGCGCGGCAAGCTGCCGATCAGCCAGTTCGCAACGGTGAAAGTCATCGGTCACACGGACTATGATTTGATTGCGGAGGTTTGAGGGTATTTGCCGGCCAACTCGGATGGCGGGAATGGTTTTCATGGCTATTATCCGCTAGCCCGTGAGGGAAGTATGTTCTAAAGTTGACCGCACTACCCGCAACTCTATGAAAACATTGCTCACCCTCATTGTGGCCGCATTGCTGGCGGCCTTCACAACATCGGCCCAGGACTGGGCCAAGGCGAAACTCGAAAAATCACCCCGCCACGGCGAATGGGTGAAAGTCAAACACGGCGATCGCGAGGTCAACTGCTTCATCACCTATCCCGAAGTTAAGGACAAAGCCACCGCCGTCATCGTCATCCATGAAATCTTCGGCCTCACCGACTGGACGCGCGGCGTGACCGATCAACTGGCCGCCGCTGGTTATATCGCCATCGCACCCGATCTGCTTTCCGGCACCGCGCCGGGCGGCGGCGGCACGGAAGAATTGGTCAAGAGTGGCGGCAATGTCGGCAAAGCCATTCAGGCACTGTCACCGGATCAAATCACCGCCGACCTCAATGCCGTGGCGGATTACGTGGCCAAGTTGGACGCGGCGAACGGCAAAGTGGTCGTGAGCGGATTTTGCTGGGGCGGCACGCAATCGTTCCGGTTTGCGACCAACAACAAGGACATCAAAGCCGCGTTTGTCTTCTACGGCACCGGCCCGGGCCAGAGCAACGAAATCGCCCGCATCCAATCTCCCGTCCACGGCTTCTACGCCGGCAACGACGCGCGCATCACCGCCTCACTGCCCAAGACCACCGCGCTGATGAAAGAGGCGGGGAAAAACTATGAACCGGTGACGTACGACGGCGCGGGCCACGGCTTCATGCGCGCCGGTGAAGCGCCGGATGCGAATGACGCGAACAAAAAAGCGCGGGAAGATTCTTGGAAACGCTGGCTGGAGCTGCTCAAAAAAATCTGAAACGTGAAGCGCCGGCCGGCCGGTTCACGAATCACGCTTCAATTTCATTTCGCCTGCGCAAACAGCATGAACACACGCGGGCCGCGTGGTGTCGTGAAGGCGTAACGCTCCTCCAGCGGGCCGTGCGGTGCGGACAAGCCGTCGCAGTTTTTGTCGTAGGCCGGTTTGCCGTCCACGAGAAACATGTAGTGATGCGTGCGGCCGCCGGGAATGTGGTGCAGCGTGACGTGCCAGGAGTCCAGCACGCTGTCGCGCTTCATGGGGGCGGGCTGCCAGTGGTTGAAGGAGCCGACAACTTCCACGGTGCCCGGTTCCTCCGTCTGGCCATCGGCCAGCCGCCAGCGGAACACCTTGGAGTACATCACGGTGTTCTGCGGGCCGCTGGAGGGCCGGGCCAGCTCCGCCACCGGCTCGGCCATCAGCGGCGTGCTCCGGTGCATCGGTTTTGTACCAAACAATTTGTTGATGCTGCCAAACATATTCTTAAATGAGTCGCGTAAGTAACCATGTCACCCAAGGCGAAGCAAATGGAAAGAAACTGTTCCGTAGTTTCCGGCGCGGTTTGCCCGGCGGCGGTCTGGTTTCACCCGGTCCGCGAATTCAAAAAATACTGTCACCAACGGGGCCGGGTCGTGTATTTCTGGCGGCGTGCAAAGTGACGAACCGGTTTCCGGCAAGAATTTCTGCCGCCTGGGCGTTGATCTGGGTGGAACCAAGATTGAGGGCGTCGTGTTGGACGCGGGCGGGCGGGAGCTTTTTCGCCGGCGCATTGCGACCGAACAGCAGCAGGGCTACCGCCATATTCTCAGCCGCATCCAGGCGTTGCATGATGAACTGGCCGCCCGCCTCCAAGGAAAATCCCATACCATCGGCATCGGCACCCCCGGCGCGATTTCCCCCCGCACCGGACTGCTGAAAAACTCCAACACGGTCTGCCTGAACGGCCAGCCGCTGAAGGCGGATCTGGAAAAACTGCTCGGGCGAAAAATCGAAATTCAAAATGACGCCAACTGCTTCGCGATGGCCGAGGCATTGCTCGGTGCAGGTCGCGGTAAGAAATTCGTGTTTGGCGTCATCATGGGCACGGGCTGCGGCGGTGGACTGGTGTACAAAGGTGAAGTCATCACCGGCCCGCAGGCCATCGCCGGCGAGTGGGGCCATACGTCGATTGATCCCAACGGCCCGGCTTGCTACTGCGGCCAGCGCGGCTGCGTGGAGACGCTCATCAGCGGCGGCGGGCTGGAGGCGCGCCACGCGGAAAAGTTTGGTGGGAAGAAATCTTTGAGGGAGATTGTGGCGGACTTTCGCGCGGCTGATCCGCTGGCCGTGGAGTTCATGCAGGCATTCTTCCGCAATTTCGGACGCGGATTGGCCAACGTGATTGATGTGCTGGATCCGGACATCGTCGTGCTCGGCGGCGGCGTTTCCAACATCGACGAGCTTTATGCGGAGGGCGTGGGGGAAGTGGCGAAATGCGTATTCAGCGACTGCCTGGAGACGCCCATCGTCAAACATCAACTCGGCGATTCCGCCGGCGTGATCGGCGCGGCGCTGATTGGCATTTGATCCTGGCCGAGGCCTATACCTTGCTGTTGTCGATCAGCCGAGTCTTGCCGAAAAAAACGGCCAGCGCCATCTGCGTGCCACGCCTGACCCGGGTGGCCGGCTCCAGCGTGGCAGGATCAAAAAACTCCACATAGTCCAGCCGCGCCAGCGGGGTGGCGGTGAGGAATGTTTTCAGGTCGGCTTTCAGGCGCGCGGCGGAAACGGATTTCTTGTTCACCGCCGCGCTGACTGCACGCAAGGAATGGTAAAGGATCACCGCCTGCGCCCGCTGTTCGGGGTCGAGGTATTTGTTCCGCGAACTCATCGCCAGGCCGTCCGCTTCGCGCAAGGTGGGCGCGACGACGATCTGGACCGGGAAATTCAAGTCTAGCGTCATGCGCTGCAGGATGGCCGCCTGCTGAAAATCTTTCTGGCCGAACACCGCCACGCCGGGCAGCACAATGTTGAACAGCTTCGCCACCACCGTCGTCACGCCGCGGAAATGTGTGGGGCGGGAGGCGCCTTCCATGCGCTGCGCCAATTGTTCCTCGACCACATAGGTGCTGTAACCGCCCCCGGCTTTGCCGGGATACATTTCGGCATCGCTCGGAGTGAAGACTACATCCACGCCGGCGTCGCGGCACAATTTCAAGTCGCGCTTCAGGTCGCGCGGGTATTTGGAAAAATCCTCGTTCGGCCCGAACTGCGTCGGGTTCACGTAAATGCTCAGCACGACTTTGCCCGCCGCGCCGACTTGTTTCCGCGCGACCCGGACCAGGCTCAGATGGCCCGCGTGCAGATAACCCATGGTCGGCACCAGGCCGATGCGCGCACCCGCACCCCGCCAGCTCTGGGTGAGTCGCTGCATCGCGGCGATGGACTTCACAATTTGCATGGCCCTTGTTTAGCGGAAGTCGGCGGCGATTTCACCAAAGAAAAAACCGCGTTGGAAACCCAACGCGGCTGGCAGAAAACATTTTCCGGTTCAGCGACGCAGTCCGAAGTTGAGCGGGGAACTGGGCATCTCATGGGCGCAAGGCTGGTTCGTGGGCGCGTCCGCCTCCCGATTCACGGACTGCACGAGGCTCTTGGCAAGCAGGTAGGCCTCGACTTCGTCACCGCTGATGTCGGGGAGCATGTGGCCGTTGACTTCGACGCAGGGGCTCATCATTTGGCCGCTCTTCTCGATCATCTCTTGGCGTTGCAAGGGATCATTGATGATGTCGCGGTCTTCAAACGGGAGGTCATACTTGCGCATGATGGCGCGCACGCCCTGGCTCCAACCGCAGGAAGGTTTCAAGTAAGCGACGATTTTAGGTTTTTCCATAATTTGCAAATGTTGCGTTCGGGATAACAAAATGTGTACGAAGCCTGCCAGATTTTACGACTTTTGCAATCTTTACTTGTGGCGGAAATCCTGACACTAGAAGCCATGCCTCTGAAAATCCTGATCGCCCCCGATAAATTCAAGGGCACGCTCACGGCGCAGGCGGCGGCGCAGGCGATGGCAGCCGGCTGGCGTCGGGCGCGGCCGCACGATGCGCTGGTATCTCTGCCGATGAGCGATGGCGGCGAAGGCTTTGGTGAAATCATGGGCCGGCTGCTCGGCGCAACAGTGCAAACGGTCCGGACGGTGGACGCGGCCGGCCGGCCCTGCACCGCGCGCTGGTGGTGGGAACTGAAAACCAGAACGGCCGTCATTGAATCGGCGGGCGTCATCGGGCTGGCGATGTTGCCGCCGGCGAAATTTCATCCGTTCGAGCTGGATACTTTTGGGCTGGGCGCAGTCCTTCGCGCGGCTTCGGCGAAAGGGGCTCGGCGCTGCATGATTGGAATTGGCGGAAGCGCAACGAATGACGGCGGCTTTGGACTGGCGCGCGCGCTCGGCTGGGAGTTTCGGGATTGCGCGGGTGGTTTGATCGCGCGTTGGACCGATTTGCACACGCTCGCCGAGGTTCGCGCGCCCAGGCGGCGACGTTGGTTTGATGAACTGCTCGTCGCGGTGGATGTGCAGAACCCCCTGCTCGGGGTGCGTGGCGCGACGCGGGTTTACGGGCCGCAGAAGGGGCTGCAACCCTCCGAGCTGGCGGCAGCAGAAAAGAATCTCCGTCGCCTGGCCCGCGTGATGTCGCGGGGCGCCGCGGAATTTCAGAAACATCCGGGCGCGGGCGCGGCGGGCGGATTGGGATTCTGCCTGCTCGCGTTCCTCGGGGCGCGGGCGGAGTCGGGCTTCGGGTTGTTTGCGCGCCACGCGAAGCTGGAACAACGCCTGCGCGCGGCGGATTTCGTCATCACCGGCGAGGGCAGGGTGGACGCCTCCACGCTGATGGGCAAGGGCGTCGGCCAGATCGCGCGGCGGTGTCGCGACTTGAAAATTCCCTGCCTCGCGCTCGCCGGAAGGATTTCCGACCGCGACAAGGTGCTGCGATGGTTTCATGATGCCGGTGCGCTGACGGATTTGACTGCGGCCGCCAAGGCGCAAACGGAGCCGGGTCGCTGGCTGCAAAAACTGTCGCAGCAAGCCGCGGAGGCCGTCGCCATTCCAACAACCTAAAGCTTGCGACCGCAAGCGCCGCGCGGCTACCGTCTCCCGCATGAATCTTGAAGATCATTTGGGCGACATCATTCGCAAGGCGCGGTCGATGTCCGGGGTTGCGGCAGCACCGGCCGCGACGGCCGCCGGGTTGACGGAAGCCGATTTGTCCGCGCTGGAAACCTCCGGCTCGACGGCGGAGAAAATAAATTTTGCCGCGCTCGCGCCGCTGATTGGCCTGAATGCGGCCAAGCTGGCAGGCATCGCCAAGGGCTGGCGGCCGGAGGAAAGGGATCTCAGCCTGTGGCGCGAACTGCACCAGATCAGCACTACGGAAGCGGGCAACACGGTGCATTGCTACCTTGTCTGGGACGAAGTCACGCGCGAGGCGGCGGTGTTCGACACGGGCTGGGACGCCGCGCCCATCCTGAAAATGGTCGAGGAAAACCAACTGCAACTGAAGCACGTCTTCATCACGCACACGCATCCCGACCACATGGCGGGGCTGGCGAAAATCCGGGAGGCCTTCCCCAAAATCCATCTGCACACCGACGCCAAAGGTTCACTGCCGCAGCACCGGAACCGTCGCAACGATTGCCTCCATCTTGGCAGCCTGCGCATCACGAACCGCGAGACGCCCGGCCACGCGGAAGACGGCGTGACGTACATCGTCGGCAACTGGTCGGAAGACGCGCCGCATGTGGCCATCGTGGGCGACGCGATTTTCGCCGGCTCGATGGGCAATGGAAATGGCGAATGGGATTTGGCGCGGCAGAAGGTGCGCGAACAAATCTTAACCCTGCCGGCGGACACGCTGGTCTGCTGCGGTCACGGGCCGTTGACGACGGTGGGGGAAGAGAAGGCGCACAATCCGTTCTTCTGATTTGCGATTTGACCCGGCCCCGGCGCATTGCTAGCCTTTCGCCCCGTTTCATCGGGATTTATGCGACATACCATTTCAGTGCTCGTGGAAAACAAGTTCGGCGTGCTCACGCGCGTGGCCGGCCTCTTCAGCGGCCGCGGCTACAATATTGACTCCCTCAATGTTGCGCCGACGCACGACGCCACCGCCTCGCGCATGACCATCGTCACCCACGGCGACGACGCCACGATCGAGCAGATCGTCAAGCAGCTCAACAAACTGCCGGACGTGCTCAAGGTGCAGAATTTCAGCGAGGGCGACTACGTGGACCGCGAGCTGGCGCTCGTGAAAGTGGGCGTGGACTCCAAGTCCCGCGCCGAGGTGATGCAGATCACGGACATTTTCCGCGCGAAGATCGTGGACGTGCAGCCCAAGAGCCTGACCATTGAAATCACCGGCAACGAAAGCAAGGTCGAGAAGTTCCTCGAGCTGATGAAGACGTTCGGCATCAGCGACCTGACCCGCACGGGCAAAGCCGCGATGCCGCGAAAATAATTTTGAGTCTTTGACCAACAACATTTAACCAAAAACCATCAACAAAACCATGCCTGCCAAAGTTTATACGGACAAAGACGCCGACCTCGGCGTGTTAAAAAACAAAACCCTTGCCGTCCTCGGCTTCGGCTCCCAGGGCCATGCCCACGCGCTGAACCTCAAGGAAAGCGGCCTCAAGGTCATCATCGGCCTTTACGAGGGCAGCAAGTCCATCGCGGTCGCCCGCGAAAAGGGCTTCAAGGTCGTCACCACGGCGGAAGCGGTCAAGCAGGCCGATGTCATCATGGTCGCCCTGCCCGACACCAAGCAGGCCGCCGCGTACAAGAAGGACATCGAGCCGAATCTGACCAAGGGCAAGACGCTCGTTTTCTCACACGGCTTCGCGATTCATTTCAAGACCGTGGTTCCGCCGAAGAATGTGAACGTGATCATGGTCGCGCCGAAGGGCCCGGGCCACATCGTCCGTCGCCAGTACACCGAAGGCAAAGGCGTGCCGAGCTTGATCGCCGTCTATCAAAACCCCGGCAAGGACGCGAAGAAGATCGCGCTCGCCTGGGCCAAGGGCATCGGCGGCACCCGCGCGGGCGTCATCGAAACGGATTTCAAGGAAGAGACCGAAACCGATTTGTTCGGCGAGCAGACCGTCCTCTGTGGTGGCGCGAGCGCGCTGGTGCAGGCGGGTTTTGAAGTGCTCGTCGAGGCCGGTTACTCCCCCGAGATGGCTTACTTCGAGTGCTTGCATGAGTTGAAGCTGATCGTTGACCTCATGAACGAGGCCGGCATCAGCGGCATGCGTTTCTCGATTTCCGAGACCGCCAAGTGGGGTGATGTGAGCGTCGGCCCGAAGATCATTGATGCGGGCGTGAAGAAGCGCATGAAGGTCGCCTTGAAAAACATCCAGTCCGGCAAGTTTGCCAGGGAATGGGTTGCGGAATACAAAGGCGGCTATAAGAAATACAACGCGCTGCTCAAGAAGGGCGCGCAGCACCCCATTGAAAAGACCGGCGAACGGCTCCGCGCGATGATGCCGTGGATGCAGAAGCGCTCGATCAAGGGCGCGCAGGCCGCCTACTGACCCTGGTTTTTTAAGTGAACCGTCAAGGCCGCTGGAGTCATCCGGCGGCCTTTTTGCTGGAGCCCGACTGCGGGCTGGTCGGCGCCGCGCGGGCCGCCGAACGTTTGTGAAATTTTTAGGTGAAACCTTCGCCTGATCTGGCAGCATGAGGCGCGTTGCCGGATTGGCTGAAGCCCCCCGGCCACTGACCATGTATTTCATCAAACGCCTGGCGTTCGCGATTCCGCTGTTGCTCGTCATCAGCCTGATCACGTTTGCGCTGGTGCGCGCCGCGCCGGGCGGACCGTTTGATCGCGAGCGCCAGCCGGCCTCGCCGGAGATCGAAAAGAATCTCAAAGCCAAATACCACCTCGACGAGCCGTTCTGGAAGCAATACGCCCGTTACGTCGGTGACTTGGTGCGCGGCGATCTCGGCCCGTCGCTCAAATATCGGAACCATGGCGTCAATGACATCATCGCCCAGGCGCTGCCGGTCTCGGCATTGCTGGGCTGTCTCGCGTTTGGCTTTGCGCTGGGGGTGGGTTTGCCGTTGGGATTTTTTACCGCCGTCCGGCGCGGCAGCTGGGAGGATTACGCGGGCAGTTTTCTCGCGCTGCTGGCCGTGTGCGTGCCGGGGCTCGTGGTCGCGCCGCTGCTGATTGTGACCTTCGCGGTCAAATGGCACCTGCTGCCGGTGGCGTTGTGGGAATCGCCGCTGCACGCGGTGTTGCCGACCATCGCGCTCGGACTTTTCTTCTCCGGCAAAATCGCCCGGCTCATGCGCGAGGGCATGTTGAACACGATGAATCTCGAGTTCATCACGGCGGCTCGTGCAAAAGGTCTTGGCGAAAATGCGCTGATGTTCCGGCACGCGTTCCGGCTCGCCGTCCTGCCGGTGGTGTCCTACGCCGGCCCGCTGCTCGCCGATCTGCTGACCGGTTCGTTCGTGGTCGAAAATATTTTTCAGATTCCCGGCATCGGCGTGTTCTTCGTGAATAGCATGTCCAACCGCGATCACACGATGACCGTTGGCCTGGTGCTGCTCTACGCGGTGCTGCTCATCGGGCTCAATCTCGTCGTGGATTTCGCCTACATGCTTTTGGATCCAAGGGTGAAGTATGAGTGACCCACTCGCCTCCAGCCCCGGCCAGCGCGCGTGGCGACGCTTCCGCCGCAATCGCCTCGCGGTCCTCAGCGGCTGGCTTCTGCTGCTGGTGATTGCGTTCACGTGGATGTTTCCGCTCGTTTCGCGCTACCGCCCCGACCAACTTTCCAATGCGCAGTTTCAACCGCCGACCGCCGAACACTGGCTCGGCACGGACATCCACGGGCGCGATCTGCTGGTGCGATTGTGCTGCGGCGCGCAGGTTTCACTGCTGGTGGGATTGGTCGGCGCGTGCGTGAGTCTGGTGATCGGCGTGTTGTGGGGTGCGGTCGCAGGCTACCAGGGCGGACGGTTGGACGGTGCGATGATGCGCTTCGTGGACATCCTTTACTCAATGCCGTCTGTGATTCTGGCCATTGTCCTGATGAGCACCCTGGAGCCGGTTTTGAAACACTGGCTGGGCACCGTGGGTTTTGCCGAAGCTGGAAAAGCGGCACGGCTGTTCGTGATGTTCGCCGCGCTCGGTTCGGTGTCGTGGCTCACGATGGCCCGCATCGTACGCGGTCAGGTTTTGTCGCTGCGCACTCGGCCGTTCGTGGAGGCGAGCCGCGCGCTGGGTGCGGGGCCGTGGTGGATTTTGCGACGGCACATCATTCCGAATGTGCTGGGCGTGGTGATCGTTTATCTGACGCTCACGGTGCCGGCGATCATCCTTTATGAATCGTTCCTGAGCTTTCTCGGCCTCGGCATCCAGCCGCCGATGGCGAGCTGGGGTTCGCTTATCGCGGAAGGCGTGGAGCAGATCAATGCCATCCGCATCTACTGGTGGCTGATCGTGTTTCCCGCCGGGGCGATGGTGACGACACTGCTGGCGCTAAACTTCCTCGGCGACGGCCTGCGGGCGGCGTGGGAAGTAAGGGAACAGGGATGATGCAAAATTTAATCCCTTTTTGCTCGCCAAAACCTTCCGGCAAAGGCAAAACCTCTGCTTCTTTTTGAATCATGATTGAGCAAATTGTCATTTTGGATTTCGGGTCGCAATACACCCAGGTCATCGCCCGCCGCATCCGCGAGTGCAACGTCTATTCCGTCATCCTGCGCTACGACACGCCGGCGGTGGAAATCGCCGCGCTGAAGCCGAGCGGCATCATCCTTTCCGGCGGCCCGTCGAGCGTCTATGCCAAGGACGCGCCGTTGCCAGATAAAGCCGTTTTCTCGCTTGGCGTGCCGGTGCTGGGCATCTGCTTCGGCGTGCAGCTGTTCGCGCAATTTCTCGGCGGCAAGGTCGAGAAAGGCCAGAAGCGCGAATACGGCAAGGGCACGCTCACGGTGAAGGACGGTTCGTGCGCGCTGTTTTCCAAATTGCCCAAGTCGCTTCAGGTCTGGAATTCCCACGGCGACAAACTGACGAAGCTGCCCGACGGTTTCAAACCCGTGGCCGTCACGGAAAATTCCGAATACGCCGCCATCGAGAATCGCGCGAAGAAGTTTTTTGGCCTGCAATTTCATCCGGAAGTTGCCCACACCCCGCGCGGCAAGGAGATCATCTCCAACTTCGTCCACGGCGTCTGCGTCTGCGGCAAATCGTGGACGATGCGCAATTACGTCGAGCAGGCCGTGGAGGAAATCCGCGCGCAGGTCGGCAAGGAAAAGGTCATTCTCGGCTTGAGCGGCGGCGTGGATTCCAGCGTGGCGGCGGCGCTGTTGCACAAGGCCATTGGCGACCAGCTCACCTGCATTTTCGTCAACAACGGATTGCTCCGCGCGAAGGAAGCCGAAGTGGTGCAGGAAGTTTTCGGCCGCAACTTCAAGCTCAAGCTGCAGTACGAGAACTCCGCCGCGCTGTTCCTGCGGAAGCTCAAGGGCGTGACTGATCCCGAACGCAAACGCAAGATCATCGGCAAGACGTTCATCGAAGTTTTCCAGGCCGCAACCCAGCGCGCGGGCAAGGCGAAGTTTCTCGCGCAGGGCACGCTGTATCCCGACGTGATCGAGTCGGTGCCGATTGCCGGCAATCCGGCGGCGATGATCAAGAGCCATCACAACGTCGGCGGGCTGCCCAAGAACATGAAGTTCGCGCTCGTCGAGCCGCTGAAATGTTTGTTCAAGGACGAAGTCCGGCTGCTGGGCGTCGAACTCGGTCTGCCAAAGGAAATCGTGTGGCGTCAGCCGTTTCCCGGTCCCGGCCTCGCCGTGCGCATCCTCGGCGAAGTCTCGCCGTCGCGCTGCGAGATTCTCCGCAACGCCGACGCCATCGTGGTCGAGGAGATGAAAGCCTGCGGCCTTTACTACAAAGTCTGGCAGAGCTTCGCCGTGTTGCTGCCGGTGCGCAGCGTGGGCGTGATGGGCGACGAGCGCACCTACGATTACACCATCGCCATCCGCGCCGTGGAATCGCAGGACGGCATGACCGCCGACTGGGTGAAGCTGCCCTACGATCTCCTGGAAAAACTCGCCAGCCGCATCATCAACGAGGTGAAAGGCGTGAACCGCTGCGTCTTCGACATCACGAGCAAGCCGCCGGGGACGATTGAGTGGGAGTAATTTTTAGTCATGCAAAAAACGCTGGCCATCCTGAACGAACTTGAAGCCGCCGGGCTGGTGGAGCGTTACGCGATTGGCGGGGCGATGGCGGGATTCTTTTATGCCGAAGCCGTGGTCACGGAAGATTTGGATGCGTTCGTCCTGATCAAAACTTCTGGTGGCCTGATTACGCTGACGCCTATTTACGATTTCCTTAAACAACGCGGTGCCACCGAGGAGCGCGAACATCTCTGGCTGGCCGGAACTTTGGTGCAAGTGATTCCGGCCTTCGACGCGCTCACCGAGGAAGCCGTCCGCGAGGCGGTTGAGAAACAGGTTGGCCAGACGACCACCCGCGTCATGCGTGTGGAGCACCTCATCGCTATCGCCTTAAAAACGGGTCGCGCCAAAGATTACACTCGCGTGGCATTGCTTTTGGAGGAAGCCGAAATAGATGAAACGCGCTTGCGGGATATTGTGGCCCGTCACCAATTGCAAGGCCGCTGGGAAAAGTATAAGCTGGCGCCGTGAATACAAATTCACCAACCAACCTGGCTGGCGAAATCTTTGCCGGCAAAGCCCGAAGCCGCAAGAAAGCGGCGGCGCTGCCGATTGAGGAAAAACTCCGGCGGTTGGTGGCGATGCAGCAGCGCGCGAATGAGATTCGCCGCAGCGCCTCCCGCCCGACCATGCGCGTTTGGGAATTGAATTAAGGCGTGAACCGCTGCGTCTGAGCCGCACGGCGATGCTCGCATGTAGCGCAGGCAGGAATGCCTGCGCTACGGCAAAATCAAAAAGCGGCGGAAATTTCTTTCCGCCGCTTTGGCTTTTCCGAATTCGCTTACGCCTTCCAGATCATGTCCGCCACAGTCTTGCCCGCCGGGATGAACGGCAGGACGTGCGTGGAGTAGGGCGTCACCACGTCGAGCACGTAGGGTTCGTCGGCGTCGAGCATGCGCTGGATGGCGGCGCGCAGGTCTTTCTTGAACATCACACGTTCGCATTTCACGCCGAAGGAATTGCACACGCGCACGTAGTCCGGATAAATTTCCGCGCGATGATCGGGGTCGCCGAGGTAGGTGTGGCCACGATTGCCGGCGAAGAAATTGTCCTCCCATTGCACGACCATGCCGAGGTGCTGGTTGTTCAGGATGATCGCCTTCGCGGCGATTTTCTCGATGTGCGCGGTGGCGAGCTCCTGGATGTTCATCAGGAAGGAGCCGTCGCCATCAATGTCAATGACCTGCTTGTCGGGCAGGGCGACCTTCACGCCGAGCGCGGCGGGATAGCCGTAGCCCATCGAGCCGAGGCCGAGGCTGCTGATGTATTGGCGCGGGTGTTTGTATTTATACCATTGCGCGGCCCACATCTGATGCTGGCCGACGCCGGTGGTGATGTAGGCTTCGCCCTTGGTCATTTCGTAAAGCGTCTCGATCACCATCTGCTGGAGGATGACTTCGTTCTCCTGACCTTGCAGATGATCCTTCATGTGGTCGCTGTTGGCGATTTCCGGCGTGATACGGTAGGCGAAGGGCGCTTTCTCTTTCCACTCGGCGATCTGCGCGAGCCACGCGGTGTGCTTCTTCGCGATGGGGCGTTTCGCCACGAGCTTGTTCAAGCGCGTCAAGGCGTCCTTGATGTCGCCGACGACGGGCAGGTGCGCCTTGCGGTTTTTGTTCAGCTCGGAGGCGTCAATGTCCACATGCACAATCGTGCCGTGTTTGCAAAATTCCTCGAACTTGCCGGTCACGCGGTCATCGAAGCGCACGCCGAACGCGAGCAGCAAATCCGCGCCGTCCTTCAACTTCACCATCGGATCATCAAACGTTTTGCGGTAGGCGTATTCGCCGTTCACCGCCCAGTTGGCGGACGCCGAGCCGTGCATGCCCAGCCAGCGGAGCGAGAGTGGATGGGTCTCTGGAAAACCGCCGACGCCCATGAGGGTGGTGGTCACGGGAATGTTCGTGGCCTCGGCAAATTTTTTCAACTCCGCCGCCGCGCCGCTGGTGATGATGCCGCCGCCGCAGTAGAGCACGGGACGTTCGGCTTTTTCGATCAGCCCCATGATTTCGTTCAGCGCGAGTTCGTCGGCTTTGAGATCGGGTTGGGTGTAGCCGCGCAGACCTTTTTTGATTTGATCAAGCGTCGGCCAGACCGGCTGCGTCTTTTGCTGCTGGATGTTCTTGGGAAAATCAATCACGACCGGACCGGGCCGTCCGCTTTGCGCGATGTAGAACGCCTCCTTCACGATGCGCGGAATGTCGTTGATGTTCGTGATGAGATAGCTGTGCTTCACGATCGGCAGCGTGACACCGATGATGTCGGTCTCTTGAAACGCGCCGCGGCCAATCATCGCCTGGCTCACTTGGCCGGTGATGGCAATGAGCGGACAGGAATCCATGAAGGCGTCGGCGATGGCGGTGACGAGGTTGGTCGCGCCGGGGCCGCTGGTGCCCATGCACACGCCGGCCTTGCCGGTGGCGCGGGCGTAGCCTTCCGCCGCGAAGCTGCCGCCCTGCTCGTGGCGCGGGAGGATGGTGCGGATCTTGGACGTGGTGAGCGACTGGTGGATTTCCATACTCGCGCCGCCGAGATACGCGAAGATGACCTCGCAGCCTTCGCGTTCGAAGGCTTGCACGAAGATGTCGCGGCC
>JANPGB010000348.1:0-11782 GCA_031423695.1 Verrucomicrobiota bacterium
AGCGTGGCCTCCGACGCGGAGCCGTGGATGACGCCGCCCCCGGCCGGGGAGTCGCTGCGGCTGTTTTTTTCCTATCGCTACACGCCGGATCGGGTGAGCGGACTGCTGGCGCAATACGACATGGAAGTCCGCAAGCAGTGGATTGCTAAATCGGAAGAGGAAGGCGTCTTCCTTTGCCGCCGGACGGTTTGAGCCGGGCTGGGCCGGGCGTCAGAAAATTCTCATCGTGTCCAGCACGGCCTTGATGCGTGGCACCTCGTGCGTGCGAAACAAGCTGGTTCCGCCCAGCGCGGCCAGCACCGCGAAGTAGGGCTCGGCGCAGCGGACCTCCTCGCCGAAGTATTCGAACGCGTGGGGCAGCGCATGGCAGATCGGAAAGCCCAGGGGCCGCAGGCGGAACGTGTTCAGAAAAACGTGCATCTGGTGCCGCACGCGCACGGCGCTGTCCTGCAAGTTGCGGTAATAAAACCCCAGCCCGGGATCGAGCAGGATTTTTTCGACGCCGCAGCGCAGCGCGAGTTCCAGTTGGCGGGAAAAATATTCACGCAGCAGTTCAAGCGGGTCGGCGGACAGATCCAAATCACCCACCTCGCGGACATTTTTTCCCGGCACATAACAAATGATCACCGCCGCATCATGAGCCGCGACCATCCGAAAAAGTTCCTCGCTGCGATCCGTGCCGGTCAGGTTCAAGACGTTGGCCCCGGCTTCGAGACAGGCGCGCGTGACGTCGGGTTGATAGGTTTCAACGGAAACCAAAACCCCCGCGGCGCGCAGTCCGCGCAGGACGGGCAGGAGCTTGGATTGCTGCGCCGCCTGATCCACACGGGCCGCCTGGGCGAGCGTGGATTCCGCGCCCACATCCACGATGTGCGCGCCCTGGGCCGCTAGCACGATCCCGCGCTGCACCGCGCTTTCCGCCGTGAGGCAGACGCTTTCGCGATACCAGGAGTCCGGGGAAAGGTTGAGCACGCCCATGATGGCAGGCCGGGAGTTGAAGGCGAAGTGCCGGCCGCCGAGGGAAAACTCCCGCACCGGCGCGGCGGCGGCGGAGCGGTTTTTTTCCAGCAATCCGGCCAGATGTTCGAGTGAGAGCATGACCGGCGAATACTAGGTCGCCGAGCCGCGGTCGTAAAGGAAAGTGGTGCGCCTGGCGGGAATCGAACCCACGACATTCGGCTTAGAAGGCAGATGCTCTATCCAACTGAGCTACAGGCGCGACCGGTGTTGATGCCGTGGGGCATCGTGGAACCGGCGGAGGGGTTTTGATTTGCAGGCCGGTGGAAATCCCCGCATCCAAACCGCGTCCGTTGCGTTCCAATGCAGGTTAATATGCCCGCTTGTGCGGCGAGGGCAAGATGAAGTTGGTGGTCCGCACGGGAATCGAACCCGCCACCAGGTTTTGCCGCAGCCCGTTCAGTTCTTGGTGGCTGATTTGTGGTCAAGGCATTCCCGGACGAACTGCGCCAGCTTGCCGATCGAGTAGGGCTTGGGCAGGAAGTTGCGCCCTTCCAGCAGCGAAGCGTCCCGCCCCGCCATCCCGAGGCTGTAGCCGCTGGTGTAAATCACCTTCAGGCCGGGCGACCGGCTGGTGAGGCGCTCGGCCAGTTCGCTGCCCATGACACCGCCCGGCATCACCATGTCCGTCAGCAGCAGATCAATGGGGCGGGTAGCTTTTTCCCAAACCTCCAGTGCATCGCGGCCGGTGGCGGCTTCCAGCACCGTGTAGCCTTGGATCCGGAGAATCTGGACGACCATCTCGCGCAAGGCTTCCTCATCTTCGGCCACCAGCACGGTTTCACGCCCGCTGCGCAAGGAGACATTCACCACCGGCTCCGTTTTCTCAACGGGCAGCGGGCTTGCCGGAAAATAGATCCGAAACGTCGTGCCGTGATGCGGCTTGCTTTCCAGTTCCAACCAGCCCCGGTGCTGCCGGACAATCCCGAAAACCGTGGACAATCCCAGCCCCGTGCCCTGGCCGACGGGTTTGGTGGTAAAAAACGGCTCGAAGACCCGCCGGAGAATCGTCGTGTCCATGCCCGTGCCGCCGTCGCTGAACGTCAGGCAGATGAATTCGCCGTTGCGGTTTTCAGGATCCTTCGGCGTGGGGGCGCGGTGAATCGTTTCCACCGCGGTGGTGATGGCAATCTGTCCGCCGTTGGGCATGGCGTCCCGCGCGTTGACCGCCAGGTTCATGGCGATTTGCTCGATCATGCTGTTGTCGGCGTGAATGGCGGGCAGCGGTTCCTGCGGACGAAAAACAATCTGCACGTGTTCGCCCACGAGTCGTTCGAGCATCTTGAGGGTGCTGCGCAACGTTTCGTTGAGGTCGAGATGCCGGAACTGCATCACCTGCTTGCGGCTGAACATGAGCAACTGGCGGATGAGCGAGGTGGCGCGGGCCGAGGCGCGAGTGATTTGCTCCAGCGAGTTCGCCTGCGGACTTCCCGCACCGAGATTTTGCTGCATCAGGCCGGCGTGCCCCTGGATCACCGTCAGGATGTTGTTGAAGTCATGCGCGACGCCGGCGGCGAGCTGGCCGATGGCCTCCATCTTCTGCGCCTGACGCAGCTCGCGCTCCAGCAAGGCGCGCTGCGAAACATCCTGCGCCAGCAGCAGCAGGTGGGGCTTTGCGCCGAAGGCAAAAGGGGACAGGGAGACCAGCACCTCGTGCAACGTCCCGCCACGATTGCGGATTTTGGCCTCGTGATCGCACACCGACTCCTGGCGGATCAGGGCCTCATACCAGGCTTCGGCCACTTCAAGTTTTTCAAACAGACTCAACTGCGCCGGGGTGCGGCCGATCATTTCCTCGCGGGTGCAGCCGGACAGCTCGGCGAGGCGTTGATTGACGTCCACGAAAGTCTGATCGGAGAAACTCTGGATGCCGCTGGGCAGCGGGCTTTCATGAAACGCCTTCGAGAAGCGTTCCTCGGAAAGGGCGAGCGCCTGGTTGGCCTCCGCCAGTTCCGCCAGCTGCAGCGCCGCCTGATGGTTGAGTAGCCATTTTTTGGTCAGGGCGTGCGCCATCTGCTGCACTTCCACATTGTCGAAAGGTTTCTTGAGAATGAGCAGGCTGTCGGCCTGGCCGACCTTGGCGCGCATCTCGTCCCACGAATAATCCGAGTAGGCGGTGCACACCACGATCTGCAGCTCGGGATAAACGGCCCAGATTCTGGCGATGGTTTCCACCCCGTCCCAGCCGGGCGGCATCCGCACGTCCACAAACGCCAGCGCGTACGGCCGGTTTTCCCTCAGCGACTGCTCCACCTTCGCCAGGCCCTCCTGCCCCTGATAGGCGGAGTCCAATTCAAAAGTGGTCACGTCGGCCGCCGGCGCGTCCTCCTCAAACAACGCCGCCTCCAGCTTTTTCGACGCGGCGCTGCCGGCATTGGCCGCGCAAAGAATGTCGCGAAAATCCGTGTGGATGCTCGGGTTGTCGTCTATGACCAGAATGCGATGATTGGGTTTGAGGTCGGTGCTCTTCATACTCAGTTCTGGGCCAGCGGTTCCTCTTTCCGGGTGCGGGGGGCGGTGGGCAATTCCAAAATGAACTCAGCGCCCTGGCCGGGCCCGTCGCTGCGCGCGGTGAGGCTGCCCCCCATTTCCTTGGCCGCGTTGCCGCCGCTGTGCAGGCCGAAGCCGTGCCCCTCTTTCTTGGTGGTGAACCCGTGATTGAAAATCTTGGTGAGGTTCTCCGCCGAAATGCCCACGCCGCTGTCGATCATGCTTATTTTCACCATTTCGGGCGAGGCCATGTTCACCCGCACCACCAGCCGCCTGGCGTGTCCGGCGCGCTCGTCCATGGCGTGCTTGGCGTTGCGGAGCAGGTTGATCAAAATCTGCAGCACCTTGTGCCGGTCCACGCAGACCGCCGCGGCGTTTTCCTCGAACTCCCGCACCAGCTCGATGCCATGGCGGTCAAACGCGGTGGCGTTGATGCGCAACGCGTCCTCAACCAAATCCGTCGCCGACAAGTTTTCATAGACGCCGGAGACCTTAGCGTAGTTCTGCTGCATCGCGACGATCTCCTTGATGTGTTCGATGTGCTCGGCGACGGTCGTCATCCGGGTGATCAGCTCGCTTTGCTCGCCGGCCAGTTCGTCGGCCACCGCGCTGAGATATTCGGGAAGGAGTTTGCCCTTCGGGTCGGTGGTGAGGAATTCTGCCAGGTGCCCGTTCTTTTCGCGCATCATGGCGGTCGCCCGTTTCAAGTTGGCGACTTTGGAGCGCCGCAGCCGGTCGGCCACGACGGTGGCGGACACGCTCACGCTGTTGAGCACGTTGCCGACATTGTGGAGCACGCCGGTCGCCACGTCGGCCATGCCCGCGCTGCGGGAGGTGTCGATCAACTGCCGGTTGAGCTTGTCCAACTGCTCGGCGTCCAGCTTGTGCTGGGTGATGTCCTGGAAGATGCCCCGCATGGCCGTCGGTCGGTCGTTTTCGACGAGCACCATGCCGCTCTCCTGAATCCAGACGGTCCGGCCATCGGCCGCGATCATCCGGTATTCGTAGCGGTACGGCTGGCCCTTGGCCGCCATCTCATGACCGGTCTGCGCGGCCTTCGCGGCGTCCTGCGGATGCAGTTTTGCCTCCCAGAAACCAGGCACGGTCAGCCATGTCTCCGGCGCGTAACCCAGAATGTCCTCGCTCTGGCGGCTGATGAAGGTGAACTGAAATGTGTCCGGCGTGCGCTCCCAGACGATGCCATCAATCGAGTGGATCAAGGCCTCCATTTTTTTCTGCGATCGGCTCAGGGTCGCCTGCGACAGGCTCAGCGCGGCGTCCTGGCTTTGGATGCGGCTGAGCATCTCGTTGAAGGACTCCGCCAACTGGCCCAGCTCGTCCCGCCGTCCATCCACGGTCGCGCGCACGGAGTAATCCTTGTTCTGACCGATGAGCCGCGTGGTCTGCGCCAGCTCAAGCACGGGACCGGTGATCGACCCGCCGAGCCGGCTGGAGAGAAACACCGCCAGGCCGATGGACACGATCATGATCCCCAGCACCACCAGGCCGTAAAACCTCACCAACTGCAGGAAGGTCCGCCGGTAGTCCGAACGCAGATAGAGCGTGCCCACCTGTTCCTTTTTCACCACGACCGGCTGCGTGACCAGCAGCTGTTCGCCATTGAAACGGAATTTTCCCGCCGGCGGAAACTGCGCCAGGGTCTGAGCATTCTCGCCCGTTCCATAATGCGCGAAGACCGTGCCGGCGGGCAGCACCAGGCTGGCGGCCACCACCGTGGGCTTGGCGCGCAATGCACCCACCACCTCGGTCGCCGACTGCTCGTCCTGGAATGCCATCGGCGCCTGGCTGTTGTTGGCGATGATGACGGCCAGGGTGGCGGTGTCCCGCTCGAAATTGGAGCGGAAGTTCAGGACCTGGAAAATGAACAGCGCGGCGATGGCAACACACAGAACCGCGCCGCAGATGAGCAGGGTGAGCACCTGCATCTTTTTTCGAACCGGAAGATTTTGGATTATTTTCATCGTCTGCGCAGCCGCGCGTGAGCACCGTGACCGGTTCCAACCCGTGCGGCCGGACCGGTCCTTCCCACTCGGGCGGAAGCGATTCGGGAGCGGTGCTGCACTTCTGGCCGGTCACCGGTGCCGGCCAAGCCGCTCATGGAAAATTCAAGACAGGACACTGCCCCGTAAAAGGACGAGTTTCCGACCCGCGCTGCGGTTTCAAGCTTGATTCCCATCTGAGGGTTTCTCAGGGGCAACAAGCGTGCCAAGGCCTCAAGCAGGTCCGGCAGCAAATCCGGAGCGGGCGCCACCGACGCAGCGCCGAGCGGCCGCACCTTCGAATCGTTTCGTGATATGGATTCAGGCATATTCATCCGCCCGGGGTCCAGGCCAGGCTCAGGAGCTTGGAACTGATTTTCAATCCCGCCTTGTTGGCGGCGTCCTTGTTGATCTGGAACCGGAGCTTCGTGCCCTGCTGGACAAAGTTGATCATCCCGCCCGCTTCCGTGAAACCTTCCGTCTCGCTCACGGTGAGCACGCTCGTCCCCTTGAGAGCTTCCAGAATTTCCGGCAGCCGCTTTTTTTCCGTCGTGCTGATAAAAAGGAGATGGCAGTTGGTCGCGTCGGCCGCGGAACGAAATTCTTTTATCACCAGCGGATGCTCGTCCACCAGCTTGTTGCGAATGGTGCGCTCCAGGTCCTCGTGAAAGGGATTGTCGCCCAGAATGCCAATGACGATCGGGGACTTTGCGTCACCCTGCACCGCCGCCGGCCACTGGACAAACTTCGCAAAATTGAAGAGGAACGCCGCCTTGATCTGATACTCCGAGGGCTGCGCGTCCTGCGCGCGGCCAACGGGGACCGCCAGCAGCAACGCCAGGCCCAGACAAAACCATCGCGCGGCGCATACGCGCATTAGAAAAGGAACCCTCCACCGCAAGTTCAAGCTTGCTGCTGGCTGGCGTGATTGCATTTGTCTCCATTCTCTATCGCGTGTCTAAATTCAAAGTTAAGGACAATCTTACAGCGACGATAGATAATCATCAAAGCAGCGAAGGCGTTTACGCAAGCGGCCACGGACGGGCACAAAAACCGTTCTGGCACTTGCGGATTCTTGACCTCCGACTGCCGCCATCGAATGAAGAAATTGAATGACGTGCTCGCGCCAGCTCCCCGGGGAGTTGTACGCGGCTGCTCTGATTTCAAGCGCGGCGCGGCAAAAACATTTCTCCTGCCGGTCCTGCCGCTCCTGCTGGCCGCGGCGGCGGCGTCTGCCCCGGCGGCCAAGGAGGTGGACCTCACCGAGCTTTCGCTGGAGTCGCTGATGAACATCGATGTGCCCAAGGTCTATGCCGCCTCCAAGGTCGAGCAGAAGACCACCCAGGCACCCGCCTCCATCACGGTCCTCACTTCAGACGACGTCAAAAAGTACGGCTACCAGACGCTGGGCGAGCTGATGCAGAGCGTGGCCGGCTTCAACGTGTCCAGCGACCGCAACTATGCCTTCCTTGGCGCCCGCGGCGTCAGCCTGGGAGATTTCAACGACCGGGTGCTGGTGCTGGTGAACGGCCACCGGGTCAACAACGACTTCAACGACGGCGCCTTTCTCGACACCGCCTTCCTGCTGGACATGGAATTGGTGGACCGGGTGGAAGTCATCCGCGGGCCCAGCGCAGTGCTCTACGGCAACAATGCCTTCTTTGGTGTGGTCAATGTGATCACCCGGAAGGGCGCGCAACTCAACGGCCTCGAAGCTTCCGGCGGCTATGGCTCCTTCGACAGCTACAAGGCGCGGCTCACCTTCGGCAAGCTCTTCACCAACGGAGTCCAGTTGTTGCTGTCCGGGACCTATTACGACAGTGCCGGAAATTCCAAATTGTTTTTCAAGGAGTTCAACACCCCGGCGCAGAACAACGGCGTGGCCCAGGATCTGGACGGCGACCGCGCGGGCAGTTTCTTTGGCTCGGTGGACTACCGGGATTTCTCGCTGGAGGGCGCGCTCCATCATCGCGAAAAAGCCAATCCCACGGCGCAGTTCGGCACGGTCTTCAACGACCCTCGTTTGAGCACCACGGATGAGCAGGGTTATGCGGCGTTGAAATTCGCGCATAGTTTCGAGCATGATTTCGAAGTCTCCGCCCGGCTGTATTACGACAGCTATGTCCATGACATTGGCTACCCGTATGGACCAAACCTGTTCTACGCGGAAGAGGACTTGGGCCAATGGTGGGGCACGGAGGTGCAGGTCAACAAACGCCTGTGGAACCGGCATGTCCTCACCGTGGGCGCGGAATTTCGCGACGATTTCAGCCAGGAGCTGCGGGTTTCCGGGCAGGCCTCAAAAATCCGCGACCAGCAAAGCCACGGCGTTTATGTGCAAGGGGATTTTGAACTGCATACCAACCTCCATTTGAATGCGGGCGTGCGCTACGACCAGTATGGCCGCTTCGATCCCGCATTCAACCCGCGCGTGGCCTTGATCTACAATCCGTGGGAGAAATCCACTTTCAAGGCCATTTACGGCACCGCCTTCCGCGCGCCGAGTTTTTACGAGGTGGCCAATGCCGACCACACGCTCAAGCCCGAGGGCATCACCAGTTACGAACTCGTGTATGAGCAGGAGATCGGGAAACATCTGCGGTCCACCGTCTCCGGCTTCCACAATCAGATGCATGACCTGCTCGTCTTCAGCAGCGGCAGCTTCACCAACTTCGGCGCGGAATCCAGCGGCATGGAACTCGGGCTGGAGGGTTCCTGGACCGGTGGCATTCGCGGCCGGGCCAGCTATTCACTGCAATATACGAAGGATCACTCGGTTGCCTGGGAAATGCCCAATTCTCCCAATCACCAGTTCAAATTCAACCTGAGCGCGCCCCTCATCGCCGACAAACTCTTCCTGGGTGTGGAATTCCAATATACCAGCCGCCGCCGCTCGCTGGATACCACCACGCAGGGCCAGCCCATCACCCGGCAGGGCGAGGATGCGGCCGGTTTCGGCATCCTCAACCTCACCCTCTTCAGCCACAACCTCGTCAAAAACCTGGATGCCTCGGCCGGCATATACAACCTGCTGGACCGCCAATACTCCGACCCCTCCTCCCAGTTCCACGTGCAGAACCTGATCGCGCGCGACGGCCGGACCTTCCGCCTGAATCTGACCTATCACTTCTAGCCGGCGGCGGCGCGGATTTCTCAATGCGCGAGTCCTGAAGCTGCAAGGTAGGGCGCGTCACTCCGTGCGCGCCGTAGTTTGCCCTTGAGCGGTCGGAGCGGCGCGCACGGAGTGACCCACCCTACCACACCTCGCCAAGGCTTCGGTGGGTTTACTATCCTGTTTTTCCCAGCAGCGCTTCCGAACCATGGCACAGCAGCGGCTATATCCCTCCCGGAAAGTAATACGATGAAAGCCTTAAATACAAAAACCTGGATCCGCCGGCTACCGAAGTTCGTTCTGGCCTTGGTTTTCTCGAGTTTGCTGCTGCCGCAGCCTTGCTGGGCTACGCCGCCGCCAACCTTCCTCACGCTGCCCGTCAGCCAGAGTGTCCCGTTAAATGGCACTGTGTCCTTTAGCACGACAGTCAGCAGCTCCACCACCCCGAGCTATCAGTGGTATAAGAATGGATCGCCGATTACTTTGGCGATCCTGAGCAGCTACACCATCAACAACGCCCAAACCAACGATCAGGCCAATTACACCGTGAAGGTGACTAATCTGGGCGGGAGCGTGACGAGTACCAATGCGGCCTTGACGGTGCTCGGCCCACCGGAAATCACCGCCCAACCTGTCAGCCAGACCGTGACCCCGGGCCAGAGCTTTTCGTTTTCGGTTGCCGCAAACGGCACGGCCCCGCTGAGCTACCAATGGAGTATCAAAGGCACGCGCTTGTCCGGCGCCACCAGTTCCACCCTCACGATCAACAGCGTGCGAACGAGCGACGCTGGCAGCTATACGGTGGTGGTGACCAACTCCGCCGGGGCAGTGACCAGCGCCGTGGCGACGTTGACGGTCATCGTGCCGCCCGCAATCGTCACGCCGCCGCAGAGCCAGACCGTGGTCGCGGGCCAGAGCGCCACCTTCTCCGTCGCCGCCAGCGGCACCGGGCCGCTCCTTTATCAGTGGTGCTTCAGCGGCACCCCGCTGGCCGGAGCCACCAACTCCACCTTGCAGCTCACCAATGTCCGGGCGGCGAATGCGGGCAGCTACATGGTGGTGGTGACCAACACCTGGGGCTTCGCGACCAACGCCTCCGCTTTGTTGACGACGACGAATCCCAGCATCGTTCTGTCCTCTGACGCGGGCGCGGGGATGGGCATGACGCCCGCTGGTTTCAGCTTCCAGTTCTCGGTGCCGCCGGGGGCCACCTACGTCGTCTTCGCTTCGAGCGACTTGATTAACTGGGCCCCGATTGCCACCAATGTGACGGCCAGTGGCAGTGTGGTGTTCACAGATACCAATGCCGCCAATTACGGCCAGCGGATTTACCGGCTCATGCTGCCCTAGGGCGATTCCAGTAAAGACGTAGGGCAGGCTTTCCAGCCTGCGGGTGCGGGCGACTTTCCAGTCGCCAGTTCCGCCGGCTGAAACTCGGGACTAGAAAGTCCCGCGAACCCGCAGACAGGAATGTCTGCGTTACATCAAATTTGAAACCGCTTTAGTCCCCCAGGCGCCGGAGGTGCGAACGGAAGTCCGGAACACTTCGCTCCGGGAGGGGGCCGCAGGCCCTCGGGCGAGCCCCCCCGGCGAAGCCAAATTGAGGCAAGCACCAGTCCCGTAGAATCGCGAGCGCGGGATTGTCTCGCTGATTTGAAGCGCCCGGGGCTCGGCTGACCGCGGCCGTGTCACGGACCGGCGGGTGCTCGACCAAAACCCATCTGCTTCTTCCAGACATAGCGCGCCAGCAACACCCGCAGTACCGCCGTCAGCGGAATGGCCAGCACGCCGCCCAGCAATCCGCCGAGCAGCGTCGTTCCCGTCATGACGGCGATGATGATCGCCAGCGGGTGCAGCCCCACGCGTCCGCCCATGATGCGCGGCGAAATCACCAGCCCTTCCAGGGCCTGCACCACGGCGAAAACTCCGAGCACCAACAGCGGATGGAACCAGTCGCCATATTGAACGATGGAAATCGCCAGCGCCGTGGCGCACAGCGTGATGGCGCCAAGGAACGGAATCATCGTCAGCACGAGCGCCGACGCGCCGATCAGAATCGCGTACGGCAAACCAATGAGGAGAAAGCCGGCCGTGTAGAGCACCGCGTCGCACAAGGCCACCAGCATCTGGCCGCGGAAGAATGCGATGAGATAGCCGTTGATCGCGCGCAGCACGAACACCAGCTCGTCCTTGAAGCCGGAATCCGCCACCGGCAGATAATCCGTCCATTTCGATTCGATGCCGCGCTGCTCCAGCAGCAGATAAAAAACATAGACCGGAATCAGCGCCAGCCCGGCCAGAAAACCAAACCACGACGCAACGCGCCCCACCTGGCCGAACAACCACCGCCCCGCCACCGGCAGCGCGCCGGCCAGCCAGTCCTTGGCCGCCTGCACGGTTTTGGGATCCAGCGTTTCGCCGAAGGCGGCCGGCGGGTCGATGTTGACGGCGGTTGAAATGGCTTCGCCATTGGTCGAGAAGGCGGCCGGCTCCGGCAACACCGCCCGCGGAAAAAATCGTTGCAGCACCGCTGGCGTGGTTGGATTCCAATGCTCCAGCCGGTTTTGCAATTTTGCGGAATACTCCGGCACGCGTTTGACCAGTTGCCGCGTTTCGCCGACGAGCTGCGGCACCACGCTGCCAAACACCGCCGCCAGGATCAGCGCCGCGAGGCCGAACACGCAGAGGATCGCCTTGGCCCGCGAAAGCCCCCGTTTTTCCAGACGGTCCACAACCGGATCCAGCAGGCAGGCCAGGATGCCGGCAATCGCCAGCGGCCAGAGCACCGGCGAGAAAACCTGGAGCAACCGGCCGAGCGACCAGACGACTCCCGCCACAAGCGCCACGAGCGTCGCGATGGCCAGCCCGGTCAGCGCGAGCCAGATGACGCGGGCTTGTTTAGGGTTGGGCGGTGGGAACAGCACGAAATTAAAAATTAAAAATGCAAAATAGCCGGCCCCTCCCGAGACCCCCGCGCCGGCCATTTTTTGATTTAGCTGTTTGCATTTTTAATTCAGGCGCCCAGCTTTTTCGACTTCTCAGCCGCCGCGCGCACGGCGCTCATCACGGTGCCACGCAGTTTTCCCTTTTCCAGTTCGTGCACGCCTTCGATGGTCGTGCCGCCGGGACTGGTGACCATGTCCTTGAGCGCGCCGGGATGCTG
>JANPGB010000349.1:0-11430 GCA_031423695.1 Verrucomicrobiota bacterium
ACTAGATGCGCTCTTCCGCGAGATCGGCATCTACTCGCCGAAAGGCCAGCTCTATCAACCGGTGGACATCAAGTCGCTGCTCTATTATCACGAGGCGAAGGACGGGCAGATTCTCGAAGAAGGCATCACCGAGGCGGGTTCCATGTCATCGTTCATCGCGGCGGGCACCAGCTACGCCACGCACGGAACGCACATGATTCCGTTCTACATTTACTATTCGATGTTTGGCCCGCAACGCGTCGGCGACCAGATGTGGCTCGCCGGCGACATCAAGGCGAAGGGATTCATGATGGGCGCAACTTCCGGCCGCACCACGCTCAATGGCGAAGGTCTGCAACATCAGGACGGCCACAGCCTGATTCTCGCCAGCACCATTCCCACGCTCATCACTTACGATCCGGCGTTCGCCTATGAACTCGCGATCATCATTGCCGACGGCATGAAGCGCATGTTCGTGGACGGCGAGGACGTGTTCTACTACCTCACGCTCTACAACGAAAACCATCTGATGCCCGCGATGCCGCCCGGCGTCGAAGATGGAATCTTGAAAGGTCTTTACCGTTTCAAAGCCGGCGCGGAAGGCAAGAAACTCAAGGCGCACATTTTCGGCAGCGGCCCGATCATCAACTCCGCGCTCAAGGCCCAGGAAATTCTCGCGGAACGCTACGGCGTCTCTGCCGACGTGTGGAGCGCGACCAACTACAAATCGCTCCGCAACGACGCGCTGCGTTGTCAGCGTTGGAACATGCTGCATCCGACCGCCACGCCGAAAACTTCGTACGTGCAAGACCTGCTCGCGAAGGAAGAGGGCGTGTTCGTGGCCGTGTCCGACAACATGCGGATCGTGCCCGACCAGATTGCGCCGTGGGTTCCCGGCGGATTGACGACGCTAGGCACAGACGGCTTTGGCCGCAGCGACACGCGCACGCGGTTGCGCCGGTTCTTCCAAGTGGACACCGAATCCACGGTCATCGGCACGCTCTACGCGCTGGCTGAGAAAGGCCAGATCAGCCGCGAGGTGGTGGCGCAAGCGATCAAAGATCTGGGCGTGGACCCGGAAAAAGTGCAGCCGCAGATTGTCTGAGAGGGGTTTTGAACATGGCGGCGGTCAGGGCACCGCCGCGACGCCGGCCGCAGTCCTGCTAAAAATTTCTGACCGAGCCATCGGGCATGATAGTGTTGCTGAAAATCGTGCCGATGAACGTCGCGCCGTTCGTGGTCGAATTGCGGAGACTGGCGCTGGTGAGGTCGGCGGAATTGAAGTTGACCTGCTGGAGATTGGCGTTGGTGAGGCTGGCCTGGAGAAAATCCGCCTGGCTGCAACTGGCCTTGAACAGATTCGCGCCGCCAAAATTGGCCTGCTCGAAAATCGTCAGCGTGCAGACGGTGTTGCTCAGATTGGCGCTGCTGAAATTTGCGCCCTGCAAATCAATGGAGGCCAGGTTGGTCCCGTGAAGATCGCGGCCCACGCCAAAGTTCTGGTTGATGATCTGCCAGACCAGCCGCGACTTGGAATCAATGATCGTGGTCGCATCCATCAGCGTTCCCTGAAAGCTCACGAAGCGCAGGTTGCCATTGGTGAAATTCGCGCCACGGATGTCGGCGCTGTCAAGGAAGCTGGCGCTAAAATCCGAATTGTTCAGTTTCGCGCCGTTGAAGTTCACACCTTCAAAACGGGCGAAGCTCAGGTCTTTGTTGGTCAGCACCGCGTTGGCCGCGCCGGTGTTGACGATCTGCCAGATGAGCTTTGGTTTCGCGTCCAGCAGCGTGTTCGAGTCCAGGATCGTTTGATTGAAAGCGGCGAAGTCGAGGTTGGCTCCGGTGAGCGTGGCGAAACTCAAATCCGCGCCGGTCAAGTCCACGTTGAAAAGACTCGCCGCCTCGAAGTCGCCAAAACTGGCGTCGGCACCCGCCAGCGTGCCGGAATCGAACTTGGCCAGAAACGCGTTCACGCCAAACAAATCGGCCCCGCTCAAATCGGCCCCGCTCAAATCGGCGGACCGCAAATCCGCCGCGCCCAGATTCGCGTTGCTCAAAGTCGCGGAAACCAGGCTGGCCCCGAACAGGGTTGCGCCGAAGAAATCCGCGAATTGCAACTGGCCGCTGTCCAGTTTCGCGTGGCTCAGCTGGGCGTACTCTTTTTGGATGATGGAATTCACGCGATAAAACCCAAGATTGGTTGCCATGTCGGTGAAGGCATTCGTCTGCCCAAGCGAAGAAGCAATCATTCCGCTCACGGGCGTCCAGGTTTTCAAATCGCCGCTGCGCTCCACTTGGAATTGCGGCACGACGACCATATCACCGACGGGGGTGGCCGACTGGGATTTCCATCGGATGGCGACGCCGTTTTGATTCGTCGGCGTCACGCTGAGGTTGAAGCTGCGCTGGGCGTCGGCGGTCACAGTTAGGCCCATCGCCAAAGCCGCGACCGGCGCGAGCAACCTTCTTTGCCTGTAGGGAATCTTGTTCATGGCAGGACAATGACCCGATAAAACCTGCTGTTGTTTGTGGCCGCGCCGGTATCGAGTTTGAAGGCGATGTTGTTTGTGGCCGTGATTTCGTCAGCCAGATCAGTCCAGGCAGGATCACTGAGATCGTTCTTGAATTGAACCCGATAGGTCAGGCCGGAGATAGTGTTCCAACCGAGGGTGATTCCATTCGTCGTGATGACCGGTGTTCCAACCGCCAAATCGGTGGCGACCACCAGAAATGTTTTTGAATCGCTCCGGTTAGGATTGCCGCTGTCAGTAAGGACAACCGTGACTGAATTGGTCAATGAACCCAGGGGGCCGGCGGGCGTCCAGGCGAACAGCCCGTTGGTCGGGTTGATCGTTGCGTCGGGCGGCGAATTGGTCAAACTGAACCTCAGCACCTGCGCGGGAATGTCGGTGTCCGTGGCGGTGAAATTCAAAGCCAGCAGCCGGCCCTTGAGTGCATTGAGGTCACTGGCGGCGCTCAGCTGCGGCGGCGTGTTGGTTGCAAGCGAGAGCGGATTGGCCGGGTCGGAACCGAAGTCCAGTTCGTCTTGATCCAAGTACCCGTCGGCGTCGCGGTCAATGCCCATCCGGCGGCCGGCCCCGCGCGGGACGGCGGTGTAGGTCTGCTCCGCGCCAATGGCGGCGAAGACGCGCAAAGCGGCCGGTGACTCCACTTCGGCCTGCCGGTCCGATTGGAAACTTCCCGTAGTGCGGTCAAAAAACCAGCCGCGCGGCAGGCCGTTCTCGAACCTTTTGACCACAAGATCAACACGGCTCGTGCTGGAGTTGGCCAGCGCGACCAGGCTGTCAATCAACGCGACGCTCGCGGGGTTGTTGATCGTGATTTGCCGGCCAACGGAAGCCGGAGTATCGAGACTGGCCAAGCCAGGCGAGCGATTCGGATCCGTCAGCGAACCGGCGGTCAGATCGGAACCGGTGAAAGAAAAAAGAAACGCGACGAGATCGGCGGTCTGCTGGTCGTTGGTGATCGCGAAGGCATCCTGAATGAATCGTGGCAGCGAATCCACGCTGCCGTCGTGCGAAAATCCAAAACCAGCGCGGCTGTTGGTGCGCGTGAGATCCAGGCCGAACTTGTCGAACAGGTTCCGCAGTTGCGAAACCTTGAACGGCAGTTGCAGCGAGCGTTCGAGTTCGATCATCGCGACGTGATGCGAGGAGTTGGGGCCGAGCGCAACCTGTACCCACTGACCGCCGCTAAACCGCCGGTCGCTGCCAAGTCCCGCAGGAAGCGTATGGCATACGATGCAGCTCGTCGTGAGATTCGTGGTCTGCCGGAAAAGCACCTGGCCGTTCTGCGCGTTGCCGTTTGGCAGCTGCGCGCCGGCGGGCAGCGTGCCGCGGCCGAGCGCGAATTGTCCGGGCAACGGGAGACTGGCCGGCAGCGCGTTGCTGATGGTGCGGAACGGATTGGGCGCGAAGCGCACGGTCGCCAAAAAATCCCTGAACTCCTGCATTTCATTGGTCGTCAAGGTGACGGGCGCGCCTTGCAGATTGGTGAAGGTGGGGCTGAATTGTTCGATGCCATCACGATCGCCGCGCCAGTGAAACGGTTCATGGCCGATGATGTCTTGCAAGGTCTGCGTCGTCATCGGGCCTTTCATCGGATGAAAATGATTCGTGACGGCGGGCGTGGCCACGAAGTTGGCGTTGGTGATGAACTTCATCCCATCGGTCGGCTCGCCCAAATCCCACGCGAGCCGGTCGAAGCGCGTGTCCACATGGCACGAGCCGCACGCGGCCTGCCCGAGTCCGGAAGTTTGATGGGTGTTGTAAAGGTGCGGCCGGCCGAGCTTGATGGCCTGCGGCGTGGGATCCAAAAGTGACACCGTGTTCGTCACCGTCTGGCTGGCGGTGTCCACGGTGGAGATGCTTCCGGTAAACCGGTTGTAAACGTAGAGCCGGTGGCGGCTGTCATCCAACGCCATGCCGGTCGGGCCGGAGCCGACATTGATCGCGGGATTCAGTCCGGCGCGATTGCCTTGCGCGTCAATGATGATCAAATTATCCGAACCCATTCCCGTCACGTAGCCGCGAGTGCCATCCGAACTCCAGACGATGCCGCGCGGATCGCCGATGGATTTGTCCCGTTCGGTCGGTGAGATTTGCGGAGTCTGGTACGTGAGGTGTGAATTCAAATCCTTGACGGTGATGGTGAGGTTCGCAGGATCAACCTGGGCGAGGTTCACGCGGATGAAAATTCCTTTCAGCACTGATTCAAAACGGATGTTGTTGATCGCGTCCGTGCCGATGACGGAGATTTTTCCCGACGCCGGATTCACCGTCACGCCCATGCAGATGTTCATCAAACCATTGGCGTAGTTAATGGAAAACGTCGTCGTGTCAATCACCGCGAGATCGTGATCGGGCATGTCCCAGCCGGGGACGCGCCCGGCGAACGCGGCGTTCGTGCCGCGAATAAACTCCGTCCAATCGCCGTTGTTGTCATCCAGCCAGCGGCCCGCGCTGTTTTTTTTCGCGATCAAGCTCACGCGCGGCGGCGCGCTGGTGATGGCGGGATTGGTCGCGGGAACAAAATTCGGCCCGCTGTTCGGTGGAGGATTTAATCCGGCGGAGGGAGCGAAGCGGAAATTGATCGGATTAGCGCGCGGCAAACCTTGGGAGATGCCGGTGCCGATGATCGTGCTCGCGTTGCCGGATTCAAAAATGCCGACGTACACTTTCGAGCCGTCCGGGCTTACGTCCATTGCACGCGGACGGTTTCCGTCGATCGCCAGATTGGTCACGATTTGCAGGGTGGTGGCATTGAAAACCTGGACGAGATTCGGCTGGCCGCACGAAACGTAAGCGCGCTGCGGTGTGCCGGCGAAAACAATGTCCGACGGTTCGTTCGTCGTCGTGAGCGTGCTGACAACGCGCATCGTCGGCAGGTCAACGATGCTGATGGAATCGGAAATGTAGTTGGCCACCCAAAGTTCGGAAACCGTCCGGAAGCGGACCGTCACTGGATCAAGGCCGACGGGGATGCTGCCCACTGAAACAGGTATGCCGGAAGCTACATCGAAAACTTCGAGCCGGTTGTCCGGGAGATTGCACACGACCAACCGCGATCCGTCCGAACTCAAAGCGACGGGATGAACTGGTGCGGTTTCCCAGTTGAAAAAATTCGTCGTGGCGAATTGCCCGCGCGAACTGGCCGCCAGCAGGAACGCCACCAGAGAATAAATCGGTTTCATGTGTCTCCGAATTAAGGCAATCTTAGGTCCAGTCGCGCGAACTACCAGATATTTCCCGCACCGGGCGTGTAGCTGTTGCTGACGACGGAGTTACTGATGAGCGTGTCGCACTGCACCACGCCACTGAACTTGGACATTCCAGCGTTCACCATCACCAGCCCGGAACTGATCTCGACCGCGGTGGCGTTGAGAGTGACTTTCGCAGCAGCATTCACGGTCACGCCACTCGGCTCGAGCGTCACGGAATTGCCGTTGCTGTCCCTGATCTCGACCGAGCCAGGGCCGTCCTTGAGCGTGAACTTCTGGCCGCCGGGCGTTTCCATGATGATACTTTCCTGACCTGCTTGATCGTCCAGCGTGAGCGTCACACCGTTGCGCGAACACAAAACTTTTTTGTCATTGCCCGCATTCATCGTCTCCGGCGGGCGATTGACTTTGCTCCACAATCCACCCACGACATAGATGCCGCCCGCCGTGCCGACTCCGAACGCAACCAGGACTTCGTCATTCACATCGGGCATGAACCAGGAACCCTTGTTCCTGCCAGCCATGAGCGTGGAAACACGCGCCCAACCTTCGTAACTTTTCCGACCGGGCAGTGAAATCCGCACCCTGACGCGGCCAGCGTTGATGGGGTCATTGTTATCCGTCACCAGCGCCGAGAAAAATCCACTGGCCGCCGGCACCGTCAACCGCGCAGGCAGTCGGATGGCTTGGGGCTTAATCGTCTGGCGCGCGGCGGAGGTTTTGACTTTCTTCGTGAGTCGTTTGGTTTTCATATTGCCTTTCTTTGATCCAAGGATCATTCCGAGATTTACCGGATACTGAAGGCTGCCTGCTTTTGATACCAAGTCAATTTCTTGACCACGCATGGTTCCACAGCGGTGCTGAAGCCACCGCACTCCAAACGCTGTCGCGCCTGCCCGGTGTCCCAGAATTTCGCGAAGCGTCTGGACTGCGGCGGGTTTACCGCCGCTTTTGGTTCGCTGATTCGCCACGCCAGTTTTCTTGACCGGCCAAAATGCGTCGCCCATGCTCGCTTCATGCCGCTTGCGCCAAACACGATCTCCGAATTACGCCGCATCGCCGGGACGCCAAATGTCCTGACGGAAAAAGAGGACTTGATCCCCTACTCTTTCGACGGCACGGCGGCGTTGAAACAAATGCCGGGCTGCGTCGCGCTCGCCACCACCGCGGAACAGGTCGCCGCGATTTTGAAACTGGCGAACCGGACGAAAACACCTATTGTCACGCGCGGTTCCGGCACCGGCTTGAGCGGTGGCAGCCTGCCGGTGAACGACTGCATCGTGCTTTGCCTCGTGAAGATGGACAAGATTCTCGAACTGGATCGCGCCAATCTCACGATGCTCGTTGAGTCCGGCGTAATCACGCAGGCCGTTTCCGAAGCGGCAAACGCAGCGGGTTTGTTTTATCCGCCCGATCCCGGTTCGATGAAGATTTCCACCCTCGGCGGGAACGTCGCGGAAAATTCCGGCGGCCTGCGCGGATTAAAATACGGCGTCACGCGCAACTACGTCATGGGCATGGAAGTCATTTTGCCGGACGGCGAAGTTTTGTGGACGGGCAACAAGTGCGTGAAGGACGTGGCTGGTTATTCGCTGCGGGATTTGTTCATCGGCTCAGAAGGCACGCTCGGCGTCATCACGAAAGTGTTGCTGAAACTGATTCCGAAGCCCGCCGCCAAGAAAACGCTCGTCGCCACGTTCGCGCAACAGGACCACGCCGCGCAAACCGTGTCGGACATCATCGCGGCGCAGATCATTCCCTGCACGCTGGAGTTTCTGGATCGCATGACGATCCGCTGCGTCGAGGACTACACCAAGATCGGCCTGCCACTCGATTGCGAGGCGCTGCTGCTGATGGAAACAGACGGTCATCCCGCCGCCGTCGCCGACGAAGCCGCGAAGATGGAGCAGGTCGCGCGCAAGAACGGCGCGCTGGAAATCCGCGTGGCCAAGGACGAAGCGGAGGCGACCAAACTCGCCACCGCCCGTCGTAGCGCGTTCTCAGCGCTGGCGCGCGTGGCTCCAACGACGATTCTGGAAGACGTGACCGTGCCGCGCAGCGAACTGGCCAAGATGGTGCTCTTCGTCGCCGGCATCGCGAAGAAATACAAGCTGCGCATCGGCACGTTCGGCCACATGGGCGACGGCAATCTGCATCCAACCTTCCTGACGGACGAGCGGAACAAGGAGGAAATGCACCGTGTCGAGGAAGCCTTCAAAGAAATTTTTGCCGAAGCGATCCGCCTTGGCGGCACCATCACGGGCGAACACGGCATCGGCACTGCGAAAAAATCTTTCCTGCCAAGATTCGCGGGCGATGCCCAGATGCGCGTGATGCGTGAACTGCGCCGCGCGCTGGATCCAAATGGAATTTTGAATCCGGGGAAGATGTTTGATTAAACTTCCAGAACCGCTGCATCCGATGAGGTGGAACTCGTCGCGCTGCGACGAGTAGCGCCGCGTCCAGCGGTGCAATGGCGCGCGAGGGCTGTGCGCCGGCCAGAGTCGCCTGCTTCGCAGGCGAAGTGGTCGCGGCGCGACAACCCCCACCCCATCAAACGCTTTTCCAAAACGGACAGCGCACCCAGCGCCCCGCCTCGACTTCAATCAACTCAGGAACTTCCTGCGAACATTCCGGCTTCGCCATCGGACAGCGCGGCGCGAAACGGCAGCCGGCGGGAAAATTTCCGATGCGCGGCACGTTGCCGGGAATCGCGGTGAGGCGTTGCGCGCCGCCGGAAAGTTTCGGCACCGAGTTCATCAACGCCCTCGTGTACGGATGCAACGGATGCCGCAGCAGTTCGCGTGCGGGCGTTAGTTCGACGATCTGTTCGGCATACATCATTGCCACGCGGTTGGCCATGTCGCCGACGATGTCGAGGTTGTGCGTGATGAGCAGGATGGTCATGCTGAGCCGCTGCTTGAGGTCGCGCAGGAGTTCCAGGAGCTGCGCCTGGATCGTCACGTCGAGTGCGGTCGTCGGCTCGTCAGCGACAAGCAATCGGGGTTCGCTGGCGAGAGCCATCGCGATCATCACGCGCTGCTGCATGCCGCCGGACATTTCAAACGGATAATTTCTGATCCGCGATTCGGGGGCGGGGATGCCAACCAGTTTTAACAGGCGGATGGCCTCGGTGTCGCTGGCTTTTTCCGGTTTGTGGAGTTGGAGGGATTCCTTGATCTGCTGGCCGACCCGCATGACGGGGTTGAGCGACGCCCCCGGTTCCTGGAAAACGTAGCTCACCACGCCGCCGCGAATCTGTTGCAGTTCCGGGTTCGACATCTTCAACACGTCGCGACCATTCAGAAAAATTTCTCCCCCGACGTATTGCGCGGGCGGTGCCGGCACGAGCCGCGCGATGGACTGGGCGGTCACGCTTTTGCCACAGCCGCTTTCCCCGACGAGGCAAACAGTTTCACCCACGTTGATGGTGAACGACACGTCATCCACCGCGCGCAGGTGGGCGGCGCCGGAAAGGAAATCAAGTTTGAGGTTTTTTATTTCAAGCAGCGGCATTTGCGTCCCGCATCAATTAACGCATTACTGGAGTTGAGGAAAGTCCGAAGCAAATTCATCAAGTTGGGGCTTTCCCTTTCAGGAGGTAGCGGTCGGCACCCTTGCGCCGACCCACCGGCCCGTTCAAGGCCGGAACGCTTTGGAAGAATCTCACGCTTCCGCATATCCGTTGCGCTGCGCTACGCGTCGCCGACTCCTAAGCGGCGCGAGCAGATCTACCTTCTGGGCCAAACCTTAGCCCAGGTGAATTCCCGCTTGCCTGTCGCGCCTTTGCCGCTAGCTTGGCCGCGTATGCGCTGGAACATTATTTTAATTTTCGTCATGGCCACCCTTTTGACCGCCTGTCACAACCTAAAACCGAAAGCGGCCACGGCCGCCGACCGCCTCCTGGAATTTCAGCAGCGCGCCGCGAAGTTTAACTCCGTGGTGACCATCCCGACGTTTGAAACCACGACGATTGAAATCAAGGCCACCGGCGAAAGCACCATCGCCGCCGGCAACGCCGCACTGGATCGCATCGGCAGACTGGCCCCGGGCGAGGTGACGTTCGCCAACACCGCGGTGGCGCTGGACAACCTCGGTTTCCAAATGGGGCTGGCGGCGAACCGCCTATCGCTCATCGAGCAGACCAGCACGAACGCCGAAGTGCGCGACGCGGCCACGGAGACGTTGAAGAAACTGTCGGAGTGGTCCGTGGGCCTTGACTATCGCGAGGATGTTTACCGCGTGCTCAAGGCGTTCGCGGCCACCCGGCCGCAGTTGAGCGGCGAGGACAAAAAACTGTTCGAGCAAACGATGCGCGATTACCGCCGCGCCGGCCTGGAGCTGCCGAAGGCCGAACGCGACGAGGTTGAACGCCTCCGCAAGGAGCTGACCTTGTTGGAAACGGATTTCCAAAACAACGTGACCAAGGCCACCAACTCGGTGAAATTCACCAAGGCGGAGCTGGAAGGCGTGCCCGAAGATTTTCTCGCTCAGATCAAAACCGGCGACGACGAATACACCGCCAAGGCCAATGTCACCTGGCATTATATCATGGTCATGGACAACGCGCGCAAGGGGGAGACCCGCAAACGCTTCATCACCGCGCACGACAATCTCGCCCGCACCGCGAACCTCCCGCTGCTGGAAAAAATCCTCGGTCGGCGGGATGAAGTCGCCAAAAAACTTGGCTACAAAAGCTACGCCGACTATGTGATCGAAGTGAAAATGGCCAAGGACGGCGCGACTGCGATCAAATTCCTCGAAGACCTGAAAACCGGTTTGCAGCCAAAGTTTGCCGCCGAGCTGGAGCAGTTCCGACAGCTGAAGGTCAAGGAAACCGGCGACGCGAACGCGCAAATCCACATCTGGGACTGGCGCTATTTTTCGAACCAGTTGAAGAAGGAAAAATACAACGTGGACGCCGAGCAACTGCGCGTTTATTTCCCCTACCAGCGCGTGCTCGACGGCATGTTCGCCATCTACCAGCGCATCTTTGGCTTGAGGTTCGAACCGGTCGAGCCGCCCTACAAATGGATCGGCGACCTCCAGTGTTACGCCGTCTCCGACGCAAAAACCGGCGAGCCGCTCGGCGTTTTCTACCTCGACATGTTTCCGCGCGAGGGGAAATACAACCACTTCGCGCAATTCGGCATCGTGGACGGCAAGCTTCTGCCGGACGGAAAATATCAGCGGCCGGTCTGCGCGCTCATCTGCAACTTCCCCGCCCCGACGCCGGACCATCCGCCGCTCATGTCGCACGACGACGTGGAGACGATCTTCCACGAGTTCGGCCACGCGATGCACACGATTCTGACCCGCGCCAAATACTCGCGCTTCTCGGGCACGAGCGTGCCGCGCGATTTCGTCGAGGCCCCGTCGCAGATGCTGGAGAACTGGCCGTGGGACAAAAAAGTCCTGGATGGCTTCGCGGCCGACTATCGTGATCCCTCGAAAAAAATCCCGGCGGAAATCCTGGCCAAACTCAAGGAAGCCCGGCTCGCCACCGAGGGCGTGCGCTATCGCCGGCAGCTCTCCTTCGGCCTGATGGATCTCACCTTGCACTCGCAGATCAACGCCGCCAACGCCACGAACGCGCTCGCGGTGTCCAACGAAAAACTCGGCGACGTGTTCCTGCCGATGCTGCCGGACACCGCGTTCATCGGCTATTTCGGCCACATCATCGGCTACGGCGCGGGCTACTACGGCTACGC
>JANPGB010000350.1:0-1875 GCA_031423695.1 Verrucomicrobiota bacterium
TGCGGCCGCTGGGGCTGGCGGCGCGAAACGGCGTGGTGCTGCGCGGGCTGGAGTGGCTGTACCTTCGGTTCCTGAAGGTGCGACCGTGGTTGCAGCGGCGGGCAGGCGCGCCTAGTCCGGGGCGATGAACGCCGCCGCGACCGGCCTGTGGCCATTGCTTTTCAGCCTGACCAATGGCCTCGCGCTGGTCGCGTGGCTCATCCTCGCCTTCCTGCCCCGAAAGCCGATCACGCGCACGCTCGTCATGTACCTCGGCGTGGGGATGCTGTGCCTTGCCTATGCGGTGCTGCTAGTGGCGGTGGTGAGTGGTGGCATCGATCCGGTGTCGGCTGGCAGCGTTGGCAAAGCGGGGTTCGATAGCATCGCGGGCGTGCGCGCGATCTTCGCCAGTGACGGCGGCGTTGTGATCGGCTGGACGCATTATCTGGCGTTCGATCTGTTCACCGGCCTGTGGATCGCGGGCGACGCCGACAACAAGAAATTCTCGCGCATCGTGCAGGTGCCGTTCCTGCTGGCGACGTTCATGGTCGGGCCGGTGGGCCTGCTCGCGTGGCTTGTGGTGCGCGAGAAGCGGGCGCGGGCTGCGGCGCGGAAGTAGCTGGGTACGATCATGGCGCGCCATTTTGCCGTCACCCTGAACTTGTTTCAGGGTCCATATTTCGACGGCACGGCAGTGGCGTGTTACGATCGATGCTGAAACAAACTCAGCATGACCGCGATGGTCGTGTTTCGGGTCGGGCAAACAGTGGCCGGAACGGAAACAGGTATTGTGTTCACGGGTTTGGTGGAGCTTGGCAGACCATGATCGCAACAGAAAAGGGTATTGTGTCCGCAGGTTCCGTCGTGAAATCTACCGCCGCGACACGGCCCGTTTCCAGCGAAAACTTCGAATGAAAGGTTTGCCGTCATCGCCGACATTGGCGGCACTTTCGGTCATCGTCCGCGCATCGGAGGAAACGGTGTAAACGCGGACGGAGCCAGGGCGGCCGGCTTTCGAAAGCCCCATCACGAGAATATTGCGCGCCGGCCGACTGAGCGCGACGCTGTCCGCCTCAATCTGGTCACCCTCGATCGGGCCGGCCGTTCCATCGAGTTTCTCGCTCGATCGCATGCGCCGCGCCGTGCCGTCCTTTGCGATGATCGCATAGCTTACGCGCCATTCGCCCTGCCCCGCGTCTGCCACAGTCATCGTGAGCGACGCCGGACGGAATTCGGGAGGAACCGGCATCGTGCTCAGGTCCAGCGTCCAAGTTCCCAGCAGCGGCAACGCTGGTGCCGCCGCGGCCATCGATGGCAACATCGCAGCGCAGAGCGCCCATCCCAGCATCATTTGGCGTGGCCGCATGTCGTTCTCCTCGCACCTCTAGGATGCGAAGAATGCCTTTCGTTGGCTTCGGCGTCAATTTCCAGTGCATAAGTGGCGCCCCGTCCTGCCGTGTTCAGCATGTCGGCGGTCGGGAGTTGAGTAAAGTGTCACCGAAACCGCCCACCGCAGGCAAAGGCCGACGCAGATGCGTTTTTCGGAGCGTGGGTGCGGCAACTTAGCTAGTTGCGAGGTGATGTGGAGGACTGCCGCCATTCTTGGTGAAACATCGTCCGCCAAGACCCTCCCGTCACCCTGAACTTGTTTCCAGGTCCATGTTCCAGCGGGAACGGCAGCGGCGTGTCATGATGGATGCTGAAACGAGTTCAGCATGACTTCGTTGACGAACACGGCTTTTGAGACGGAATGTCAAGCTGAGGGATTAACGTTCCCGGGATGACGGGTATCGCGCTTGAAAAAACGCCCGGAACGTAGGGTCGTTGAATCGCCCACCGTACCTGCGACTGGAAGGTGCCGCCGATTGCTCGGCCCTGGACGTCCCTACCCGGCGA
>JANPGB010000351.1:0-6469 GCA_031423695.1 Verrucomicrobiota bacterium
TGGCGGGAACTTCCAGATCGTTCGTCTCGCACTTGATCATCTCGACGGATTTTTTGCGAAGATAACCGGCGAGGAGAAATTCGTCCAAGCCGTCCGGCATCGGCGCGGTCGCGGCAAAGGGAAACATCGGGTCGCCGCCGATAAAGATGGCGACAGGCATCCGCTCGCCCTTTTCGTAATAACGACGGCCATGGCGCGCGGCGACTTTCTGCAATTGCCAGTGCATGCCGGTGGTTTTGTCGTCGTAAATCTGGATGCGATACATGCCGAGATTGCGCTCACCCGTGTCCGGATCGCGCGTGACGACGCAGGGCAATGTGATGAAACGTCCGCCATCCAAAGGCCAGCATTTCAGGATGGGGAGGTTGGCCAAAGTAGGGCAGGCTTCCAGCCTGCCCAACGAGCGCGAAGCGCTCGAAGGTGATTCTTTTTTTTCATTCGCGCCTTCGGCGCTGGGCAGGCTGGAAGCCTGCCCTACTTTAAGAATATCCGGCGCAGCCGGCCAGAGCTCTTTTCGCGAAGGCGGTGCGTCAAATTTTTGAATCACATCTTTGCACGAACCCGTCTTCACCGTTTTCGGCTTGGCGTGGCGTAAATCCAGCGCGAGCGAGAGCAGCTTGATGGCTTCTTTGAAACTCGTCGGCGGCTTGGCCTTCATCAGCGCGCCGAGTTCGTTGGCGACATCGTCAACGGATTCCGCGCCCATGCTCATGGCCATGCGCTTGTGCGAGCCGAGCGTGTTGATGGCCACGGGAAATGGCGAGACCACGCCGTTAATGGTGGGTTTTTCGAACAGCAATGCCTTGCCACCGCCGGGCAATTTCATTTCGCGATCGGCGATCTCGGTGATTTCGAGTTCGGTGGCGACAGGCTGGGAAATGCGTTTGAGTTCGCCCGCCCGGTCGAGCGCGTTGACGAAATCGCGGAAGGAATCAAAAGCCATGCGTGGAAATTAGCAGAACACTTCCGGCGCGCAATGTTTCCGCCAAGGAAGCGGGGTTGGAAAGCTCACGCCATCACCGGCCGCTGCGCAATGAGTTGGGCGACGGCGACGGGCAGATTGCCGCACAACTCTTCGAGCAGCGCGCGGCAGCTCATTTCGGAAAGCTGCAGCGGCTTGGCGGCGGCGTAGATGAAGCCGCGCGTCGTTTGATAACCGTAACCCAGCAACCCCTGCCGCAACGGCATGGAGTAAAGCGAGAGCGTCAGACCATAAACCAGTGTGTGCCAGGCGTGGGCTTCCTCGCGTTCCACGGCGTCCAGGTAGCGGCGGACGATGCGCTCGTCGCGGAGCGGGCGCAGTTTCAGCAGTTCGGTCTGGCCGATGCGGCGGCTGGCTCCGGCGAACGATTGCAGCACCGGCTCCGCCGCCAGCTCGCGGTCATAGTCGATGAGCTCGCGGACTTCGTGGCGGCAGGTGTGGTCGAAGGCGCGTTGAATGGCGGGCAGTTCAAATGGGAGCAGGATTTTCTGCTGGTACGCGATGAGGAAACGGCACAGCGACGGCAGGTCATGCACGGGGGTGGCGCGCATGGAGGCGGAAAGATCGCTGAGCGCGCCGAGGCCCTTCGCGGAGCCGAGCTGCTCCACCAGGGGATGCCAGTCACCCAGCCAGTCGGCCGGTTCCCCCAACGCAGGTTGAAACTGTTGCCACATGATTTGACAAGACCAACGCTCAAGCTTCCGTTCGGCCCTTCGCTGAATTGACCTTGCTCGCGGATCCTCGCAAAGGCCAGCAGTAAAAGTATCGGCGGATAAATTTATTTCTTGAAACGTAAACGACCGTGTGTCCGGGCTTCGGCTTCGCCGTGCGTTTCTCCTTTTGCCGGAAGCCGCCGGTTGGCACTATCCCGCGACATGGGCATCACGCCGCAGCAATTCCAGCAGATCGAAGCGCGTCTCCGCCGCAAGCCGCGCGCGGTCATGCCGGTCGGCGAGCCGCCACGCCCGACGAATCTGGATGCCCAGCGGATCATCCTCGGCATTGATCCTTCGTTGCGCGGCACGGGCTACGGGGTGATCCGGCTCGCGCGTCCGCATCCGGAAACCCTTGCACACGGCACCATTTCCTGTCCGGCCACCTGGGAACGCTCGCGCTGCCTCGCGAAAATTTCCTCGACCCTCCGCGACGTGCTGAAACAGCACCAGCCGACCATCTGCGTGGTGGAAGGCATCTTCTTTGTGCAAAACCTCCAGACCGCGATCATCATGGGCGAGGCGCGCGGCGCGGCGCTGGCGACCGTGGCCGAGGCCGGGCTGGAAATCTACGAACTCGCGACGCGCAAAGTGAAGCAGGCCATCGTGGGCTACGGCGCGGCGCAGAAAATCGCTGTCGCCAAAATGGTGCAGCGGATGTTGCAACTGGCGGAACTGCCCGCCCCGGACGCCGCGGATGCGCTCGCACTTGCGCTCGCCCACGCACAGGAAAACGGACGCTTCACCTTGAACGCGCCGAAAAGGATTTGAACAACATGAGGAACCGAAAAACATCAAACATCGCATGGCTTGATCTTCAGCTCAGGATTCGGCATTGGGCGTTCAATTTTCAATGTTCGATGTTCGATGTTTCCCCCTCCACACGCGCATGATCACCTTTCTCCAAGGCAATCTCATCGAAGCCATCCCCACCCACGTCGTCGTGGACGTGCATGGCGTCGGCTACGAAGCACTGATTCCGCTGTCGTCCTTCGACAAGCTGCCCCCGCCCGGGCAGCCGGTGAAACTGCTCACCCAGCTCATTGTCCGCGAGGACGCGCACATTCTTTACGGCTTCATGACCTCCGCCGAGCGCGATTTGTTCCGTCTGCTGATTCATTCCGTCAGCGGCATCGGGCCGAAGACGGCGTTGAACATTTTGAGCGGCATGAACGTGGCCGCCTTTCGCGGCGCGGTGGCCGGCAGCGATGTCAAATCGCTCTCGCAAATTTCCGGCGTCGGCAAAAAAACGGCCGAACGCATCGTGGTGGAATTGCGCGACAAGATCGGCGCGGCGGGAACCTGGGAAGCGGCCAGCGCGCAACGCACGTTGTCGGCGGGCGATCAAAAACTGAACGACGCCGTGCTGGCGTTGATGGCGCTGGGCTTCAAACAAATGGACGCGCACGACACCGTCCGCGCCGCGCTGGCCGTGCTGGGTGAAGGCGCGACCGTGGAAGCCCTCGTCCGCGCGGGTTTGAAAAAGGGAACGTGATGGCCGAGCGAAACCCGAAACCGCGGCAGTCCGGCGTGGTGGTGGCGCACCAGCCCAAGCTCATCCAGAAGCTCGGCTCGTGGGTGGTGTTTTTATGTTTGCGGGCGCTGGCGTTGACGATTCGTTTCAAGTGGGACGGCTGCGCCGAGATTCTCGCCAGTCAGCCCGCCGGCCCGATGATTTTCTGCACCTGGCACAACCGGCTCGGCTTGTGTCTGGAGGCGTACGGAAAATTCAAGCGGACCCGCCCGCGCCTCGGCGTGGCCGCGATGGTGAGCGCGAGCAAGGACGGCGGATTTCTCGCCGCGATCCTGGAACGCTTTCGCGTCATCCCGGTGCGCGGTTCGTCCAGCCGGCGCGGTTCGCAGGCACTGCTGGAACTAGTGACGCTGGCCGGACGCGGCATTGATCTGGCAATCACGCCTGACGGGCCACGCGGTCCGCGCTACCAGGTGCAGGACGGGGTGCTCGCGCTGGCGCAACTGACCGGCCTGCCCATCGTGCCGTTCTCGTTTCGTGCCGCGTGGAAAATCGAACTGAAAAGCTGGGACCGGTTTCAAATCCCCCTGCCCTTCACGCGCTGCGAAATGAACGCGGGCCGGCCGGTTTATGTGCCACGCGACATTTCCGGCGCCGACCGCGAGGTGCTGCGGTCGCAACTGGAGCGGACGCTCAGGGAACTTTCCGGGGAGTAACGCTTTCCAGCCAGACCGAACAAACCGGTTGAGCAACCAAGGAACCAAGAAACCAAGCTGAGATGGGTCGCTTTCGTTAGTTTGTGGCTTGGTTGTTCAAATCCCTTCGCAAATCTTGGAGAGGGGGAATTCACTCCCACCCGAACCGGCTGAGAAAACGGTAAATTTCCCGCCGCCGCCGCACGGATTTCACATAAGCCCGGGTGCCCGGAAAACCAATCTGGCGCATGAACACCGCGCTGTTCGTCGCCGCCGCGCCGTTGTTCCACTTCAAGACGTTTCCCCGGCCCGCATTGTAATCTGCCAGCGCGTAGGGAACCGGGTCGTCCGTCTTGACGTAGCGCTTCAGCAGCTTCGCCAGATAAAAAGTGGCGGCGAGCGTGTTGGTGCCGGGATCCAAACAGTGGGCATGACGGAAGGCCCGATCGTGTTCCGCGTCCGCCCATTCCTGCGCGGCGATTTCCTGGATCTGCATCAGCCCGATCTCCCCGCTGGAGCCGAGCGCGTTGGGATTAAACCGGCTCTCCCGCCAGATCACCGCTTTGATCAGCAACGGATCTAGTCCGTAACGCCCCGCCGCCGCGCGAATTTGCGGCGCGAACTTTTGTTCCAGCCGCTCCTCGCGCCACAAATAAATCAACGCTCCGCCCACGCAGAGCAAAACGAAAATCAAAATCAACCGGCGGCGTTTCATGTGGGCATGGTAAGATTGCGCGGCAGGCGTCGCCTATAAAAAAGTAGGGCAGGCTTCCAGCCTGCCCCTCTCTGGTTCGTTAATTTGGGTCGCTCCGGTTGAGAAACACCAAATCATGTGTGGCTCCGCGTAGGTCTTGGGGCAGGCTGGAAGCCTGCCCTACTTTGGAGCCAGAGTCCGGCAACCATTGCGTGAACTTCACGCGCGATGCGTGAAAATTTCACGCATGGGATGGTTCTCGCTGTTGGAAAGGGGAATTCACCGCCTTTTTATCCTGACTTCAGCGGAAAATCCGGCTGGCACCCGCGCTGCTAAAGTTTCGTCCAGAAACATTTGACAGCTTTGCAGAATTCCTTAGAGTTTGCAGACTGTTCACTGAAAAACCAAACAACACAAAAAAAGTTATGAAACGATTCACCAAACAAATCCGGGCGTTCACCCTGATCGAACTGCTCGTCGTCATCGCGATCATCGCGATTCTGGCCGCCATGCTGCTCCCCGCGCTGGCCAAAGCCAAAGCCCGCGCCCAACGCATCTCCTGCGTCAACAACCTCAAGCAGGTCGGACTGGCGTTCCGCATCTGGCAGGGGGACAACAACGACCGTTACCCGATGTCGGTCAGCGCCGCGCAGGGTGGTGTTTCCGACACCGCACTGGGACGCGCCGCCACCGCCGCCACGTTCGCCGGTAACTTCATGACCGTTGGAACGGTCAAAGCCCCGATGGGCGTCTTCGGCATGTTCTGCGTGATGTCCAACGAGCTGAACACCCCCAAGATCCTGGCCTGCCCCTCCGAGTACATGGCCACAAAAACGGCCGCTCAACCCGCCAGCACCTGGGCTGACACGGTCGGCAACACCATCGGATTCTTCAGCGATCTCGGCACCAGCTATTTCGTGGGCATCGACGCGATCGACACCTCCCCGCAGATGTTTCTGGCGGGCGACCACAACATGGGAACGGTCGCGGGCGCCGTGCCCGTGGCGGGAACTTCCATCTGGGGTGACGTGCTCACCAAGTTCGTCACCGCCGGCACGGCCACAGGCTATGCCAACGTGGGCTATGCGGACAACATGCACTCCAAGCAGGGCAACGTGCTGATGGCGGATGCCAGCGTGCAGCAGTTCTCCAAGAGCGCCCTGCAGAGCGGGCTCGCCAACAGCGGCGACATTTCTCATCCGGCGTTGACGGTTGGCTTCACCACCGTCGGCACGAACCGCATGCAGTTTCCCTGAACGAGACTTAACTTTCAGCTGATCACGAGCGGGGCATCCTCACGGGTGCCCCGTTTTTTTTGCCGGGCAGCCATTCATCCGGCGAGGTTTTCGGAGGAGACGAACGGCCGGTTCATGTTTACGAAGCAAAAAGCGGCGGCGGGCACCTAATCTATTTACCCGGCGGTGCGGATGAAGCGGGAGCTTTCGACGGCGATTCCATCAGCGACTGAAGTTCGCGGTGATCCAACTTGCCGGAGCCCAGCTTCGGAATCGCCTTCACGACCTTTAGTTCGCGGGGCACGCTGAGATTCGTCAAACCCTTTGCTTTAATGGCGTCGCGGATTTCGGCCAGGGTCAGCTTCGGCTCGTTGGTCACGGCGATGAGCGCTTCGCCCTTGTTCTCGTCGGGACGCGTGATGACGGCGGTTTGGCAGTGCAGGCCGTATTTCGGAAACGCCCCGGCCAGCGCATCCTCCACCGCCGTCAGGCTCACCATCTCGCCGCTCACTTTGGCAAAGCGTTTCATCCGCCCGCGAACGTGCAGATAGCCGTCCTCATCCACGCTCACGATGTCGCCGGTGTCATACCAGCCGCCGAGCGCCAGGAATTTCGCGTTCGCGTCGGCGTTCAAGTAGCCCTTCATCACGTTCGGTCCGCGCACGAAAAACCGTCC
>JANPGB010000352.1:0-12641 GCA_031423695.1 Verrucomicrobiota bacterium
GATGATGTCCAACGAGGAGCCGAGCCGGCTCAAGACGCCGCAAATCGACGCCACGCTCATGAAGCCTTTTACGATCCACGATATAATCAGGACGGTGAGGCAAGTCCTGGGATCCGCCGACCGCGCCCGCGAGCAGGCGGCATTACCGGGCTCCATCTGCCTGCCGTTGGCGCAGGAATCACTGTGCGCCGCGGCTTGTTGACAACTGGCTAGAATTTTGTCGGTGCTACCCTCTGCGGCTCATGCCGCTTCCATCGGCCATCCGCAAAGTGGCGGTTTTCGGCCATTGTCTGCCGGGCAAATGCGGTATCGCCACGTTCACGACCGACTTGCGCTGCTCGGTGGCCCGGGAGTTTCCCGCGCTGCAATGCCTCGTCGTGCCGGGCAATGATCTCGCACGCTCAACGACCCCGCCATGCGGAACAAGGTCATGGCGCTGTTCCCGCGCAAAATCAACGGGCAATATGTGATGCTCTCGCGGCAGGACGACGAGAAAATTTTGATCATGTGCTCCGACAACATTCATTTCTGAGCCGAGCCAAAAATTTTGCTGGCGCCCGCGGAGCCGTGGGAATTTTTCAGGTTGGGCAAACTGCGGTTCGCCGATTGAAACGGAGGCAGGCTGGCTGGTGTTGAGCCACGGCGTCGGCGCGATGCGGAAATATTGTCTCGGCGCATTCCTGCTGGACTTGAACGATCCCACGCGCGTCCTCGGCCGCCTGCGCACACCGTTGCTGTGCTTCAACGAATCCGAGCGCGAAGGTTATGTCCCGAATGTCGTCTACACGTGCGGCGCGCTGCTGCACGGACGCGAACTCATTATCCCCTACGCGATGAGTGATTCGGCGAGCAGCTTCGCCACCGTGTCGCTGGTTGAACTGCTGGCCGCGATGGAGTGATGACGGGCGATGGATCCTCACCGGCTGGATTCCACCTGTCGCCTCCACGGGACTGGGGGCAACACCCCATGGCACCCCGCCCCGTCCCGTTGATACGTTCAGATCATGGAACCAAGTAATATCGTGGAATGGAAACTAACCGCGCCGGGAATTTGGACCAGAGTGCCCGAGGACGAGCTGTCCTCCGCGAAAAGGCCCGCGCGCAAAATATCTTCGCTCACGACGAAGCAGCTTCCGCCAGGGACAATCCGGCAACCGAGCAAACGTCATATCCCACCGATGCTGCCCCCAGCCGCTCGCGTTTGACCGCCGAAAACGAACCCTGCGGCCGCTGAAGGGCGGTCGCAGGCGCCTCCTCCTCTCATGCCCCGTGGCTCTCCCCGTCAGTCCAGCATCTCAGGTGAGGACTCGTGTCTGATTTAAGAGACTGGGGTAAACACCCCATGGCACTGGCCAGTTTTTCTGATTAAAGATTTCTGTTCTATGAATGATGACACATGCTCGCAGGCCGGAGTGTTGTTCAGCTCCCCGCTCCTTCGGCAGACGAATCCGCCCCATCGTATTCTCCTAGTGGACGACGACCGCTGCCTTTCCCAATTCAATGCCGCCGCGCTCGCGCGCTTTGACTACGGGGTGACGGTCGCCCATGACGGTGCCGCCGCCTGGGCAGCGCTGAACGAGGGCGACTACGATCTCATCATCACCGACAACGACATGCCCGTTCTCACCGGGGTCGAACTGCTTCAGCAGCTGCGCGCCGTTCGGATGGTGGTGCCGGTCATCATGGCCACACTCACCCCGCCACTGGATGAATTTGCCCGCCGCCCGTGGCTCCGGCCCGCCGCCGCGCTGGTCAAGCCCTTTACCATCGGGGAGCTGGTCAGCACGGTGAAAAAAGTTTTGCGCGAAGCGGACAGCCCCGTCAAAGAATACCAGCTAACAACAAATGATCCGCAGGATAATTCCATCCCGCAGGCTGAAGCTCCGGCCGGCCTGCCCGGGGAATGGCCGATAAATTCTGCGCACCGCATTCTCGTGGTTGATGGAGACGAAGCCCTTCGCCAGCTTTATGCCGAGGCCCTGGCTCGTCCCGGGTTCTACGTTGACGTGGTCGAAGACGGCATCGGCGGCTGGCAGGCGCTGCAGGCCAACAACTATAATCTACTCATCACCAAGAACGATGTGCCCAAGTTGAGCGGGGTGGAACTGGTCAAAAAGCTGCGCGCCGCCCACATGGCCCTGCCGGTCGTCATGGCCGCCGACCGATTGCCCGTGCATGAACTCGCCCGCAACCCGGCGCTGCAACTGGCGGCCACGCTGGTGAAACCTTTTGCCGTGGATGATCTGCTCAGCACGGTGAAAATTCTCCTGCACGCGATGGACAATTCCCGTGGGCAGCCCGCAGCCCAAGCCCCCGTCACCACTCAAGCGCCTCGGCAAATTCATAAACACTATCGCGATTACTCCCGTTGGGGATTAAACGAGTGAACGGGGGAGATGCCAAGGCATGACCCGGTGCGATCAAACCCGACCAGAAGATTGGCGAGCCCCCTGACTTCAGCCGCGGCGCACTGGGGTAAACACCCCATGGCGCCCACGAGATCCTTCTGCTTAGGTTATGGTGCTATGAATAAGCACTCACTATCGCCTCTTGGCAGCCCGGCCAAAACCGCACGATTCTCCCAATCGAAATCGCCGCAGCGCATCCTTGTGGTGGAGGACGATGAGGTGCTCCGTGAGTTTAACGTCGGCGTGCTGATCCGCTGCGGCTTCGCGGTGGACGCCGCCGAAAATGGTGCCGCCGCCTGGGACACACTGCAGACCAACCGGTATGACCTCATGGTCACCGACAACAACATGCCGCAGGTGTCCGGCGTTGACTTGCTCAAGAAACTTCACACTGCGCAAATGACCATGCCGGTTGTCATGGCCACCGGAACTTTTCCCAGGGAGGACTTCATCCGCTCCCCCTGGCTCCAACCCGCCGCCATGCTGCTCAAACCTTACACCATCGAGCAGCTACTGGGCACGGTGAAGAATGTGCTACGGACCACCGCCTTGGCCCGCGAGCCGGTCGCGGCTTCAGCAACTCAGCCACGTCCACCCGCCGACGAGACTTCCCGTTTATGAGTTTATGAGTTTGTTGTGCCCGGTGCCGCAGTCGGCTACGGATTGGTTTACGAACAGCTTCCCAGTATTTTCGGTAGGGTAACACCCCATAGCCTCCATCCACCCCGCGGGCTTAGGCTCACCTCATGAATAAACAACTCATCCAAAGTGGAGGTCACCCATGTCACTGATTTCTCTGGTTGTCACGCTGATCGTGGTCGGGGTGCTGCTCTGGTTGGTCAACGCCTACATCCCGATGGACGGAAAGATCAAAAAAATCCTCAACATCGTCGTGGTGATCTGCGTCGTGCTGTGGCTCTTGTCCGTCTTTGGCGTGCTCGGTCATTCGGGCGACATCCGGGTGCCGCGCGTCAATTAACCAACCTTCGGCAAATCGATTTAATTTATGATACCCAACCACCCCCGCTTCATCGAAGCCCTCACCGAGAAGAAGAAGGTCAGTGTGCGGTTCTATTCCAAGCCCGACAACGGCGTGGTGGATCGCATCTGCGCGCCGATCAGTTATGGGCCGGGAAGCGAAAGCCATGACGATCTGAACCGCTACTGGCTATGGGATTATGCGAGCACGACGGGTTCTCACGTGCTGGGCCTGGTGCCGCAGCAGATTGTGGAGTTGCAGGTGCTGGGCGAGTTGTTTGATCCCATCCCTTATTTGAACGAGCCGTCCCCGGTGGCAACTGCTCAGACCGGAGGCCCGCTGGCAAACCCCGCAACCTCCGCCGCCGTCCAAGCCTGATGTTATGAACACGCTCCGGGAAACGGCAGTTGGCAAACCGCAGCGCCCTCAAGCCCGGAGCAGCCGCATCCGTTCCTGCGCATTCTCCTGGTCGGTGACGTTGCACCTGCCGACGTTGAGACAAATCCGCTGTCGGAACGTCGGCGGTGAGTTTCGTGAATCTTGGCTGGAAAAAAATCCGTGACGGAAATTCTTCCAAGGTCATCCATCTCCAGCTGAACTGCGGCAGATCGGCGGCGAGCGCGCGGGAGGCACAGTTCAATATTTTCCGGAGCCAATCCCCGGCCTGGGCGAAGTGGCGACAAACCTGAACACCATCGTCGCGCCGGCGGAACCGAACGCCCTGCCCAATTCAAGCGAGTCCATCATCATTATTTCCAGCACGTTGACATGCACGCATGGAAATAGCTGGCCCCCGGTTTCCGCCGACCTCGAAAGTTTTTCGAATGTCCAGAGCGCTTAATGCGGTGTAAATGGGGTGAACACCCCATGGCTGGGGCAAACGCTCTCCAACTAAACTCAACGCGTGATATTCAAACATCTTTTTCCACCGGGCCGCGTTGATTCCCATGACTACGCCCGTCCGCTGGTGCGGCGTCTGAACGCCGGAAAGTTTCCGTTGACTTGGATGAGCCGCGCAGTTCTGGTCGCCACACTGGTCGGCGGATTGCAGGTCAGTTCCCAGGCTCAAAACCCGCCGGTGGTTTCAACCAACCTTCCCCAGCCCACCCTCTTGCTTCATCCTGCGGCCGAAACCGTGATGCTACCCAAATCCGTTCCGGATCCGCTTGAGCCGTTGAACCGGGTGCTCTGGGGCTTCAACAAAGCCGTCATGACCAGCGTTATCAAACCCACGAGCCGGGCATACCGGTTTGTCGTGGTGAAACCGGTGCGGACCGGCATCGGCAATTTCGGCAAGAACCTCACTTATCCAGGACGCCTCATCAACAACCTGCTCCAGCGGAAATGGAGCGGCGCCCGCGATGAATCCTATCGGTTCCTGTGCAACACCACCGTCGGGCTGGCCGGGTTTTTCGACGTGGGCACGCGCTGGAAGATTCCAAAATCGGAGGCGGATTTTGGCCAGACATTTGGCCAGTGGGGCTGGAAGCCGTCCTGCTACTTGATGCTGCCGCTCTACGGGCCAAGCAACGAACGCGACACTCTCGGCCTGGCCGCCGACACCGCCTCCAACCCCCTGCTCTACATTGCGCCGTACAAATTCGTCGCCAACGATCCCCTGACCTATCTCGGCCCCTACAGCTACTTCTCTTATGCGGTCACGTACAACGATATGGCCGACAGCGTGAATGAGTATGTGCGCTTCAGCCAGGCCAGCATGGATCCGTATTCCGAAATTCAATATGCCTGGACCTTCGCGCGCGCGAACCGGGTGGCGGATTTCCAGGTCAAAGGAAAACAGGACGAAGCCTCGCTCGAAACCCTCGAGTCCGTTTTCTTCACCTACAAGGATCCGAAATTCCCCACCCATGCCACCACGCGATCGGTTTTGATTCCGGCCACGGGCCGGAAATTAAAATTCACTTTCTGGCTGCAGCCCGGTAAGGCGAACGTGGTTTACATCCTGCCCGGACTGGGCTCGCATCGGCTGGCACAGACCTCCCTGGCGCTGGCCGAGTTGGTATACAAAAACGGCTTCTCCGCCGTGGTCGTCAGCAGCGCGTTCAACTCCGAATTCATGGAACACGCCTCAACGGCGGCGATGCCGGCGTACCTGCCGGCGGACGCCCACGATGTGCATGTCGCGTTGACGGAGATCGACCATCGCCTGCACACCCTCTATCCCGGCCGGCTGGGCAACCGGGGGCTGATGGGGTATTCCATGGGCGCGCTGCATACCCTGTTCGTGGCCTCCACGGAACTGACAAACCAGGCCGCCTTGCATCCGGCCCCCGACGGTGAGCGGCCGCTCGCGCGGAATGCGGCGACCGGTGAGTTGCCCTTGCTTCAATTCGACCGCTACGTCGCCATCAACACACCCGTGCGCATGGAGCAGGGGATTGCCAAGCTGGACGAATTCTACCGGGCACCCCTGTCGTGGGCGCCCACCAACCGGACCGACAACATTGAGAACACTTTTTTGAAAGTGGCCGCTTTGAGCAAAAGCACGCTCACGCCGCAAACCTCGCTGCCCTTCAACGCCATCGAGTCCAAGTTTCTGGTCGGCCTGACGTTCCGACTCCTCCTGCGCGACGTCATTTTCAGCAGCCAGCAGCGCCATAATCAGGGCATCCTGCAGCACCCGGTCCGGAGTTTCCGGCGCGATCCGTTGTACCAGGAAATCCTCCAGTATTCTTACCGCGACTATTTTGAGAAGTTCGCGATTCCGTATTATTGGGCCCATGGCCTTGACTCCACCGCCGCCGCCATGGAGCAAGCCGGTAATTTGAAAACCTATGATGCCGCGCTGCGCGCCAACCCCGACATCCGCGTCATCGTCAATCAAAACGATTTTCTGCTGGACGACGAAGACCTGGCCTGGCTCCGCGCCACGTTTGCTCCAGAGCAGTTGACCGTCTTCGCCAAAGGCGGGCACCTGGGCAACCTTTCCAATCTGACCGTGCAGAAATCAATCCTGGCCGCGCTGACGCCGATGCGGCCGCCGGAACCCAACGCTAAATAGGCCCGCGCCAGCCCAACGTAGGGTTACACCCCATGGCAGCGGACCGGTCGATGGCCTAGCGTTCCTCCAGAAATCGACAAACGCTAAATATGAAAATCATTTTGTTTTTGACCGGCTTTATCTCTCTTCTCGCAACCACGGGATGTCTCGTTGCGGAAGGGAGAAGACACGGGCACCGGAGACACGAAGACCACTCGGTAATCCTCGTGCCCGCCCCGGTGCTCGTGGTGCCGGTGGTTCATGTGCACGGGGAGTAATGGCGGGGCGGTCGAAAACAAACGGGCCCGGTTCACCAAGAGCACCACGGCCCAGATCCTTTTCTGGCGCCGTCATTCCGGCGCTGTCGGGAACTCATGAAACCTGAACATTCCGCGTCTACCGCCCCGGCAATTCCAGTTGAAGCCCAAGCGCGGCCCGCGGGCCGCGAAAAGAAAATCCCACTGGCCGCCAACGTGGCCACCACCGCCTTTCTCGCCGTTCTCGTTCCGGTCTATTGGCACGCCTATGGGCCGACCAATTTTTTATGGTTCTGTGATGCCGCCCTCCTCCTCACGGTCACGGGCATGTGGATGGAAAACTCCCTGCTCATCAGCATGTGCGCCGTCGGCATTCTGATTCCGCAATGTCTCTGGCTGGTGGATTTCGGCAGCCAGCTGCTGGGGTATCGTCTGCTGGGTCTTACCAGTTACATGTTTGATTCGGATCTTCCGCTCTTCACGCGCGGGCTTTCGCTCTTTCATGGCTGGCTGCCGTTGCTGCTGGTCTGGCTGCTGTTCCGCGTTGGCTACGACCGACGGGCTTTGATTGCCTGGAGCGGTCTGGCCGCCGGGCTGGTGTTAGTCTGCTACTTCTTCACTCCGCCGGCGGGCGCGCGCCTGGCCGATCCCAACATTCCGATCAATCTCAATTACGTTTACGGTTTCAATGACCGGCAGCCGCAGACCTGGATGAGCCAAAACCTTTACGTCATCCTATGGCCGGGCGTGCTGTGGCTCCTCGCCTTTCTCCCCACTCATCTGGCCTTGCGCAAACTCTTCGCCGCGCCATCGCCAGCGGCGGGTTGGAAACTCCCCGTTAGATTTTTTTGAACCTCCCAGCCTGGTCGCCTTGCCGAACGATGCGCATGTGGCCAAACCCGCTGCGCGCCCGGCTGTCCCAAGCATTCGCACTGCACGCCTTGCGGCCTCAGCACTCCGGGGCGGCGAGCGGTGGCCAGCCAACTTGCGGTTGGCCCCGGCGCGCAGGCAAAAACGAGGAGCGCACCAACGTCAAAGGCAACACCGATGACCTGATAAGGATTGATAACGACGATTGCGGATGATCCGAACAGCGGCTCCAGCACTTCGATATTTTTAGGCCATGGCCAACTGCGGGTTGCACGGGATGATCCCGGTGTAGATGGCGAAATGGGTCAGAGCCGCGGTTCCGCGGACGCCGAGCTTGGTGGTGAGATGCTGGCGATGTTTTTCGACCGTCTTGGAACTGATGCCCAGTTCGGCGGCGGCCTGTTTGTTGAGCCGGCCACGGGCGACGAATTGCAGCACCTCTATCTCGCGGGCGGTCAATTGCCCGAGCTGCTTCTCGACCGTGGAATTTCCCTCCTGGGTCCTGGGATTTTCGGGAAGACCGGCAACAGCCGTCTCCCCCTCGGCGTCCCCGGCAATGGTTTGCATGTTATTGTCAGCAAGGGTGGCATATTTTTTCATAAGGATGGCGTGGATGGTGGACGTTCAGTTTGTTCTCAAATAATTCCCGATGCCGGGTCAGGTGATCTTGTTTCCCTGAATCACCCGCACCAGGATCATGACGATGGCGATGACCAGCAGGATGTGGATGAACCCGCCCATCGTGTAGGACGAAACCAAGCCGAGCAGCCAGGCAATGATCAAAATCAGCGCAAGTGTGTAGAGCATAATATTTATTCGGGTTGAGGGTTGTGGTTGTTGTGGCTGGCTTCCCAAAAAGCCACGGTTGTTTTTTCAGATCGCGTAAAAGCCATTTTGTTTTGAGGGAACTGGGCGCTGGAATTCCGCCAACACCCAGTTCCCTTCGGCACGCGCCGCCGCCTATTCCTTGACCTCCATGTTGTTGTCCACGCTCTTCACACCTTTAATGTCCTTCACCAGTTTGGTGACCAGATCCTTTTCGGCCAGATTCCTGGCCTCGCCGGTCACGGTCACCGCGCCTTCCCGGGTGATGACCTTGGTCTTGATGGCGCTGGTGGAGCGATGGGTGAGCAGGGCGGATTTGACCTGTGCCGTGATGGAGCCGTCGTCTATCACTTCGCCCACGGTGCGAGGCGGCGGTTCGGTGGTCACCTTCAGTTCATTCTTCACCGCTTTGACGCCTTCGATGTCTTTGGCGTATTCTTCCGTCAGGTCCTTTTGCGCTGGACTGGAGGCGTCCCCGGTCAGGGTCACAATCCCGTCCTTGACGGCCACCGAGGTCTTGGTGCCGCTCACGCTGCGCCGAAAGAGCAGCGCGGACTTGACCTTGAACTCAATCCAGCCGTCCGAATGTTCCTCGGCTGATTTCACGGTGATTTGATTGTCCACCTTCGTGACGCCGGGCAGATTCTCCACCGTGTCCTCCGCCATGGATTTGTGCGACGGATTAAAAACTTCTCCCGTCAGGGTAACCACTCCGTCCTTGGATTTGATTTTGATGTGATCGTCACTCAGGTAGGTGCGATAGACATAAGACTGTTTGGCCGACGCGACGATCCGATTGTCGTCGGCCGACGCGGCGAACAGGGGTGCCGCAGTGACCACCAGCGCGAAGACGGTCGTGAGTGCTAACGCATTTCGAGTTTTCATATTTGAGTATTCCTTTCTTTGTTTGGTTTTAGGTTTGGGAGTGAAAGTGGCGGCATCGGCGGTTCGGCCGCCGGAGGCGGCGGCTGAGGAGGCGCGGGCCAGTCGGCTTTCCACACGACGCACTGGATGTCGGACTCCGATATCAATGGCCCGGCGCCCCGCGCAGTTTTTTTTCGCGTGCGGATGCTGACGGCGAATTTTTCTTCCACCGCAGAGGCGACTGAGATTCTCAAAGTGGCGTTTCCAGTCATAATCTTACCTATGTTGGAATGTCAGGGTTGATTCGTATGCTTCTGGAGAGAGCATAAGCTGGCCGCTGGCGCGGACAATTGGGAGAGGTTCGCTGCCGCTTTAAGATGGATGACGACCCGGAGTAGGAAGCTTTCTTACTGCGGGCGAGAAGGCTTCAGGTGGTCGCCGGCGAGTGCTTTTCCATCCAGCGGGCGGCGTAGCAGATCAGTTCCGTGCCGCTTTTCAATTCGAGTTTTTCTTTGAGGTTCCCGCGGTGGGCGTCCACGGTTTTGACGCTGAGATGAAGTTGCTCGGCGATGGCGTGGCTGTCCTTGCCCTGGCCGATAAGCTGAAGAATTTCAAACTCGCGGTCGGTGAGCCGGGCGATGGGCGAATGGGTCTTGGCCCGGCGGTCGGAGAGTGCGTCCAAAATCCGGGCCGACATTTTTCCACTCACGGCAATCTGCCCGTCCAGCACCTGCCGGATGGCCTGTATAATCTTTTCCGGGCCTTCTTGTTTCATGATGTAGCCGCGTCCGCCGGCACGCAGGACGCGCTCGGCATAAAGCGTCTCGTCATGCATGGAAATCACGAACACCGCCATTTCCGGCCGCGTGGCGCGCAGGTCCTTGATCAGCTCCAGGCCGCTTTTTCCCGGCAGGCCGATGTCGGCCAGCACCAGATCGGGTTTGGTGGATTCGATGGCGGCCAGCGCCGCCAGCGCGTTGCCCGCCTCGCCGCAGACCACCAAGTCGGCCTCCCGTTTGACCAGGTTGACCAGGCCGTCCCGGTACACGGGATGATCATCCACGATGAAGATTTTTTTTGCCGTTGATTTAGCCATATTTATTTGTGGCCCCCTGACTCGTTGTTTAATCGCACAGTGCAGACGGCGGCCGTTCCACCCCCGGCTTTCTTCTGCACGGAAAAATCACCGCCAATCATGCTCGCGCGGTGGTTCATGATGCGCATTCCCAAACCTTTGGAAGCTCGCTGGCCTGGCTTGAAGCCCACGCCATCGTCGTCCACCGCCAGAATAATTTTTCCCGGCGCGGAGGAAAGCCCAATCTTGATCTGCCGCGCCTGGCCGTGTTTGACGGCGTTGGTCACCGCCTCTTGCGCGATCCGGTAAAGGTGGGTGGCCAGGTTGTTGTCTTCGATCAACACCGGTTGCGGGCATTCGAAATGGCAGGCGACCTGGAACAGGTCGCTGACGCGCTTGGCCAGATCCTCGAGCGCGGACATCAGCCCGTTGGTTTCCGGCGCGACCGGATGCAGCCCCCGCGCCAGGCTGCGGGTCTGGGCCATGGCGGCGGTGAGCAGCCGGGAAATCTTGGCGGCGGCCTCGGCCTCGGGCGAGCCTTGTTCCGCCAGATTTTTTTTCAACACTTCGCTCAGGCAGGAGATGCCGCCGAGCTGCTGGCCCACGCCGTCGTGCAAGTCCTCCGCGATGCGCCGCTGTTCGTGTTCGCTGACCTGGAGGATTTCCGCCTCCAGGCGCTTGCGTTCGCTGATGTCCTGCATGACGGCCGAGACGGCCGAGACGCGGCCGGTTTCGTCCTTGATGGGCGAGAGCGTCAGCGAAACGTGAACCCGGCGGCCATCCTTCCGCACCCGCACCGTTTCGAACGGTTCGACCGCCTCTTCGCGCTCAAGGTTTTCCAGAATCAGCGCCAGCTCATCGCTGTGATCCGCCGGAAAGAGAACCGCGACGGAACGGCCCACGATTTCTTCGGCGGCATAGCCAAACATCCGCTGCGCGCCGCGGTTCCAACTGGTGATGACGCCCTGCAGCGTCTTGCTCAAAATGGCGTCCGAGGAGGATTCGACGATGGCGGCCAGTTGGGCATGCGCCGTTTCGATCTGCGTGCGCGCGGCGACCTCGGCGAGCAAAGCATTGTAGGTCCGGGTCAAATCGCCGGTGCGCTCCCGGACGCGTTGTTCCAGCTCCTCGTTGGCTTGGTCCAATGCGTCCTTGGCTTGTTGCAAGACTTCTTCCGCGCGCTCACGTTCCGCAACGAGGGCGCCGAGGATGAGGTTCGTCACAGCAAAAGCGCCGAGATAAGCCTGAAGCAGCAGCAGCGATACGTTGGGATCGTCCGACACGAAAGGCCCGTGCCCGCGCGGCGTCTCCCAAAGGGCCACGCACGCCACCGTGAACACCGCATTGATGGCCCCGCGCTGGCCAAAGCGGTACGCGGCCCACAACGCCGTGGGATAAAGCAGGAACCGGACAAACCGGCTCAACGGGTCGTTCACCGGACTGCGGAAGGCGATCAGGCTGACGAGCAGCACGTCGGCGGCGATCACGGCGGCTTCCAGCAATCGTTGATGATTCCGTTTTGGAAACGGCGTCGTGGCCCAGATCAAAATCAGGGGCGTGACGATGAGTGCGCCGACGGCATCCCCCAGCCACCAGGTCGTCCAGATGCGGCCATAATCCTTCCAGGGGGCGAATCCTCCCAGCGCCAGACTGTTCGCGCCGAAGGTGGCGCTCAAAGTCGTGCTCACAATGACCGCGAGCAGGATGAATTTGAAAATATCGAGCGCCCGTTCAAAAGCATGGCGGCCATTGGCAAGTTGATTGACCAGCCAAGCGGCCAAAAGCGCTTCCAAGGTGTTGCCCGTGGCAATGCCCAGGCTGGTCAACAGCGTTCCCTGTGTGCTGAGGTTGACGAGCAATGCGCCCAGGAATATTCCCGGCCACAGGCGATAACCCCACAAGAGCAGCACCGCCAGCGCAATGCCGGTCGGCGGCCAGACGGCCGAGACACTCGCGTTCACAACGGCCAGCGACAGGCCGAATTTACCGGCGCAAAAATATACTGCTGTGAGGGCCACCAGGACGGCCGCTGTGTGCAAACGAGGTGTCAGCTTAAGCATGGGTTGGTTGCTCCATTCGCTTGATCACGGTGTTCTTGGCAGGCCGTCATGGCTGAGTCAAGGCGATGATTCTCCGCAAGCACTGAGCCCTCTGAAAATTCTGGCCGCGGTCTGGCATCCCGCGCGGCGACCTCCCCCTCCATGGCAACGCGCCGGTGTTGCCGTCGCCTCCTTCATCCCCAGGTCTTCCCTCGGCAAGGTCGGCTCACAAATGATCGTTCGGGTTACACCCCATGGCACGCGAATCCTTTTCAAACATAGTGTTGACGCTGTCATGAAATGCAGTGAAATCAACCTCGCTG
>JANPGB010000353.1:0-7000 GCA_031423695.1 Verrucomicrobiota bacterium
ATTGCGGTTTCGCACGTCGAATACGAAAGCCCCAAGCGCCATTACGCGCACGTTGACTGTCCCGGCCACGCTGATTATGTGAAGAACATGATCACAGGCGCGGCCCAGATGGACGGCGCCATCCTGGTCGTGTCCGCCGCTGACGGCCCCATGCCCCAGACCCGCGAGCACATCCTGCTCGCCCGTCAGGTCGGTGTGCCGAGCATCGTCGTTTTCCTGAACAAGGTTGACCTCGCAGATGCTGACCTTCTCGAGTTGATCGAGATGGAAATTCGCGACCTGCTGACCAAGTATGGATTCCCTGGCGACAAGACCCCGATCGTTCGCGGTTCCGCCACGGCCGCTCTGGCGGGCAAGCCGGAAGGGGAGAAGGCGATTGCTGACTTGCTGGAAGCGCTGGACTCTTTCGTGCCGGATCCGGTGCGCGAAGTGGACAAGCCCTTTCTGATGTGCGTCGAAGACGTGTTCAACATTGAAGGTCGCGGCACCGTTGTGACCGGTCGCGTGGAGCGCGGCGTGCTCAAGAAGATGGACGAAGTTGAAATCGTCGGTCTGAAGGAAACCCGCAAGACCACGGCGACGGATATCGAAATGTTCCGCAAATTGCTGGATTTTGCCAATGCGGGCGACAACGTCGGCGTGCTGCTCCGCGGCACCAAGAAAGAAGACGTGGAACGCGGCATGGTTCTGGCGAAGCCCGGTTCGATTCTGCCGCACACGAAATTCAAGGCCGAAGTATACGTGCTGACGAAGGATGAGGGTGGCCGTCATACGCCGTTCTTCACCAACTACCGTCCGCAGTTCTATTTCCGCACCAGCGACGTGACCGGCACCTTGAACCTGCCCGCGGGCGTGGAAATGGTGATGCCTGGCGACAACGTGGCGGTGGACGTCGAGCTCCAAAAGCCGGTCGCGATGGAAAAAGGTCTGCGCTTCGCGATCCGCGAAGGTGGGCGCACCATCGGCGCTGGACGCGTGTCCGAAGTCCTCAAGTCGTAAGATTTCAAAACGGGAGCGCGGGGCTAGTCCCCCGCCTCCCTTTTTGTCCGGAGCAGTAACGGTGAGCGACGCGTAGGACGGTAGCTCAATTGGTAGAGTAGCGGTCTCCAAAACCGTTGGTTGTGGGTTCAAGTCCCACCCGTCCTGCCAGCTCATTCACTGGAGAGGTGGCAGAGTGGTCTATTGCGGCGGTCTTGAAAACCGCTTCGGCTTTACGGTCGACGGGGGTTCGAATCCCTCCCTCTCCGCCAGTTTGGCCGGGCAGAGTGAATTTATTTTTTGTGTCACAACATTTACAGACAATCTTGATTTGGGTCGTGGTGGTCGGCGTGGTGTTTTCACTCTTGTGGTGGAAAGGCTACCTTGTCCGCCTGTCGAATTACGTCCAGCTGACCAAGGAAGAGTTGCGCAAATGCACCTGGCCGACCTGGGATGAGCTCAAGGGGTCCACCCTGCTTATCGCCCTTTCCATTGTCGCGCTCGGCGTCTTCACCATGGTCGTGGACTACGTGTTTGTGAACGTCGTGCATTTCATCTCGAAAGTTTAATACGATCATGCCAAGCCAGTGGTTCGTCATCCAAACGCTTTCCGGCCAGGAGCAGAAGGTCAAAGAGAGCATCGAGAAGCGCATCAAGCCCGAGGAAATGGGCGAGTACGTGAACGAAGTCCTCGTGCCGATGGAAAAAGTGGTCGAGGTGCGCAACCAGAAGAAAACGGTCACGAACCGCAAGCTCTTGCCTGGCTACGTTTTCGTGGACATGACTTTGCTCGATGAGAACAAAAAAATCATCGAGCTGCCTTGGTATTTCATCAAGGAAACGCCCGGCGTGATCGGCTTTGTGGGCGGCGAACCGCCGATTCCGACCCCGACCGAAGAGGTCGAGGCGATCAAGGCCCAGATTTCCGCATCGGAAGATTCCGAGCGGCCCAAGGTCAGTTTTGCGGTGGGCGAAACAGTCAAGATCAACAACGGCCCGTTCCTGAATTTCAGCGGCTTGATCGAGGAGATCGAACCGGAGCGCGGCAAGTTGAAGGTGACAGTCAATATTTTTGGTCGCAATACTCCGGTGGAACTGGAATACTGGCAGGTTGAAAAAGCTTAACAATTTTTATGGCAAAGAAGATTACAGGACAAATTAGACTGCAGATTCCGGCCGGGCAGGCGAACCCCGCTCCGCCCGTCGGCCCCGCGCTCGGTCAGCACGGCGTCAACATCATGGGCTTCTGCAAAGAATTCAACGCCCGCACCAAGGACCAGGCCGGACTGGTGATTCCCGTGGTCATCACGGTGTTCCAGGACAAGTCCTTCACCTTCATCACCAAATCCCCGCCCGCGTCCATTCTGCTCAAGAAGGCCGCCGGCATCACCGCCGGCTCCAAAGTGCCGAACAAGGACAAGGTCGGCAAGGTGACGCGCAAACAGATTTTGGAAATCATCAAAATGAAAAAAGATGACATGAACGTTTCGTCGGAAGACGCGGCCGTTCGCGTCATCGCCGGCACTGCCCGCAGCATGGGCATCGAAGTCGTCGGTTAAGTCAACCCAACCGCGGGAGAGCCTCAAAAGCTCGCTTGCACCGCAAAACTAAACATGCCCAGCAAACGATTCAAAAAAGCCCTCGAACTGGTGGACAAGAAAAAGTCTTATTCACTCAAGTCCGCCGTGGAAGTCCTCCACAAATTTCCGAAAGCGAAGTTCAACGAGACGGTTGATCTCGCCTTCCGCCTCGGAGTCGATCCGAAGCAATCCGACCAGATGGTGCGCGGCACCGTCCCGCTTCCCAACGGGAGCGGCAAAAACGTCCGCGTGCTGGTGTTCGCCAAGAGCGGACCCTCCGCCGACGCCGCCAAGGCGGCCGGTGCTGAATTCGTCGGTTTCGAGGACATGATTGCCAAGTGCAATTCCGGCTGGAACGACTTTGATGTCGCGGTGGCCACCCCCGAGGCGATGTCCGAAGTCCGCAAGCTGGGCAAGGTGCTCGGACCGCGCGGCCTGATGCCGAATCCCAAGACCGGCACCGTGACCGACGATACCGCGAAAGCGGTGAAGGAAGTCAAAGCCGGCCGCGTGGAGTTCAAGGTGGACAAGGCCGGCAACGTCCATGTGGCCGTTGGCAAAGTCTCGTTCACTCCTCCGCAGATCGAGGAAAACGCGCGGGCGGTGATCGAAGCCGTTTCCAAAGCCCGTCCCAACAGTTTGAAAGGCGCTTACATTCACAGCTGCACGATCTCCGCCACGATGAGTCCGCCGGTGACGGTCGACTTGAAGGAATTCGCCACGAGCTAGATTCAGCTTAACCATTTAACGAACTGAGCATATGCGTCTCGAAAAACAAAATTTAACGAAGGAATACGTCGCCCGGGTCAACGGCTCGCCCTTCTTCATCGTCGTGGATTATCGCGGGCTGAAGGTCGAGCACCTGACCGAGCTGCGCAAGCGCCTCACCAAGGCCGGCGCGGAAGTCCACGTCGTCAAGAACTCTATCTTCCGCATCGCCGTCAAGGAAGCGGGGATTGCCGATCTGGCCGGGGCCTTGACCGGACAGATGGCCGTGGTCACCGGCAAGAAGGACATTTCCGCAGCCGCCAAAGTCGTCAAGACCTTCGCCGCTGAATTTGAAAAGCCCAAGCTGCAGTTCGGCTATTTGAACAGCCAGCGGCTGGCGGACAAGGAAATCATCGCCCTGGCTGACCTCCCGAGCATTGAAGTGCTGCGTGGCAAGTTGCTGGGAGTATTGAACGCTCCGGCCACCAAGCTGGTCGCATTGATGAACACGCCGGCCAGCCAGCTGGTGCGCGTGTTGCAAGCCAAGGCCGACAAAGGCGCCTAGTCTGTCTAATTTAACTTTTTCAACCGCGCCGAACCGGCGGTTGAGAGAAACAACCACAACAACCAAAAACGTAAATCGTCGGTTTACTGGCAGTAAACTGAAACCGCTGCGGCCGCAGTGACGACGAGACGAACTGAAAGAAAAAGTAATATGGCCCTCGATAAAGCAAACATTGTAGAACTCTTGAGCAACGCGACCGTGATCGAAATCGCGGATCTCGTCAAGGAACTTGAAACCAAGTGGGGCGTCACTGCCGCCGCGCCGGTGGCCGTGGCCGCTGCGGGTGGAGCTGCCGCTGGCGGCGCTGCTCCGGCTGAAGCGAAAGACACGTTTGACGTGATCCTCGTCTCCGTTCCGGCGGACAAGAAGATCGCGGCGATCAAAGCCGTGCGCGAAGTCAAGGCCGGCCTTGGTCTGGCGGAAGCCAAGGCGCTGGTTGAAGGCGCTCCGAAGCCCGTGCTGGAAGGCGCGAACAAGGCCGATTCCGATAGCGCCAAGAAGAAGCTTGAAGAAGCTGGCGCCAAAGTCGAAGTCAAGTAATTGGTGTTTTATCTGGGGCGGCGGAATCCTTCCGCCGCCCCGTTTCGCCTGGTGAAACCACCGGCCCATTTTTAGATCAGCAGACCATTCAATTTTTTAGCAGCACCGCTGAAAGCGGTCGGGAGTTCGGCAAGTTCGCTGGGAATACAGCGCACTTGCCTTGTGTCGTTTAGCAGAAACAACGTGCGGGCGCAGTTGCCGGCCACTTGGAAAGAATAAAAATGCCATCGCGAGCCACAGAACGTATTAACTTCGGAAAAATTAAAGAGATCATCTCGCCGCCGAACCTGATCGAATTGCAGACGCAATCGTACAAGGAATTTCTGCAGGCGGAAATTCCGCAGTCGAAGCGGAAAAACCTCGGCCTCCAGGCCGTGTTTACCGAGGTCTTCCCCATCGAAAGCTACGATGGCAAATGTGTGCTGGATTTTCATTCCTATGAAATCGGCGAGCCCAAGCTGAGCTGGCTGGAATGTCTGCGCGAAGGTCTGACCTACGGCGCGCCGCTCTACGTCACGTTCCTGCTCAAGGAAGAGGGCAAGGCCACCCGCGAAGAAAAAGTTTTCATGGGCGAATTGCCGCTCATGACGCCGCAGGGCACCTTCGTCATCAACGGCGCCGAGCGCGTCATCGTCAGTCAGTTGCACCGCTCCCCGGGTCTGGCGTTTGAGGCCTCCCAGCATTTGAACGGTAAGATGCTCCACTCCTTCCGCATCATTCCCGATCGCGGTTCCTGGTACGAGGCGCAGTTCGACACGAGCGACATGCTTTATGTCTATCTTGACCGCAAAAAGCGCCGCCGGAAGTTTTTGACAACCACCCTGTTCCGCGCGCTGAGCTTCCTCGACGCCCCGGAAGCCAAGGACAGCAAATCCAAGGGGGCCAAGGATGCGGCCGAGCACCGCGGCACGGACGAGGAAATTTTGAAGCTGTTCTACACGATCGAGGAATTGACCGTGAAGGAAGCGGAGAAGCTCGAGAACATTCAGAACAAGGTTCTGATTGAAGACGCGCTCGACGCGGAAAAGGGTCTCGTGGTTGCGCGCTCCTTCGAGCCGCTCTCGAAAGCCGTGGTCAAGCAGATCGCCGAGCTCGGCGTGACCAAGATCAAGGTCGTGGACACCACTGCGGATGACGGCATCGTCATCAAGTGCATGAAGAAAGATCCGGCCAAGAACGAAGAAGAAGCGTTGAAGGATATTTACCGCCGCCTGCGGCCTGGCGATCCGCCGACGGCCGCGAACGCGCGCGCGCTTATCAAGCGTCTGTTCTTCGATCCGAAGCGCTACGACTTGGGCCGCGTTGGTCGTTACAAGATCAACCAGAAGCTCGGCATCAAAGGCGGCGACTCCCGCATTTTGACCAAGGACGATCTCGTGGCCGCCACGAAGTATTTGCTCCGCCTGAAAAAGGGCGAAGGCTCGCTGGACGACATTGACCATCTCGGCAGCCGCCGCGTGCGGACCGTGGGTGAATTGCTCGCCAACCAGTGCCGGGTCGGTCTGGCCCGCACCGAACGCTTGGTCAAAGAACGCATGACGTTATTCGATCAAGGTCTCGAAGCGATGTCGCCGCAGAAGCTGATTAATCCGAAGGCGCTCTCCGCCGTGATCCGTGATTTCTTCGGCCGCAGCCAGCTCTCACAGTTCATGGATCAGATCAATCCGTTGGCAGAGTTGACGCACAAGCGTCGTCTGTCCGCACTCGGGCCAGGGGGTCTGTCCCGCGACCGCGCCGGCTTTGAAGTCCGTGACGTGCATCCGTCGCACTACGGTCGTATCTGCCCGGTGGAAACACCCGAAGGCCCGAACATCGGTTTGATCGCGTCGCTCGCAACGTTTGCACGCATTAATGATTTCGGCTTCCTGGAAACCCCGTACCGCATGGCCGCCGATGGCAAGGTCAGCGAAAAAATTGAATACCTGACCGCCGACCGCGAAGAAACCTTCTCGATCGCCCAGGCGAATTCCAAGATTGACGACAAAGGCAAGTTCACGGAAGAGCGCGTCGTCTGCCGCAGCAACCGGGGCGAGTTCGTTGACCTCGAACCCTCCAAGGTGGACTGCATGGACGTGTCGCCGAAACAGCTCGTCTCGGTGGCCGCGTCGCTGATTCCGTTCCTGGAACACGATGACGCGAACCGCGCGTTGATGGGTTCCAACATGCAACGCCAGGCCGTGCCGCTGCTCATCACCGAAGCGCCGTTCGTGGCGACCGGTCTGGAAGAGCGCGTCGCGCGCGATTCCCGCGCCGTCATTGTCGCGGAAGAAGCCGGCAAGGTGGCCTCTGTCACCGGCGACCAAATCATCATCACCGAAGACGGCAAGCTGCCGGAAACAAAGAAGAAGATTAAGACCGATCCCGAGAAGGGCATCTGGGTGTACGAAGTCCGCAAGTTCATGCGCTCCAACGCCGCCACCTGCATCAACCAGAAAATCCTGGTGAAGAAGGGTGAGCACGTCAAAAAGGGCCAGATCATTGCCGACGGACCGTGCACCCAGAACGGCGAGCTCGCGCTCGGCCGCAACGTGCTCGTCGCCTTCATGCCGTGGAATGGTTACAACTTCGAGGACGCGATCCTGATCAGCGAGCGCGTCACCAAGGAAGACATCTTCACCTCGATTCACAT
>JANPGB010000354.1:0-12160 GCA_031423695.1 Verrucomicrobiota bacterium
TTTCACAGAGGACATGCTTGCCTGCCATGGCCGCGCGCAGCACCCATTCCTTGCGCAACCCGGTGGGGAGCGGAACGTAAACCGCGTCCACGTTGGGGGAGTCGATCAATGCTTCGTAATTGCCCAGCACGATGGGCGACGGGTCGGCCGGATTCTCCTGCTGACAATCTGCGATGAACTTCAAACTCCGCGCCGCGTCGCGGCTGGCCACGGCGGTGACGATGGAGTTGCCGCTGTCGCGAATGGCCCGCCAGTTTTTCCGGGCGATGCCCGCCGTGCCCAAGATTCCCCAGCGCAATTTATTCATGAGATTCCTTCAGACGTTGCTCGGCCTGTTCGTTTGTGAGTTTATGCCGGGCGCGCATAACGGAAAGGCCGACGACCGGCGGATAAGCCTGGTCGGATTTCATGCGCGGCTCGATGTACACAATGGCCTCAAAAAGCAGGCGGTTGGATTCCTCGTAATCCAGTCCGGTGAGTTTCTGAATGTAGCGTGTCGCGCGGTCGATCAGCTTCAGGTTGCTCGCCACCACCCAGATCATGTAGTTGCCCATGACGCGGCCCAACCGGACCATCGTGCAGGTGGAGAGCGTGTTCAGCAGCAGCTTGAGCCCGACGCGCAGCACGCCGTCGAGCAGCAGATCCGTCGGCGGCACCGGCACCAGCACCGTCACGCAGTCGGGATTCCATTTCGCCGCAAACTCGCCGACCTCGCGACAGCTCTCCGCGCTGCCGAGAAAAATCAGACCGGTCTTCGCGCCGGCCTTCCGTGCCGCATCCAGCTGAGCGCGATGAAACCCAGCCGGCGCGAGCAGCGAGCTTTTCTCCGCCTCGACGAGCATGGCCACCGCGCTATCGGCCTCGCCCAGCGGCCGGTTCTTGAGGCCGTCCAACCCGATGCGGAAGCGCATCAGTTCGCGATAGCTGATCTTGCCGACGGTATCGAGCGTGCGGGTGAATTTATCCTCCGGCACCAGCCCGCGAACTTCCGCCTCGGTCCATTCCACGCAGCGCGGCTTGTGTTTGCAGACGCGCTCCCAAGCCGTCGGCGAATCCGCGTATGGCAAGTAGAGAAACGCCCACGACTCGGTGGCCGTGGTGTCATCGAACTTGCGGAACGGTGGCGTGCAATACGTTGGCGAGCGCTCCGTCGTGTCGGTCAACATGTCGATGCCCACGCGGTCGGCGTAATAATTATTCTTGTGGCCGGAGCGATAAACCGTTTCTTCCAGCGCGACGAGCTTGGCAAGTTGTGAAAGCACGGCGGGGGATCGCAACGTGGCGTGCAGCGCAGCGAGCTTGGCGAGGAATTGCGCCGGCACCGCGCTTGAATCCGAGCCGCCGACCAATTCACGCACCACCATTTCCATCACCGTCACCATGACAGCAAGCTGGATCGAAGTCGCCTGCATGCGCGTGGAACCGGTGATGCCCATCGGCCCGGTGGTGAGATTGATCTTCTCGATGCGCGAATCCTGGATCACCTCGCGGCTGCGCTCGACGTGCTGGCAGAGAATTTCGTCGGGATTGTTATAGACGAAATAAACTTTCGCACCGACCTCCACGCCTTTCCAGGCGGTGCCAATGACGAAGGAAGTTTCGCCGCCCTCGGTGATGGCAAAGACGACATCGTTGTCGCAAACGCCGAGGTCGCCGATTTGTTTCGCACCGAACGCGGTAAAATCCTCAAATCCTTCGACGGCCTTGATGAGCGCGAAGTCGCCGCCGGCCATCACGGGAAAGGCGCGATTTTCAAAATCCTGGGCGGTAGGGCGCGTCACACCCTGCGCGCCGACGTTCGGAGGTTAAGGGGACGGCGCGCACCGAGTGACACGCCCAACCAGTTGCCAGAAAAACCGCCAGATGGAAACGAGTTGGATGCTCAGGCGGCCGGTGGAGCCGCAGCCGGTGAAGAAAATCTTTCCACCATTTTTCAGTGCGAGTAAAACTCCTTTCGCAATCTCCCCTGCCCGGCCCGACTCCGCGAACTCGCGATACTTGGCAAGAACATCCTGGTCCACTTGGAACAACAGATCCAGCGCGGCGGCGATGTCGCGCTTGGCCACGTCGCTGAGATTGGCGGTGACCGGATGTGAGGATTCGGTGACGAGCGCGCCGAGTTTGAACTGGCCGCTGATTTTGAGAAACTCGTCGGAGCGTTCACGCGCGGTCGGAATTGTTGCCTGATTCATCGGGGCCGCAGAATGAAGCCGGCGGAAGATTTGGCAAATAAAAAAAGTCCGATTCGGCAGACTGCTGCGGGGAATGTGACAAAACTGCAAAGAATCATAGGTTTGTCCGCTTCCCCCCAAGGGCCCGCCCGCAAGCCAATCTCTGGACGTTGGGCTGAACAAGGAGCAACGCGGTCCGAGCAGTTAACAACCATGAAACATTCACCCGAGATCCGGCCGATGAGTTTGCCAATCTTGCTGTTGACCTCACTTCGCCACGGTCATAAGTTCGCCCCCATGAAGCCCGCATATCCAAACAGCTTAGTCTCCGCCAGGAGGGCGAGGCGGAGTTCTGTAGGGCGCCACGCTTTATTTTTGCTGCTGGCGATGTTGTCCGGCTCCACCCAAGCCGCCACCAATTCAGTTTCAGCCATGAACACTTTCACGTTTTCCAAATCCACCCAGTTGCAGGCCATCGTGGACAACGCCGCCCGCGAGGCGCTGGATAAATTCAAGACGAACAAACTCACCGCCGATCAATTCGCGATTACGCTGGTGGACTTGAATGTTCCAGGCCAGCCCGCCGCCGCCAGCTATCGCGGTGGTGAAAGCCTCTATCCCGCGAGCGTCGTCAAATTGTTTTACCTCGTCGCCGCGCATCGCTGGATGGAGGACGGCCGGTTGAAGGACACGGAAGAATTGCGGCACGGAATGCGCGACATGATTGTGGACTCGGGCAACGAAGCGACCGGGCTCGTCGTGGACTCCATCACGGAAACCACCAGCGGCCCGGAATTGCCGCCGGACGAATTGGAGAAGTGGCATCACCAGCGGAACGCGGTCAACCGCTACTTCGGCACGCTCGGCTACACGAACATCAACGCGAACCGCAAGCCGTGGAACGACGGCCCGTACGGCCGCGAACGCCAGTCGGTGAAGATCCATAAGGCCGACGACCGCAACATGCTCACGACCGACGCCACCGCGCGCTTGATGACCGAGATCGTGACGGATCGCGCGGTCTCGCCGGATCGTTGCCAGCAAATGCGGGAACTGCTGCGCCGTGATCCAACGGAAACCAAGGGCGAAGGCCAGGTCAAAGGGTTCGTCGGCGAGACGCTGCCCGCCGGCTCGAAGCTGTGGTCGAAGGCCGGCTGGACCAGCCAGACGTGTCACGACTGCGCGGCGGTGGAACTCCCCGGCGGCAAAAAATTCGTGCTGACCATTTTCACCGTCGGCCATGCGAACGAACCGGAAATTCTCCAGTCGTTGGCCCGGTCATTGATTTCGGGTGTGATGAAACAAGCCAAACCCAACTAAAACTTCTGCCACCGCTCGCCCGCCGCCAATTCATCGGCCAGACCGCGCTGGTCGCGAGTCGTTTCAGCACGCCCTACATCCCCAGCCTTCGCTCAGGCCCGCCGGGTGCGAACGATAACATCGGTCGCGGCGTCATCAGTTGCAGCGGCATGGGGCGGCCGGAGCCGCAGTTGCGGCCCCGCCGCGTCCGCGCGGTCGCGGATTTAGGGTCGCCCTGCCCGAGACTGGCATTATTTTCTGTCTTTGACCAAAAAATGGTGGCAGTAATCCCGTGAACTTATGAGCGGTCCTTCATCGATCGCCGGTACGACGTCCTCGTCAAAGCGTGCCCTCGCCCTTGATGCGCTGCGCGGATTTGCGATTCTGGCCATGCTGCTGTCCGGCCAGCTGCCCTTTGGCGCGAACTCCCTGCCGAAGTGGATGTATCACGCACAGGTGCCGCCCCCGACGCATGAGTGGAACGGCACTTTGCCGGGCATTACGTGGGTGGACCTGGTGTTTCCGTTTTTTCTGTTTTGCATGGGCGCGGCATTTCCCCTGGCGTTGTCGCGGAGAATCGAGGCGAGGGTTTCCCCGTGGCGACTGGGTGCGGGCTTGCTGGAGCGCGGATTTTTGCTGGGATTCTTCGCGCTGTTTGTGCAGGCCATCCGGCCCTACACCCTGAGCGAGCATCCGACCACCACGACGTGGTGGGTGGCATTGCTGGGCTTTTTGATTTTGTTTCCGGTGCTGACGCGATTGCCGGAGCAGTGGCCCGCCTGGGTGCGCGCGGGGGTTCGCGGACTCGGCTGGCTCGGCGTGGTTTTGTTCTTTGCGGTCGCGCGTTATCCGGATGGCAGCGGATTCAAACTCGGCCGCTCGGATATCATCATCGTTGTGCTGGCGAACATGGCGGTGTTTGGTTCGTTGGCGTGGATCTTGACACGGCAGCATCTCGCGCTGCGTCTCGGCATTCTGGGAATCATTTTCGCCATGCGGATGTCGAACATGCCGCAAGCAACGGAAGGCTGGGTTCATGATTTGTGGAGGTTTTCACCCGCGCCTTGGATCTACCAGCTCTACTACCTGCAATATCTTTGCATCGTCATTCCCGGAAGCATCGCGGGCGATCTGCTGCTGCAATGGGCGTGCGCCGAAAAGGACTCCCCGGCCCGTCCGTGGTCGCCCTTCCGGATGCTGAGCGTCGGGATGTTGATGGTTTCGTTTGTCATCCTCCTGCTGGTGGGGCTGGAGGCGCGCTGGTTGCTGCCGACGATCCTTTTGGTGTTCGCTCTGGGCGGTCTGGGCTGCTGTCTTTTGCGCCGGCCGACGGATGCAACCGGGCGGCTTTACCAGAAACTTTTCTTCTGGTCGGTTTACTGGCTGGTGCTCGGGCTTTTTTTCGAACCGTACGAGGGCGGCATTAAAAAAGACCGGGCCACCCTGAGTTATTACTTCGTCACCTCGGGGCTGGCGGGTTGCGCTTTGATCGCCTTCTCCGTCGTCATTGACGTCTTTCACCGCCGACGCTGGCTGCAACTGCTGATTGACAATGGGCAGAACCCGATGATTGCTTATGCGGGCATCAACAATTTCATCGCACCCGTGCTGGCGCTGACGGCCGTCGGTCGGTGGCTTGAACAAATGGTGACCGCACCGTGGCTGGGATTGGTGAAGGGATCGATTATCACCTTGCTGATGGCAGGGGCGACGAGTTGGTTGACGCGGAAAAAAATATTCTGGCGAACTTGAAATTATGTCCAACGATATTACAAAAATTGGCCGCCGGTCATTTCTGAAGCGGGCCGGAATCCTAGTTCCGCTGATGGCGGGCGGTCCGGTCCTGATCACGCCGTCCCGTGCGCGCGCAACGGGGGTTGATCTGCCCAAGGAGATGACCGGCGACCTCGTCATCATCGGCGGCGGGCTGGGTGGTTGTGCCGCCGCATTGGCAGCGGCGCGGAATCATCTGCGCGTGATCCTCACGGAGGAGACGAACTGGATCGGCGGGCAGTTGACCGCGCAGGCGGTGCCGCCGGACGAAAATCCATGGATTGAAACCGTCGGCGGCACGCGGAGTTACCTGGCCTTGCGTTCCGGAATTCGGGGGTATTACAGGCGCAATTACCCGCTCACCGAAAAGGCGAAGGCCGACGAGCGCCTGAATCCTGGCAATTGCTGGGTGTCGCGCATCGGCTGCGAGCCACGAGTGGCGCTGGCCGTGTTGTATGAGATGCTCGCGCCGTATCTCGGCAACGGCCAGGTGCAGATTCTCTTGCGCCACAAAGCGACGGCAGCCGAGATGAAGCAGGATCGCGTCGAGGCCATTCGGGTGTCCGATCTGGAATCCGGGCGCGAGTTGGTTTTGCGGGCTCCTTATTTTGCCGATGCCACCGAGCTGGGTGAATTGCTGCCGCTGACCAAGACCGAATACATCGTGGGCGCGGAATCCCAAAAGCAAACCGGCGAACCGCACGCGAAAGCGGAACCGGAGCCGGACAACCTCCAGGGTTTCACGATGTGCTTCGCGCTCGATTATTTGAAGGGGGAGGACCACGTCATCGAGAAGCCGCACGATTACGATTACTGGCATGACTTCAAAATGAAACCGAACGGTCTGCCGGAATACCGCTTCCTGTCGTTTGAGGAGCCGGATTCCAAGAAGATCGGTTTCGATCCGGAAGCGCGGAAGGGTTTCTGGACCTACCGGCGCATCGCCGATCGCGATTTGTTCGAACCGGGAGCTTACGCGGGCGATGTCATCCTCGTAAACTGGCCGCAGAACGATTATTCCTTCGGCCACATTTGCGAAGTCGAGGCGGCGACGGCGGCGAAGGAAATCGAGCGCGCGAAACAGCTAAGCCTGTCGCTCGTTTACTGGCTGCAGACCGAGGTGCCGCGGCCCGATGGCGGCACGGGTTGGAAGGGGTTGCGGTTGCGCCCGGACATTGTGGGCACGGCGGACGGGCTGGCGAAGTATCCGTACATCCGCGAGGGCCGGCGGATTCGTGCCGAGTTCACGGTGCTGGAGCAGCACGTGACGACGGAAGCGCGCTTGCGGGAGACGGGGTTGCCACGCACCGAAGTGACGGCGGCGAAGTTCGACGACTCCGTGGGCATCGGCAGCTACAGCATGGATCTGCACATCACCACGACGGGAGACCACGGCCGATACGGCGGCACGCTGCCGTTTCAGATTCCGCTCGGCGCATTGCTGCCGCAACGGGTGGAGAACCTCCTGCCGGCGTGCAAAAACATCGGCGTCACGCATCTCACCAACGGCTGTTATCGGTTGCATCCGGTGGAGTGGAACATCGGCGAATCTGTCGGAAGCCTGGTGGCGTTCTGCCTGGCGCGAAAGAAACGGCCGCGCGAGGTGCGCCAGACGAAAACGCTGCTGGCGGATTTCCAGACGCAGTTGAACAAAGAGGGCGTGCCCGTGGAATGGCCCAAGGCGGTGCGCAGTGGGAAATGACCGCCTCCGCATCGGCGGCCGGGTTCAAGCGCGTTGTTACTTGTGCAGGTACTTGGCGACGGCCTCGCCCCGGGAGTGGACGTGCAGTTTGCTGTAAATGCCCTTGATGTGCACGCGCACGGTGTCGATGCTGACGGAGAGCACCTCGGCAATCTCCTTGTAGGAAATGCCGGCGGCCAGGCGATCCAGGACCTCGTGTTCGCGCTTGGAGAGCTTTTCGATTTCCTTGTCCAACGAACCGCGCTGGTTGAAATACTGGACGACCTTCCGCGCGATGTGCCCGGTCATCGGGGAATTGCCCCGATGCACATTCGCGATGGCTTCAATGATTTCACTCTTCGGCGTGCGCTTGAGCAGGTAGCCGCTGGCGCCGGCGAGCAAAGATTTGAAAATGCGCTCACTGTCTTCGTAAACCGTGAGCATGAGGAATTGCGCATTGGGAGCAAGCTGCCTTAGTTTGGACACGCATTCGATGCCATTCATTTTCGGCAGGTTGATGTCCACCAGCAGGACGTCCACCGGCGCTTTGGCAATCTGCTCCAGCGCCGCCTCGCCGCTGCAGTAAGTCTGCACGCAGGTGAATCCATCAGTGTGCTGAATTTCGGTGGCGAGATTCTCGCGAATCCAGTCGTCGTCTTCAATGATGGAAACCCTGATTGGCATGGCCCCGTCAATATGGGATGAAGTGCGGGGTTTTCCAACTCCCATAAATATGTCTCCGGTTCATTTTGCGCCGCGGATTTTGGCTTCGAGGATGATGGTCGTGCCGACACCGGGGTGGGTCTCGATTTTCATGTGACCGCCAATCTTCCGCAGCCGCTCGGTCATGTTGACAAGGCCGTCACCCGCGGGCCTGGCAGCGGTGGATTGCAGGCCGCGACCGTTGTCCGCAATCGAAAGGGTGAGGATCTCGCCGCTGATCTGCAGCGCGATATGCACCTCGGTGGCGTTGGCATGTTTCAGAATATTGTTCAGCGCCTCCTTCACGGCCATGAAGAAGTTGTGGCGCTCCTCGGTGGACATCGGGTGGTCGGGCAATTCCGGCGGCACATCCAGCCGGCAGCGCACGCCGGTGTTCCGAAAATAATCCTGGGCGTAATGAAAGATGTAGTTGGCCAAATTATCCAGCGTGTCGTTGCGCGGGTTGATCGTCCACACGATTTCATCCATTGCCAGGGTGATGTCGCGGACGGTGCTGACGATGTTTTCGATGTGCCCCTTGCTTGGATGCGTTTGCGGTGTCTGCTCGTTCAGGGATTCCGTGACCATCGCGACCTTTGTCAGACGGGAGCCGACGTCATCGTGCAGATCCGAGGCGATGCGGATCCGCAAGCCTTCAAGCTCCCGCAGCCGCGCAACGCGGGAACGGTAGAGGATGACGAGCACCAGCCCGGCGATGGCCGCCAGCGCGGCCTTGAACCACCAGGCCTGCCAGTAGTGCGGGAGCACTTTGATGGTCAAGCTGGCGACGGTTGGATTCCACACTCCGTCGTTGTTGCAGGCGGTGACCTCGAAACGATAGGTGCCGGGAGCGATCATGTAGTAATTAGCCACGCGCCGGTTGCCGGCTTCGACCCAGCCGGTGTCAACGCCGTCCAGCCGGTAACGAAAACGGTTTTTTTCGGGCGCCTGAAAGCTGAGCGCGGTGTAATGCAATTCGATCTCGCGCGTGCCCATGGGGATCACGAGATATTCCGTCGCCGCGCCGGAGTGCAGGGCGGGCGACAGCATCTGGCGGTCGGCGAGAATTTCCTCGATCTGGAGCGGGGGAGGTTGATCGTTCGTCTTGATGCGCGGCTCCACCGCCACGGCGCCGCGAATGGTGGCAAACCAAATCCGGCCACTGGAACTTTTCCACCCGGCGGGTTTGGCGACCCCGTTGCATTGAACCGTTTCCAGGCCGTCCTCGCGACCGAACACCGTACAGTTCAGGTGCTGGATCTTCCCGGCGTCCAGGTCGTCCAGTTCCTGGCGGCTGACGCGGAAGATGCCCCGGCGGCAACTGATCCAGAGGTAACCGAAATCGTCCCCGACAATTTCAAAAATTTCGTCACTGAACAGTCCGTCACGAGCCCGGTACTGTTTAAACTGCCCGGCCCGCCAGCGGTTCAAGCCGCCGCCCTTCGTGCCGATCCACAGATCGTGCCGGGCGTCCTCGTAGAATGAGCTGATGAAATTGTTGGAGAGGCCTTCACGCGTGCTGAGTCGCGTCATCTTGTTGGACTCCCAGCGCGTGATGCCGCCGACGGAGCCCACCCAGATGGCGCCGCTGTAGTCTTCGAGGATGGCCATCACATTGTCGCCGGCCAGGCCGTTGCGCGTGGTAAAAGTCTCCACGTTCCCGCGGCGCAGGATGTTCAGACCCTTGCCGGTTCCGATCCACAGCGCGCCATCGGCCTGTTCGTAAATCGCCCGGATGGGCGCGTTGATCACGCCCGGTGGCGGCGTGAAGACGTTTTGAAATCGCGAATTCAGTTTGTTGAGGCCACGACCAAAATCCATGCCCACCCACAGACCGCCGTCCCGCGCCGGATTCAGTGACAACACCGAATCATCCGTCAATCCGTTTGTGCTCGTGACTTGTGAAATATTGCCGTCTTGAATGCGGGTCAACCCCCCGACCCAGCTGGCGATCCAGATGGCGCCAGCTTTATCCTCGCAGACGGACATTACATCGTTGGCGATCAATCCCTGTCGGGTGGTGTAGTTCGCGAAGCGTGACGGGGTGAGACGATACAGGCCGTCGCGTCCGCCCACCCAAATGCTGCCCTCGCGGTCTTCAAAAATTGCCGAGACGGCGTCCCCGGCGGATTTCTCATTCAAGGGCCAGCCCACCACTTGATCGCCCTGCATGCGCACGATGCCGCGAAATGTTCCCACCCAATGTTGCCCGAGACCGTCCTCCATCACGGTTGAAATGATTTGTTGTCGCAGGTCGGTGATGCGGATTTGCGGATGCGCTTCCGCCAGGCGCGCATAACGCAAGCCGCCGGAACCGCCGAACCACAGGTTGTTGGAGTGGTCGGCATACACGGTTTTCAATCCGTAACGAATGGCGCCGAGGCTGAAATTATCGGGACTGATGCCCCCGCGGTCATCCAGGCTCCACAAGCCGCCGCGGGTGGCGACGCGGATGATTCCCAAGCCATCCTCGCAAATTGCGGTCACGGAGGGATCATTGATCTCCTTGGGCGGCTTGAAACTGATGAAATTCCCGTGGGCAAAACAAGCCGCGCCTTGTTCGGTGCCAACCCAAAGCGTTCCGTTCGTACTCATCATCAGACAACGAACGATGTTGTCCGGCAACCCGTTGGTTTTCGACCAATGTTCGAGGTTCCCCTGATGCCAGCGGGCCAATCCCAAGCCTGCGGTGCCAATCCACAAGCTCCCATCCGGCGCGGCCAGCAGTGCGGTGACGGAGATGTGCCGCAACTGGGGTGGGCGGATGTCCTCGAACGCAGTGAAGCGCACGCCGTCGAATCGCGCGAGCCCTTCCTCCGTGCCGACCCACAAGAAACCGTCGGTGGTTTGGGCGATGGCGTGGACGGAGTTTTGGGGGATGCCCTCATCCGTCTGCCAGCTCCGAACGCTGTATGGAATCGAAGGGCCTTCTGCAGCCGGCGCTAGAATGCTGGCAAGAGAAAACGACATCAGCGCGCAGAAGTGAAGGATTCGAGCGCGGTTTGACTGGGCGTGAAAAAGGTTCACAGGTGTTGAATTCTTGCAAAGGTAGGTGAATTGAAGTCCTTTGACAAACCGGATCAGGCCGGCCCGAAAGCCAACTCCCCTGCTTGGGGGTGGCCTGTGCGGGCGGTTTGATGTCATCCTTGCGCTCGTAACCGCAGTCCTCGCACTACTCGTCGAGCATCCGGGATTTTACCGCGCGGCCAGGCCGCGCGCGACGGGCAAGCGGTTTGGGCAACCGGTCAGTCTTAACCGCCGCGCTCATGTTGATTCGCAACGGCTTTTCCCGGCTTCTTTTGTTCACGAGTCGACGCCGCCTTTTTTCACCCCTCAGCCAACAACCCCCGGTGTCATTTAATCTGAGTCAACGCGCGCAAGGAATTGCAGTTGCCTGCCACTTTTTTATCGAATAGTTTTTGCCCATCGTGGATGACACGGGTCGTTTTAGATTATGGACAACACCGCCGAATTAAAATTAAACGGGAAAACCTACACCCTGCCCACCCTCGAAGGTTCGGAACAGGAACGCGCCGTGGACGTCTCCCAATTGCGCGCGCAGAGCGGCTACATCACCCTGGACGACGGCTACGGCAACACCGGTTCGTGCCGGAGCGCGATCACTTTCATCGACGGCGACCAAGGCATCCTGCGCTATCGCGGCATCCCCATTGAAGTGCTCGCCGAAAAATCCTCGTTCATCGAAGTCGCGCATCTGCTGATCAACGGCAGGCTGCCGACCAGTCCGGAGCTGACCCGGTTTTCCAATCTCCTCACCGCGAACGAACTCCTCCATGAGGACATGAAGTTCCATTTTGAGGGTTTCCCCACCAGCTCGCATCCAATGGCGATCCTCTCCTCGATGATCAATGCCGTCAGTTGCTTTTATCCGGAGCTGCTCTCCGGCGACCCCAAGAAACACTTTGAAGTCGAGGCCGCCCGCCTGCTCTCGCAGGTGCGCACCATCGCCGCCTTCGCGTTCCGCAAATCGCGCGGGCTGCCGATCAATTATCCCAAGCCCGCCCTCAAATACACCGCGAACTTCCTGCACATGATGTTCTCGAATCCCTACGAGGAATATCCGCTGGATCCAGTCGTGGTACGCGCATTGGATTTGATTTTCCTGCTGCACGCCGACCACGAACAAAATTGTTCCACCGCCACCGTCCGCATGGTCGCCTCCAGCAAGGCCAACATGTTCGCGAGCTGCGCGGCGGGCGTGTGCGCCCTCTGGGGCCCGTTGCACGGCGGCGCGAACCAGGCCGTGCTGGAAATGCTCGACGAGATTCACGCCTCCGGCGATGACGGCTCGAAGTTCATCAACGCCGCGAAGGACAAGAAGAGCGGCAAGAAACTCATGGGCTTCGGCCATCGCGTCTATAAAAATTACGACCCGCGCGCCAAGATCATCAAGCAGGCCTGCGACGACGTCCTCTCCAAGCTCAAGATCAGCGACCCGCTGCTCGACACCGCCTTGAAAGCCGCTCTTGAAAGTTCCCTTGCCGCGACCGCCGGCGTGGATTTGGGATTTGAC
>JANPGB010000355.1:0-5315 GCA_031423695.1 Verrucomicrobiota bacterium
CCCCTCCACCCAGCCGGCCGCCGACCCCGCCACCGGCTTTTCCACCGCGGTGACCGCCGGCACATTCACCATCAACGGCAAGCAGGTCACCTTCGCCGCGAACGTCAGCTTGCATGCCGTCTTCACCAAAATCGCCACCGCCACGAGCAACACCGTCAGCGCCCGCTACAACGCCGCCACGGATAAAGTCACGCTCACCGCCGCCGTCGGCCAGACGCTGACGTTGGGCGACGCCGCCGATACGAGTAATTTTCTGGCCGTCACCAAACTCGCGAGCAACCCCAATGGCACCGCCGTCAGCGCGGCTGCCGTGGGTGGCGTCGGCGCCTTCATCACCCGCACCGGCATGGCCACGCCGATCACCGGTGACGGCAGCAACGCCGAGCAGCTCCTGGCGGGTGTCGCGGCGGGATTCGGCACGGCGGTGACGGCCGGCACCTTCACCATCAACGGAGTCCAGGTCAGCGTGGGCGCGGGCGACTCCCTGCAAACCGTGTTCAGCAACATTGCAACGGCCACCGGCAACAAGGTCACCGCCAGTTATGATGCCGCCGCCGACAAGATAAATTTCACCAGCACGGACACGACCAACCCCATTACCCTGGGAGCTGGCGGCGACACGAGCAACTTTTTATCCGTCGCCGGGCTGACCGCCAATAGCAGCAACAGTGTGACCAGCGCCGCGCGCCTCGGGGGCGTTTATGCCCAGGGCGCCCTGAGCATCAATGGCGTGATCGTCAATTACAACGCCGGCACGGACAGCCTCGACAACATTCTCGAGCGCATCAACAATTCCTCCGCTGGCGTCACCGCCACTTACGATGCGTCCAACGACCGTTTCGTGCTCGCCAACAAAAACACCGGCGACACCGACATCGTCATGGCTGACGTCAAAGGGAATTTCCTCGCCGCCACCGGGCTGGCCGGCAGCGCGCTCACGCATGGAAAAAATCTCCTCTACTCCTTGAACGGCGGCCCGCAGCTCGTCAGCCAGGGCAACACCATCACGGCCGACAGCTCCAGCATCAACGGACTGACCGTCAATGTGCTGAACACGGGCACCACCAACGTCACGGTGGGCAGCGACACCTCCAAAATCAAAACGGCGATTGAATCGTTCATCAAGGATTACAACACCGTGCAGACTTACATCAGCACGCAGACCGCCAGCTCCACCGATTCCACCGGCAATGTGACCGCCGGCATTCTGGCCGCGGATCCCGACGCCAACGGCATCATCAAGAATCTGCGTGCCCTGAGCTTCTCCCCCGTCGCCGCCCTCACCGGCGCGCTCAACCAACTCGCCAGCCTGGGCATCAAAACCAACGGCAAGGACAACACCATCGAGCTGGGTGATTCCGCCGCGCTCGACAGCGCGCTGGCCAACAGCTTGAACCAGGTGCAAAACCTCTTCAGCGATTCCACCAATGGCCTGGCCGTGCAGCTCGACAAATATCTGACCAGCACGATCGGCGATTCCGGCACCCTCACCACCCATGTGGCCAACCTGACCAAGCAAAGCACCAGCATTGACGCGCAAATCGCCGCGCTCGAAAAAACCATCGCCGCCGACAGCGCCCACTGGACCACTGCGTTCCAAGCGATGGAAACGGCGCAGGCCCAGATCACCCAGCAGTTGAACTACCTGACCCAGGCCATCAACAAGGGCAGCCTCTAAACCTGCGATGAACTTTTCCACCACCACCCGCCTTGCCCTGCTCGCCGCCTGCGCCCTTCTGGCCGGCTGTGCGACCCAGGCTCGGAACCTCGGCGTGCTGGCTCCGGAGTATCGGCCCGAAAATGTTTTCTCCTACCCCCGCAATCTTCCCATCGGACTTCAGCGCGTGGCGGTCCTGCCCCTCGCCTGCCAGGAGCTGGACGCGAATTTGCCCGAAGGCTGCACTGCGCTCAACCCGGTGCTCCTCGCCGAACTGGCCAAGCTGAAAAAATTCGAAGTCGTGGCCGTGAACCGCGAAAATCTCCGCAGCCGCACGGGCCGCTCCAGCTGGACTGGCACGGAAGTGTTGCCCGTTGAATTTTTTGACTCCCTCCAACGCACGTACGGCTGCGATGCCGTCCTGTTCTGCCAGCTCACCGTCTTTCACGCCTATGCCCCGCTGGCCATCGGCTGGCGGTTCAAAATGGTGGACACCCGCACGCGGCAGATTCTCTGGGCGGCGGACGAGGTGTTTGACGCGGGCCAGCAGACCGTGCTGAACGCCGCCTATCATTATCAAGCCAGCACCCTGCGGCCGGCCGAGCCGGATGGCTGGAGCATCCGCAACTCCCCCCGGCAGTTCGGCCAATACGCTGCCGCCCGGCTCCTGGCCACCCTGCCCGGCCGGTGATAAACATTCTAAAGTATTTCCAAAAGCCACCGATACAAACTCAGAGGCAGATGGGAAGAAGGCTGCCGAACAGAATGGAGCCGTTATGCAAATAGATTTTAACACGAGCAGAATTGCCAAAGGCGAAGTCAGCCAACCGACGGTCACGCGCCCCGCCGACGCCCAGGTCTCGACCGACACCACGTCGTTCACCTCCACCGCCTCGCTGGAAGCCCGGTTGCGCGACGTGCCACCCGCCCGCGTGGACAAGGTCGCCCTGGCCAAATCGCTCCTCACCAATCCGAACTACCCCCCGCAGGAACTGCTGGACCGGATTGCCACCCTGCTCGCCGTACACAATCTCCAGTAAATCACCGACGTCGTTTCACCCCCTGTTTGCCGTAACAAATTCCCGACATGCGCGCCGCGAATCACCTGAACTCGTACCGTAAGATCGCCACCCTCACCGCCCCGCCCGGGCAAATCGTGCTCATGCTCTATGAAGGCGCGATCCGTTCCCTCGAACGCTCGCTGCCGGGCTTTGACATCCCCGACCCGGCGGAGGCCAACATGACCATCCACAACAATCTTCAGCGCGCGCAGGACATCATCCGCGAACTCAATTACGCGCTGAACATGGAGCAAGGCGGCGAATGCGCCACCACCCTGCGCCAGCTCTACGAATACTTCGACCGGCGACTCTGGGAGAGCAACCTGCACAAGCAATCGGCCGGCGTGCGGGAAGTCATCGTTCACCTCTCTGAACTGCGCGAAGCCTGGGCCGCCATGCTGGCCGGGCAGTCCACGCCGGACGCCGGGGCATTCGTCCCCTCCACCGACGCCGCCTTCGCCACGGCTTGAAAATAATTTAATATGAGCGCTGATCACGAACTCTCCGCCGCCTACCAGGAATGGCGGCGCCTCGCCGAAGCCGAAAGCTTGGCCATTCAGGCTTGCGACTGGAGCCTCCTGTCCGCCTGCCAGAAGGCTCTCCAACACGTCCAGTCGCGCATCACGCAACTGACCAGCGCCGCCCGCAGCGAATGGAAGAAATTGGGGGCCGCCCGTCGCGAGCGTGAGGCACAGGTCAACGCCACCATTTACGAACTGATCGAGTTGGAGAAGCGCAACCACACGTTGCTCAAGTCGGTCCGGGAAACCGCGCAGGAACGCCTCGAACAACTGGACTCCGCCGGCCACAATCTCAAACGCCTCCACCGCACCTACACCAGCAAATCCGCCGCCGCCTGGTCCTCCTTCTCCTGAGCGCCAGCTCGAAGTTCCTCCACCTTTTCCCCATCGGTCCTGAGCGAAGCCCCATCGGCTTCGGCAGGGGCACACAGCCCGCCCCGATCCAACTTGATTCACTCCGGGACCGCCGCCAGACGCCCGGCGTTCCATTTGCACCGTCTCGGCCTGGTCGCTTCGGACGGGAGCCCGCCTTGTAAAAACCGGGGTGAAGCTCCGCGCCCTGCGCGGTTGTCGCCGCGCGACAACCGCCGCCGCTACCGCAAAGTTCGGTCGAAGAAATCGGCAACGATTTTCGCTAGCGCCGCCGGACCCGGACTGGCCGTCAACCGCCACGGCGTGAATCCATGCGAGTAGTTGGTCACCACCAGGAGCGTGGAGGAGCCGCCCGCCGCCTGCAGCGCCTCGTTCAGGTTTTCGGACTGCTTGAGCTGCACCATCGTGTCGTGATCGCCATGCACCACCAGGAACGGCGGCGCGTTGGTGGTGACATAATTCATCGGACTGGCCTGCCTGAGAATCGGCGCGTCCTTGGCGCTCGTCCCAAACGCCGCTTTCAAAATCCTCCGGCTCATGAAGCTCGTGCTGGCGGAAGGGGCGGTAAAATCCGTGGGACCATACAGGTCCACCACGGCCTGAACACCCGAGGAGAAATGATTCCAGCCGCCGCTGCCGTCGAACTGGGTGCTGGCGCCGGTCAGGCCGAGCAGCGAGACGAGTTGTCCGCCCGCACTATCGCCGATGACGCCGATGCGATCCGGGCCCAGATCAAAGACCCTGGCGTGGGCGCGCAGGAATCGCACGGCGCATTTGGCGTCTTCGATCATCGCCGGGAATTTGTATTCGGAGCCCAGGCGGTAGTTGATCGTGGCCACGACATAGCCGCGTTGCAGTAGTTCTGCGGGCCACGGCATCAATTTCACCATGTCCTTGTCGCCCATCACCCAGCCGCCGCCGTGGACATACATCACGACAGGCAGCGAATTGCTCCAAGGGTGGCCGGGGAAATACAAATCCATCTTCAAGGCCACTTCCCCGGCCTGTCCATAAACCACGTCGCGTTCGATCCGCGCCGCGCCCAGGATTTGCTCCGGGTGCTTCCGCGGTTTGGTTTGAGCCTCCGGGGTGGCGCAGCTTTCCCAGGCGAGCAGAACTGAAATCAGGCCCGTGGCGATTGCGGTTTTCATGGTGTCATGTGGCAGGGATCAGCCCGCAGCGTTTTTGGCTCACGGAGGATCCGGCCCCACCGTCGCTCACTTTGGCGATCCGGCAAACGGATTTTTATCCGTCACCGTGATGGCTTCCAGTTTTGGCGCGAACAGCGGCGCGGCCAGCAAATAGATCCAGCCGATGAGAAAGTGTGCCGCGAACGCAGCCGCCAGTTGCACCAGATCCAGCGCGCCCAGACCGTAAAATAAAATTGCCGCAGTCAACAGCAGGGCGCCGGGCATCAGCGCGGCGCCGGCCAGCTTCCAGCTCGCGCCGAAACTCAGATGGCGGTTGGCGAAAAAGCCCGCGAGCCACACCGGCACACAGTAGATCGTGGCGAGCACCGTCCAAATGAGCATCAGTCCGGCGACCACCAGGCCAAAGGTTATCCACAGGAGGGGCGGCTGCCACGCGCCCCACTTCGGCTCCAGATCGGTGCGATTGAACACGAAGCTGCGCTCGGCCGGATAGTCGAGCTGCTGGTAGCCGAGCAGCGAGAAAAAATAAATGTCGTTGCGGCCAAACTCCACC
>JANPGB010000356.1:0-1521 GCA_031423695.1 Verrucomicrobiota bacterium
CAATACGGCCAGGCGTTTCTCGACGCGCTCCCGAAATGTCCGGTGGAAATCGTCTGAGCCGCCATGGATTTTCACGAGGTTCTGAAAACGGTTGGCGGAGTTTTGGTGCTGCTGCTTTTTATTCCCCTGCTGGTCGTGGCCATGAAGGATGGTGGAGCCGGGCAAAGTTTCGCCATGTGGTTTCTGTGGACCGCGCTCGATCTCATCTTGACGGTCAGCCTGTTTGAACAGCACGGGAATTACCTCGTGTCGCTGGGCTTCGCCATTGGCGACGCCTTCATGGCGGTGCTGCTGCTCGTCAAAGGGCGGTTTGTGTGGAGAGGATTTGAAACCGTGATCCTGGCGCTGGTGATTGGCTGTCTTGTCGGCTGGAAACTGGGCGGGTCGGCCGCGGCGACCGTGGCGACCACGCTGGGGATCTGCATTGCGGGAGTTCCGGGCCTGGTCGAGCTGTGGAAAAATCCGCAGCGCAAGGTCGGCCATATCTGGGCCGCCTACGTGCTGGCGAACGGCCTTTCCTTCTGGGGCGGCAAAGCCATGAGCCTGGAGGAGCGCTTTGCGCCGGGCGTGTTTGCGGCCTTCTCGCTGCTGATGTTTCTGGCGAGCCGGCGGCCGGGAAGTTGAACCCGTAACCCGGAGCTGGCCGCAGAGAACACAAAGAACACTGAGAGTTCTGATGCGAATTGCGCTAATTCAAACGAATCAAATCTGATTCGTGATAATTCGTGCAATTCGTGTCAAAGCATTTCATCCGGTTTCCAAAATGATGCGAAATTGTCACTTGTTAATTTCCCCTCGAGGGGTAGATTTTTTGCGTTAGAACAAAAACCGGGCGCTGGCAAAAAAATCCGTGTGTAACGCCAGCGCCCGCTTTGTTTTTCCAGGGAGACGTTTCAACCCCATTCGCCCAAACTAGCGCGCCAGCCGCGCACGGCGAAACCAGCCAAGCGCGATCATCAGTCCCACCAGCGTGGCGCTGCCGGGCTCCGGCACCGTGACCCCAAGGTTTACCGTCCAGCTTTGAATGGTGGAACTGGCGAGCGGCGAGACATCGGCGAAGAAAAGCGTCCAGGAGCCATAGGGATCAAGGCCGTTGAAGCTGCTGAACATGGCGGTGCGCGGATCCGTGTCGAGCGCGGTGAAGGGATTTACGAAACGTCCGTCCGGCGCGAAGTTCCCCGTCAGCGGATTGCCGGTCACCGTGTGGATGTCGGTCAGATAACTGTCGGAGAACTCCACGTTCATGCCCGAAACGCCCGAGCCGCCGGGATTGCCAGAGGTGCTCCCGATGCGGTTGAGAAGCACGGAAAAACCGCTGCCGTGCGAGAGGTAGGCATAGAGGTCGCCATTCCAGCCGCCGGCGATGGTCAAATCCACCGTGACGTTGGTGATGACCAGCGGGCCTGGACCGGAGAAGTTGAACGCGAAAGCCACGCCGCTGGCGTTGTTGTCGGGAATGGGCTGGCTGCCGTTCCAGTTCGTTGAGAGGGTGACTGGCACAACCGCCACTGCGCGCGAGGC
>JANPGB010000357.1:0-1527 GCA_031423695.1 Verrucomicrobiota bacterium
TTCTTCAAGGAAGCCAAAGCCGCCGAAGTGGCGTTGAGTGCGCTGGACAAGGAGGCAAATCCTGACAAACCGGATTACTACATCAAGTATTGCCTCGACGAAACGATGAAAGCTTTGGACAAGTACACCAAGTAATCACAGTTCACCAAAGCACCCCAAATCGCATCGCACAAACGTGAAAACGAAATCAGCAGATCAAAATACTCCCATCAGTTTGAAGTCACCGCTCTCACGCCGGAGTTTCCTCCGCAGCACAGCCATCGGCGGGGTGGGGCTGCTCATCCTTCCGAACAGCCGGACTGCATTCGCCTACGAAGCCAACTGCAAGCTGAATGTCGCGGTCATCGGCGCCGCTGGACGCGGACGAGCAAATCACACGGCCGTGGCCAAACTGGGAGAGAACATCGTGGCACTTTGCGATGTGGATCAAAACGGAGCGGCGCGCGATTTTAGGACGTATCCGCAAGCGAAGCAGTTCAAAGACTTCCGCCGGATGTTTGATGTGATGGGCAAAGGCATTGATGCCGTCATCGTCGCCACACCAGATCACACCCACGCCGTGGCGGCAGCAGCAACGATTCAACGGGGCCTGCATGTCTATTGCGAGAAACCGTTGACGCGCACAGTGCATGAAGCCCGCGTGCTTCGCGATCTGGCCCGCAAATACAAAGTGGTCACACAGATGGGCAATCAAGGATCGGCTTCTGATGGCTTGCGCCGCGCGGTGGAGCTCGCCTGGAGCGGCGCGATCGGTGACATCCGCGAAGCACACGTGTGGTTTCCGAATGGCAACGGGCCAATGGCTCGACCGTCCGAGCATCCGCCTGTTCCGGTCACGTTGGATTGGGATTTGTGGCTTGGGCCGGCGGAGTATCGCGCGTATTACCCCAGTTATGCTCCAGGAAAATGGCGCGGCTGGCGCGCGTTCGGCAGCGGCATCATCGGCGACTTCGGTTGTCACACCGGCAATATTATGTTCCGCGCCCTCAAGCTGGAGCAGTTGTGGAATTCGCCGCCAGTCGGCGGCGCAAAGCAAGTTGTCATTCGCGTCGAATCCCTTCCCTCCGAGCGCAACGAAGAAGGTTATCCTCGCACGATGCAAGTGTTGGTTGACCTCCCGGCGCGCGGTGACTTACCACCAGCCAGGCTGACGTTGAACGTGGGAAGCAAACCGTCGCCCGACCTGATGCTCGGCTACCCGCAAGGCAAGTGGGGCGATCTGCTCGTGGGCGCGAAAGGCTCGATCTACTCAGACAATCCATGGAACACTAACTTCGTCTTGCTGCCGGAAGAAAAGTTTGAGGACGTGAAACATGGTCCGCCGCAGACATTGCCGGCAAATGCAGACCATCATCGCGAATGGGTCGAAGCCTGCAAAGGCAATGGCACGACATTCTCCAGCTTCGAAATCGGCGGGCCGATGACCGAACTGATGCAACTCATCAATCTCTCAACGTTGTTTGAAGAAACCCTGGAATACGACACGATCAGCGGTCGGATTCTCAACTCGAAGCGAGCGGGGCGCTC
>JANPGB010000358.1:0-5547 GCA_031423695.1 Verrucomicrobiota bacterium
CGTACTCAATAACCTTTAACAAGTCCTCCGCCGCAAACGTTACGACGTGGCTGCGGCCTCCACCATCGCCGAAGCCCAGGAATACCTGGACAAGGACAACTTCGACGTCATCTTCCTCGACGTCCGCCTGCCCGATGGCGACGGCACCGAGCTGCTCAAGCTGATCCAGCAGCGTCCGGTCAAACCGCTGTGCATCATCACCACCGGCTTCGGCACCGTCAAACGCGCCGTTCTTCATGCACTCCACGGCGGATTCGACGGTGCCGAAGCCGGTCGTGATGATGCACAGGGGCTTGACCGGGCGCTGCTGAATGAGCTTGAGCAGCTCGGTGCCGTCGCCATCAGGCAGGCGGACGTCGAGGAAGATGACGTCGAAATTATCCTTGTCTAAAAACTCCTGCGCCTCGGCGACGGTGGAAGCCGCCGCCACGTCATAGCGTTTGCGGCGGAGGACTTGTTCAAGGTTATTGCGGACGATCTTGTCGTCCTCAAGGACAATAACTTTTTCAATCGGCATAGTTTAGCCCGCAGCGGCATTACGCCGGTACAGGCTGGAGACATAGTGCGAAGGCTGCGTCCCGGCGGCAAGCGACAAATGTTTCGGGGGCACCAGGCCGCGGCGCAGCAGCGCCTGCTGGTTTTCCCGGTCGAGCATCAGCACGCGCATCAGCAAATCCTGGATGGCCTGGAAGATGGGTTTCACCTGGGCGCAGCGCTCGCGGTCGGCGGGGGCGAACTGCTGCCAGGCCAGCCGCCAGGTGCGCAGCCGCAGCAGTGAGGAATCGAGCCCGGCGAGGAGGCGCGTGCGTTTCTGGTGGAATTCAAACGGCTGAAAATCCCCGGCGGTGTTGAGCGCGCGGTTTTCCTCGGTGGCCAGGGCCAGCGCGGTCTCGCAGCAGCCGAGGTGTTCGCGCAGGTCGCGGGCGAGGGCGGGCAGAAATTCGGGGGCGGTGGCGTCAGGGTTCATGGGAGGATTTCAAGAATGGGGATCGGCCGGGGTGGTGGGGGTGCGGGGCGGGGCGGAGAATTCCCGCGTGGAATTTTCAGCGCGCACCTGCCAGTCGAGGAAAGTGATGCGCCAGCGGGCCATGTCAAAAACCGATTTGAGCCCGGGGGAGGCGTTGGTGCCGGTGGTCAGTTCGCGGCTGATGATGTTGCTGTAGGTCTGCGAAGCGAGCTGGGGCTGCTGCAGTTTTTCGTAGGTCATCCCGAGCTGGTACTGGACGGGAATCTGCCAGGCCGGCGTGCTGTCCAGTTGCGCCAGGCTCATGTAAACATCCAGCGCCTTGGTGTAATCGCCCTCGCGGTAAAGCTGGTTGGCGATCTCGTTGCCGGCGCGCTGCTGCCAGTAGGCCCAGACCTCCGGGCTGGCGGACGACTGCTTCTTCTGCTCCTGCAACAGCGCGAGCACCTGCTGCAAGGCCTCGTTGTTCCGGCCCAGCTCCTTCAGGGAGTGGGCGATGAGAAAGCGCACTTCCGCCCGCTCCGAGGCTTCCGGAAAGCGGGTCAGAAAATCCTGCGCCTGGCCCATGGCCTCCTCGTGGCGGCGCAGTTCGGAGAGCGCGCGGAGGAGCCGGTACTGCACGAGTGAGCGGTCCAGCAGGGGGTTGTTTTGCTTGAGCAGGCGGCTGAAATAGTCGGCGGCGTCGGCGAATTTCCCCATTTGGAAATGCGTCTCCGCGATTTCATTCTGCGACTGCGTGACAATGCGCTTGTAATAATCAAGTTTGTCGGTCTTCAGGGCGAGCGCGGCGGTCATGACACCGTAAAATTTGGTGAGCGCCATGGAATTCAAACCCATCTGCCGGAAAAACTGCCCCTGCCGCAGCAGGATTTCCGGCGTGCGGGCGTCGTTGGGCCAGCGGCTGTGAAATTGTGAGTAGATTTGCTGGGCGCGCGGCAGGTCGTTCCGATCCTGGGCGCAGAGCGCCAGTTCGAGCAGGGCGCTTTGCCGGATGGCTTCAGGGTTTTCATCCGCGAGCAGCTCCACCAGGCTGGGTTCGGCCTGGGCGGCCAGGCTGTTGAGACGGAGACTGCGGGCAAGCTCCAGCTTGTTGTTGAGCAGGTCGGTCTGGGCGGCCGCCATGGCCGCTGCGGTGGGTCGTTCGAACGCGCCGTCCACGGGTTTGGTGGAACTGGCTTCGTTGGGTTGGTGGGCGGCCGGGGCGGCGACCGGGGCCGCGGTTTTTTCCGCGGCGGACTCTTCCGCGATCAACGAGCGCGGTCCAAACAGGCCGAGTCCGAGCAAGCCGGACAACACGAGGGCCGGCGGCAAATTCCGGGCGGATAAAATGGCACGAGGGCTGATCATTCGGTTTTGTAAGTTGCTCGGCTCGCGGGGGCGGGCTTGTCCGTCGGCGGCGTGAAGCTGACCTGCACAGGGAGAAAAATGGAGGCCCTAGCTCCATTGGTCCCGGCGGCGACGGGCCTGAAATACTCCGCCAGCATCTGGGGTGTGACGAGCTGCGGAGTGGCGGTCAGTTCATGGAGCACGGACGGTTCAGTGGTCTGGGTTTCGGTCTGGCCGGCGACCGGCGGCGGCACATTGGTTTCCCCGGCTGAATAACGGATTTCATCCGGCGGAATGGCCGGGGCTGGGACGGCGGCGACCGGGACCGCGTTGGCGGAACTGTTGTCCGCGGATGTTTCCGACGGTTTTGTGGTTGGGGCGGCCAGATTGGGTGCTGGCGACCGCACCAGCGCGACTTCAAATCGCAGCGGGGTCGGCCCGGTGAGGGGCAGGTAGGCGCTCCCGGCGCCCGCCACCCCGACCGTCGCCAGCCAGGCCGCGAGCCCGGCGGCGGCCCGCCGGCAGGTCGTTGAAATTAGCGTGCACATTTTGTTTCGTTCCGTGGAGCCATCCGCGCCTGACCGGGCCGGGTGCCGGCAGACCACGGGACTGCCTTGTCTGAGACATCGGCAAAGCGTGCCGGGGCTTGAGCGGAAAGTTTGTCCCGCGAGCTAAAGTTTGTGCGGCGAACACCGATGAAGTGATTAATGACTCTGTATTCGGCATAGGCTTTAGTTTTTTATGACCCAGATTTTGACCCCCAGCATGCCCGCCCGGCTGAGTTTGGATAAAATCGAAACGCAGCTTGCGCTCTGCCCTTCGCTGCCCTCGCTGAACAGCATCAATCAGGCGCTGCAGGAGCTGCTGTCCGTTGACCAGCGTTACTCCGCGCAGATCTCGGAGGTCATCCGGCGCGATCCGAGCCTCACTTCCCGGCTGCTGCGTCTGGTCAACTCCGTCTATTACGGCCTGAGCAATCCCGTCAACAGCGTCGAAGAGGCAGTGTTTTATCTGGGCATGCGGCAGATCCGCCAGTTGACGATGGTGACGCCGATCATCGAGGACTTTCAAAAGCTCACGCAGCAGTGCGCTTTTCCGTGGCGCGAATTCTGGCAGCACTCCATCGGCTGCGCCATTCTCACGCGCGAAGTGGTCACCGCCGCCGCCGTCACCTCCACCGATGAGGCGGATTATGTCGCCGGCCTCGTGCATGATGTGGGCAAGATTGTCATGGCCTGGTCGTTCCCCAATCACTTTGCGGAAATCCATCGCCAGGCGCTCGAAGGTGTCCGCGAGCTTTGTGAAATTGAAAATGAGGTGCTCGGCGTGGATCATGCCGAACTGGGCGCGCTGTATCTCGAACGGCATCGGCTGCCCGAGTTGATGATCCATTCGGCACGGTTCCATCATCACCCGGAAAAGGCGGGGCACTTTGCACCCATCGTGGCGTCGGTGCAGATCGCGGACCTCTTGTTGCGGCGGGAAAACATCGGTTGCAGCGGGAATTACCTGCCCGTGACGGCCGAGCAGTGTCTGGCCGCGGCCGGCTGGGCCGTCTTGCTGCCCGACGCCCACGACGCCGAGCGGGCCATTGCGAAGGCCTCGTTGCATCGCAGCCTCGAACGGCTGCCCCATGTGCTGGAGGGGCTGGTTTGAGCCGGACCGAAATGTCCACTCCGCCCGGCCCGAAGATTTTTTTTGCCGGGCTGGGCGACTCCGAACACAGCGCCAGCACGATCGCCGACGCGGCCACGCTCGAAAGCATTTTCCGCGCGGCCCCGGTCGGCATCTGTGTCGTCACCAACGGCGTGTTCACCCACGTCAATTCCCGCTGGTGTGAGATGTCCGGCCACGAGCGCGGCGACTTGATCGGCCAGCCGGAGAGCTTCCTCTTCGCGACGCCGGTGGACTTGAACCGCGCCCGCACCGAGCCCTTTGAGGCGCTCCCCTCGCAGGGGTCCTACACGGCCGCCACCCGCTGGCAGCGCAAGGATGGGAAATGGCTGGACGTGCTGCTCGGGTTCAGCCGCATCAACCTGTCCGGGGCCGCGGCGGGCCTGACCATCACCGCCCTCGACATCACGGCGTCCCGCCAGTCCGAGCGCGAGCTGCGCTGGCGCAACCGGCAGCTGACGGCGTTGCAAAAAATTTCCGAGGTGACCCTGTCCGGCAAAAGCGAGCAGGACATTTTCGACACCATCGCCCGGGAAGCCGCCGAGATCACCGGCTTCCCCATCGTGGCCATCGAACTCTGCGATTTTGAAAAGTCCGTGATGGTGTTTCGCGGCGTGCATGGCATGCAGCTCCACGGCCTGCCCGTGCCCTTTGAAGTGCCGATGGATGTCACGCTGTCGGGCGAAGTCGCCCGCACCGGTATGGTCCTGGTGGAAACCGATGCCGCCAGCCGGCGCGAACACGCCGCCCCAATCCTGCGCCGGCTCAACGTTCAGACCTTCCTGTGCCTCCCAATCAAGACCAACGATCGCGTGATCGGAACCTTGAGCCTGGCCCATGGTCAAAAAATCGCGGTCGAGGATCTCGCCATCGCGCAGGCGGCCAGCCTGGCCAATTATCTCGCCACGCTGGTGGACCGCCTGCAGGCGCGCGAGGCCGTGCGCCGGGGCGAGGCGGAACTGGCGGCGGTGTACGACCGGGCGCCGAACGTGATGTGCCTGTTTGACGACGATTTTCGCATCCTGCGGGCGAACCATGCCGCCGCGGAATTGGCCGGCTGCCGGCAGGATGAGCTGGCCGGCTTGAGCGTGGACGATTTTCTCCCCGGGCCGGCGGCGGATCCCCGGGCTGAATCCGAGTTGCACCGCGCGGTGAACGAAACCTTCATCACCGGCAGGAGCTGGCATCGTGTCCGCCTGAACCAGCCGCTGCTCCGGGACGGCAACCTGGATGAGGTGGCGCTGCTGGTCTCCACTGAGCGCATCCAGGTGGACGGACTGTTGCGCGTGCTGGTGTGCCTGGAGGACATCACCCAGGCCATCCGCGCCGACGAACAGATCCGCGCGCAGGCGGCGTTGCTGGACGTCACCGGCGAGGCGATTTTCGTGCGGGATTTTTCCGACCGCATCACCTATTGGAACCAGGGCGCGCAAAAACTGTTTGGCTGGAGCGCGGCGGAGGCGCAGGGCCAGACCACCGGGAAATTAAATCTCTACGTGGATCGTTCCAGCTGCCTCGCACCCATGCAGGCCGTGCAGACCAGCAACGAGTGGAGCGGCGAACTCAAGTACCACACCCGGGAC
>JANPGB010000359.1:0-1657 GCA_031423695.1 Verrucomicrobiota bacterium
CCGGAACCTTCGTGCCGGGGGCGATGGCGGACAGCCTAACCTCCTTCGGCGGAATCATTTTCGGTCCGAACGGCCAGTCCTCGCTGCTGGCATTCGTCAACGCCGGAGCCTCCGGGAGTTATGGTACCGTCACCGAGCCCATGGCGGACGATCAAAAATTTCCCGATCCCCAGGTTTATTTTTATCAGGCCCGCGGCTTCAGCCTGGCCGAGTGCTATTACCAAAGCATCCGCGTGCCGTACCAGGGTCTGATCGTGGGCGAACCGCTCGCCGCGCCTTTTCAACAGCCGGCCACAGGCCATTGGACGGGTATCAGCTCGAATGCTCTCTTGAGCGGCACGCCGCAGCTTGGAGTTCAATTTAACGCCGCCGATTCCGGCCATCCGCTCCGGCAGGTGGATTTGTTTGTGGACGGGAAATTCTTTCAAACGCCGACCCAGCTCGCGCCGGCCGCCGGCAATATCCTGAATTTGAATTTGCCGGGTACTCCGCTGGCCTATCTTGTGCCCGTCAATGCAACGCTAGCCTCGATCGCCAGCAACCTGGCGGCACTCGTGAACGCGAACTCGCCAACGATCACCGCCGTCGCACATGGTGACCGCGTAGAATTAAAATCCACAACCAGCAGTCGCCTCGGCCCCCCCACCGCCTTGCATTTGTCGCTCACCAATTCACCTGGCAATCCGGCGCCCACGAACTCGTCCGCGCCCCATCTGACCGGCAGCACCGCCGGCACCGCCGGTGCGTTGACGACTTTTCTCAACGCCAGCCGCAATGCCTTCCTGGAATCACCGGCATTCGGAATCAAAACGTGCAACGCGGGCGGCACGACCCAGGCCGGCGACTGGCTGCAAATCACCGTCACCAAAGTGAACGGCACGATGGTCAGTCTGTCGGTCACGAACCCGCCCTCCCCCGGGACACCCTGGCTCCTGGCGGCGCAATTGGTGGGTCTTATCCATTCTTCCGCCGCCTTGCAGGGAGCAGACGGGGTGGATGCCGAGGTTTGGGTCCAGGGTTATTTCAACGTCCGGGCGCGCAGTCCAGGTCTCAGCGCCGCCGCCATGCAGGTCCGCCTGTCGGGCTCTTCGACTTTGCAGCTCAGTCCGACGACGGCCACTCAACTGAAGGACAACCTCCCGGATCTGCTGCCACGCAATCATCTTTATGTCACCACCGGAACCACCAATCTGGCCGTCAATTTCCTGTTGAACACGACCAACCTCGCGGATGGTTTTCACGAATTGACCGCCGTGGCTTATGAGGGCAGCAACGTGCGGACTCAGACTCGTATCACCCTGCCTGTCCGTGTCCAGAACAGCTCGTTAAGTGCGACTCTGAACCTGCTCGACCTGCCCGCCTCAGCCCCCGTGCAAGGCACTTACCACCTGCAGGTCGCATCCAATACCAACCTTATCAGCACCATCACCCTGTTCAGCACCGGCGGAGCGTTGGGATCGGTCAGCAACCAGCCAACGGTCACGTTCACCGTCATCGGTCCCAGCCTGGGTGCGGGGCTGCATCCTTTTTACGCGCTCGTGACAACCCCCTCCGGCCTGCGCTATCGCACCGCGACAAGCTGGGGTCGTTTCACCAATTGAACCGGGCGATGGGGGGAGAGGGCGTTGGGTCCCCACCTGGTTGATGTTCGTCGGAC
>JANPGB010000360.1:0-2059 GCA_031423695.1 Verrucomicrobiota bacterium
CGTTCGGTTTGCGCGGACATGGCTGTCCGCGCTCCGCGTTAAAGTTCAATTGCGCACGCCCTGCACCGTTCTTCGCGGGGAGATCATGGCAGGAATAATGGCGCCCACCCGGGGCGGGGAAGGAGCGATTTCTCTCCGACACCCACGGGCTGCGGGACATCCCTGGCTAAATCAAAGGCCCGGGGCGAATCCGTGCGCCCTTTCATCCCTCTCACTGCTTGGGGGCAGGAGCGGCGGCAGGCAGCGCGCCGGAACCGGGCTTCACCGCGGGCACACGCCCACGAAACGTGTTCAGTCCGGCCGGAAAATCCGCGGAGACCAGCCAGTCGGCGAGCAGGTGCAACTCAAACGCGGTGAATCCCACACCGTAGGAAGTGCGGCTGAGGCTGAGTTGATCCGCCCCGGAGCGGGTGGCAACGGTCACGCAATTGCGCAAGGTCTCCTTGTTGGCCTGCAGCCAGTCCAGCGCGGGCGAGGGCGGCAACTGGGATTTGTGCAAGGTGACGCGCAGGCTCTGGCCAATGAGCAACCAGGATTCGATGCGCGGGCCGGTGAGTTCCCAGTCATAATACACCGTGTTCGTCCGGTTCAGTTCCCGCAGCATCTCCGGCGGCAGCCCAAATTTGCCGACGGGGGCGGTGAAAAATCCACCGTAAACATAGTCTTCGAACGGCCGCAGGTATGGCACGAGAAACGGCAGGCCGGTCCAGCTTAACCCTTGAAAATCCGCCGACGCTTCGAGCTGGCCGGCACGGTTGGCCACCAGCCACGGACTCGCTTTTTGGATGAGCGAGTTGGTGATTTGCGCGAGGCGGTTGGTGGCGGCGGCGGCGGGAAAGGCAAAAAGGGTCTGCATGGGGATGCCGTAGCCGGCCCAGACAAAGAGCTGGTTGGGCGCGGGGCCGAGATCGAGGTCGTGCCAGATTTTTTGCGCATCCAGCCAGGGCGCGAGGCCGCGCAGCGCGGTGAAACTGCCGATGCCGCCGCGAATCAGATTGGTCGGAACATTCCACGGTTCCAGCGGCTGGGCGAACGGCTGGGAGAAGTTCAGCGTGCCGCGCGTCTGGAGGTTCTGGCCGTCCCCCACGTAATTGAAGGCTATTTTGGACAGATCGCCCGGCAGCCGCCAGTCGAGCTTGAACGCCTCGACGAGCCGCGGCAGATCCACGGAACCATCCACCCAGAAGTCCACCGAGGCCCGGGCGATGGGCGTGTGATCCCGGAGAATGCGCGCCACGAAGTCCCCGAACAGCGCGTTCTGATCCTGCCCGAGGCCGAAGACGACCCAGCCGCCGACGCGGGTGAGTTCGATCCGGTTGGGGGTTTCATGCTTTTTCAGCACCCAGCCTTTCTCGGTCGGCTCGACCCGCAGGCCGGTCAGGGATTCGAACACGGCAGAGAGATTGGTGTTCCACAAGGCAGCCCGGTCGGCCGGCAATTGGATGGCGAAGGCGAATTCGCCCGGCTGGTTGGTCGCGGCGCGGACTTCGAGATAACTTTCCGACTGCACGCAGTCGTCGAGCAGGCGGCGCAGCAGCGGCGCGGCGGCGGTGAAGTTGGTGGTGGCGACGTGCGGCAGCAGGCGCCACGGAGCGGTGGAAAGCTTGTCGAGCGCCTGAGCCTCGACGGCCGCGCTTTCCGGCTGGTTCCAGATGCGCATCAGGGCGGCGGCGTTGGTGTTGGTGGCCAACTGCTTTTTTCCACGCCAATGAAAATGCGCCACGGTCTGGCTTGTCAGCGAGTAAGCCACGGTGGGGCGGGAGGCGGAGGAGTCAGGCTTGTCGCAGCCCGCACCGATCAGCGCGGCCAGCGCGGCGAAGCAGAATAATGGCAAGGGTTTCATATTTGCGCCGTTGCTTGTGCCAAAAACCGGGACGAATCGCAAACGGAATCAGCAGGCGGAATCAGCAGGCGCTGCGGGACGCAACCAAGGTAGCGGTTGTCGCGCCGCGACAACCTCGCCTGCGGAGCAGGCGACCGGAACGTTCGTAACGCGTGCTCCAGCCCTGGCCCTTGCGCCGCTGAACGCGGCGCTGACTCCTCGCGGCGCGAGGAGTTC
>JANPGB010000361.1:0-2350 GCA_031423695.1 Verrucomicrobiota bacterium
CTCCAGGTGCTGGCGGGCGTGGTCACACTGCTCAAACGGACATTATCAAAACCCCAGTCACCCGTGCCACCCGAGCCGGTTGTTCCGGACGCAAACCAAATACCAATCGGCTTGCCGACCTCCGGCGATCCCGGCAGCACCATCCAAGTCAGCGTGTAATCAGTTATGGCGTTGGTGGACAGTGTGCTGTTTCCCACGATAAGTGTCCGGGCGCTCAAGATATTGGCACCCGCGCCTTGTGCAGTGCGGTAAAACAACCGGACATCCATTGAGCGTCCCGTTCCAGGAACACTGTCGCTCCGCAGAAAAACGCCGATCGTCATGGTATAATTCTGGCCCGCTTGCCAGTAAAGGCTGGGATCGCCCAGATTGTTATACGGCGCGGCGTCCTGAAACATCCCGCCGCCAGAGGCCCCGCTCGCGTCACCGAACTGTTTGGCATCCATTCCCACCGGCGTTACGCCATAATGATTCGTCGCCACCACGGCTTGAAAGGTTCCCGCACCATTGCCTATCCAAGCACCAATACTTAAGGCCGTCGGGAACGTCTGGTAGAACGGAGAGGTCGCCGTCATGTTCGGACTTTCAAACGAGGCGTTGGTCACATTAATGGAGACGGCACCGGCGCGAAGCCCGGAGAGGACCAGCAGTGCAAGGGTCAGGAAACAGAACCCGCTTTTCCTAAGGGCAAAGCGGGGGAAGTCGGTGAGAAATCGGTTAATCTTCAAGGAAACTGCCTGCGCCTGAGGGCAAATGGATTTGTTCATAATTCTTGTCTAAGGGCGAATCTTCAGGCCACAGCATAGCGTGATGCGCGAAGATTATTTAGGCTCGGCACAATCGTTAAACGCGAGTGACAGGAATTGTCATTCGATGCCCATATCCCGACGAAAGGCGGCGACCATGAGCACATGGCGGCGATAGTTTTCCGTGTTGCCTTCGTTATCATAGTTCAAGCCATAGGGTCCGCCGCCGCCGCCGCCCCAGAAATGTGTGCCGTCTGAATTTACAAAGGCACCGGGACCATCGAACGCCTTAATCTGTTGATTGCCGCTGGCTCCTGTCCACACGCCACCGGAAAGGTTGGCACCCCATTGCCAAGTCGTGCCGACCCCGAGCGTATGGGCGACTTCGTGGAGTGCCGGGCGGTATTGTTGGAAGCCGGCGTTCGCGCCAAAATCAATCCACCCATTGTAGTTGCCCTGGGCCGTAGGCACGCCTGGATTGTAGTTCGCATAGAGATGTTTGTTGAAAGTCCCGTAACGGTTGTATTGCGCTACCGCCCCGTCCATGGCGTAAACGATCCGCGCCCGAACATCGGCCGGCCAGGTTTCCCAACCGCCCGCCAGTTCGTAAGTCAGTGCTCCAGGAGCGGGTGGAGGGATAACTGCCTTGAGCGCATAAAACATCTGCGACTGAACCGCGCTGACCGGGACAGGGAACGAACCTTTTCCATTGGCATCGAACGCTCTGACGGTGATTTGCGTCCAGTTGGCCATGGCCAAGAATGGATTGATGGACTGCAACACATAACAAGCCCCGCTCGGCTGGCCGCCCGTGACATTCAACGTCGCGGTTCCGCCCGCGACTTTAACACCAGCGATAGATGGCCGGGCCATACTCAGAAACTCGCCCGGAGTCAGCGCAGAATTTGAAATCCGCACCTCATCAATCAAACCGAACGCGCGGTCGGTGTGTGCGCCCGCGTACAATCCCCGCCCCACCGCCCAGCCACCGGCCGTCCAGTCGGTTCCGCTGGTGGTGCCCTTGGCCAGCGACCGGTTGGGGCTGCCGCTGGTGGTCATATCAGTGGAGGCCACGAGCACGTTGTTCACATACATCTTCAACGTCGAGCCATCACTTACCGCCGCCAGGTTATGCCAAGGCGTGCCGTTGCCTTCCGGATTTGGGCCGTAATTAAAACCATAAACCCAACCGGGCGGCGAAAAGGCCGAATATGTATAGCCCGAAACATCCGTGAACGTAATACCCACGCTGTCGTCGGGGCGGACCTGAAGATACAACGCCCCCAGATCTCCATTCGCGGTGGATACATTCCGCGCATCGCGACAGACCACGGTCCGGTATCCCGCATTGGCCTCCGCCTTGTATGAAGCCTCTATCGTGAATTGTGCGGGAGTTATCGTCTGGGCATTGATGCCCGTGGGCAAGCTGTTGGTCGCAGAAGTAAACATGGCCGGGTGAGAACCGGTGTTCTTGATGCAAAACCGGTTGGTGTTGCTGTTTTGCGGAACCGTGTTAAACGGGACACCAGCCCGATAAGCGAAACCCGCCCACCCGCCCTGAGACCAGGCTGACAGACTGTTGCCGTTGCCCGAAACGTCAGGCG
>JANPGB010000362.1:0-4114 GCA_031423695.1 Verrucomicrobiota bacterium
GTTGACGATCTGCGGGTCGTAGCCCACGGAGACGTTGTTAAAGTTGTTCGAGTTGAACGCGAAAAGAATCCAGCGCGGCTGGTTGGTGTGGGGGACGAACTTCACATTTGCGGCAAGCTCCCATTCGCGCAGGCCGTCGAGGTAGGTCTGCTTTTGCGCGGCGGAGAGAGTGTTCGTGAATTCGTAGGGCACGATGCCATTGGTCCAAGGCACGGTGGCGGGGGTGGTGCCGGTGTAAAAATTGCCCCCCAGAAGCCGGCAGGCAAACAACAGCAGGAAGGAAAAAGAATAAAGGAATGTGAACGGTGAGGTTCTCACGGAGGTGATCAAGAACTCCGGTTTCATGATTGTCCAATGGGTGTGGAAGGTTTAACCGCTTTCAACCGTAAAGTCCGCCGGACGGTTTGTCAGCCAAAATCCTGCCCAAAATCCTGCCCTGCTGGAGTCCGGTTGAACCAGCAGCGCCGCTTCAAAAGGTTGCGGCCCGGCATTTGCTTGCTATATTCATCTCTCGCAGCGCAGGCCGCGACAAACTATGGCGACCATTAAATATATTTTTATCATCCTCGAAGTGCTGCTGCTTTTCAACCTGCTCATCGGCGTGCATGAGCTCGGGCATTTCCTCGCCGCGAAATGGCGCGGCTTGAAGATTGAGCGCTTTGCCATCTGGTTCGGCAAGCCGATCTGGAAAAAGAAAATTGGCGGCGTCGAGTACGCGCTGGGCTGGATTCCCGCCGGCGGTTACGTCGCGCTGCCGCAGATGGCCACGATGGAGGCGATTGAAGGCAAGAGCGAGAGCAGCGAACAGCCGCTCCCCAACATCTCCGCGCTCGACAAGATCATCGTCGCCTTTGCCGGGCCACTGTTCAGTTTTCTGCTGGCCGTCGCCTTCGCGGTGGTGGTCTGGGTGGTGGGCAAGCCGGTCAACAACGCCGGCGATGCCACGATCATCGGCTGGGTGGATCCGACCGGCCCTGCGGCCAAGGCCGGTTTGAAGCCAGGCGACCAAATCCTCTCGTTGGACGGCCATGCCGTCAGTCACTTTTCGCCGCCGTCGCAGGACAGCGTGAAATGGCGCATCATCACCAGCGAAGGCACGAACATCGCGGTCAAGTATCTGCGCGACGGCCAGGAGGCGATGGCTTATCCGGTGCCGTATCATCGCCCGACCAAATGGTATGAGCGCCGGGCCTTGCGGCAGATTCTTATTGATGCCGCGTATCCGGCGGTGGTGGACCAGGTGTTGACCAACAGCCCGGCGGCGGTGGCGGGCCTGCGGCCCGGCGACGAAATCATCGCGGTCAACGGTGAAAAAATTTACAGCTTTGTCTCCATCATGCAGCTCGAGCAGGCGATGACCAACGGCGCGATCAAGCCGGTGGCCATGACCATTCGCCGGGGCAAGGAACAGTTCGAGCGCGAACTGGTGGCGGAAAAACCCCTGCAGCCCGCGCAGGCCGGACCACTGTTCGGCATCGGCTGGCAGATGGACACCAACACGGCGCTCGTGCATCCCGGCCCGTTGGAACAAATCAAGGAAAGCTCGGGCCAGATTTTCGCCACGGTCGGCGCCTTGTTCCGAAAAAACGACATCGGCCTGCAACAGCTCGGCGGTGCGGTGATGATCGTGCGGGTTTACAGCAACCTCTTCGATAGCGAACAGGGCTGGCGGCTGGTGCTGTGGTTCAGCGTCGTCATGAACGTGAACCTGGCCATGCTCAACATGCTGCCGTTTCCCGTGCTTGATGGCGGGCATATCCTGCTCGCGCTACTGGAAGTCATCCGCCGGCGGCCCGTCAGTGCGAGAATCCTGCAGTACATCCAGACCGGTTGCGCGGTCCTGCTGATCACGTTCATGATCTTCATCGCGTTTTTCGACATCAGCGACTGGGTGCGCAGCCCGCGTGGTTCCCAACAGGTCGAACAGCCCGTCACCTTCGCGCCGAAACACTAGGCGCGCGGGCGGCCCGCCGGCAGAAGCTGCGAATCCAACGGCGGTACGCTCAACTCCCCTTCGCCGGCATGGGCAACACGCCGCGCTCCGGCAATTGAAAAACTTGAAACTTAGCCTGTGAAACTGGAAACTCCCGCCATGCGCTACTGCGAATCGCCTTACTTTCATCAACGCCGCAAGACCCGCGAGATCGTCATCGGCGATCCGAAGCACGGCGGCGTCATCATGGGCGGGGATCATCCGGTCGTGATGCAGTCCATGATCACGTGCGACACCATGGACACGGCGGCCAGCGTGCAGCAGACACTCGACCTCGTCGCGGTCGGCTGCCAGATCGTGCGCATCACCGCGCCGACGGTGAAGGATGCGGCGAACCTGGCGAATATTGTGGCGGAACTTCGGAAGCGCGGCTGCAACGTGCCGATCGTCGCGGACATTCATTTCAAGCCCGAGGCCGCCATGGAAGCGGTCAAGTGGGTGGAAGTCGTCCGCGTGAATCCCGGCAACTACGCCGATTCCAAAAAATTTGCCATCAAAGAATACACCGACGCGCAATACTCGGAGGAGTTGAAGCGCATCGAGGAAAAGTTCACGCCGCTCGTGCTGGAATGCCTCCGGCTCAAGCGCGTGATCCGCATCGGCACGAACCACGGATCACTCTCCGACCGCATCATGAACCGTTTCGGCGACACGCCGCTCGGCATGGTTGAAAGCGCGCTGGAGTTTGCGCACATCGCGCGCAAACATAATTTCCACAACTTCAAGTTCTCCATGAAGTCGTCCAACCCCAAGGTGATGATCGAATGCTACCGCCTGCTGGTCGCGCGACTTGAACAAGAAGGGCCGGACTGGAATTATCCGATCCACCTCGGCGTCACCGAAGCCGGCGAAGGCGAGGATGGCCGCATCAAGAGCGCCATCGGCATCGGCTCGCTGCTGTGCGACGGGCTGGGCGACACCATCCGTGTTTCGCTCACGGAAGATTCACCGCGCGAGATCGAAGTCTGCCGCGATCTGCTGGCGCAGATTCCTCTGCTCGCAAATTCCAAAGTGCCGGTCAAAGAATCCGGCTTTCCTTTCGACCCCTTTCATTTTGAAAAGCGCGTGACGCCGGAGATCGAGCTCAATGAAAACACCAAATGCGGTGGCGAACAACTCATTCGCGTTGTGGTCACCCGCGGGACTTGGGACAAGGTCGCGCACAAGATTCGCCCCAAGGACGACGTGAAGCCGGAAGCCGTTTATGAAGACCTAAATGTCGCGGAGCTGGATCCGACGCAGGACTTCGACATCAACTGCGAGACGCAGCTCGTCACGGTGAAGGACGGTGTGAAACTGCCGGTCATTACCGCGTTCCGCCTGCTCGTCGCCAAGCTCAAGCGGCTGGGTCGCAACAATCCGATTCTGCTCAAGGATTGCCTCAGCTTCCAGTCTGTGCCGTTGGAACCCAAGATCGCCTTGCTCCAAGCGTCCGTCGTCATCGGTGCCTTACTGGCCGATGGAATTGGCGACGCGATCCTGGTGCGCGGTGAGTCCGGCGGCGGCCAATCGCTGCGGCTGGCTTACAACATTTTGCAGGCGGCGGGCTGCCGTTCGTTCAAGACGGATTACGTGGCGTGCCCGAGTTGCGGACGGACGTTGTTCAACTTGCAGACGGTGACCGCGCGCATCAAGACACGCACGGAGCACCTCAAAGGCGTGAAGATCGCCATCATGGGCTGCATCGTGAACGGCCCCGGTGAAATGGCGGACGCGGACTTCGGCTACGTGGGCGGCGCGCCCGGAAAAATAAATCTTTACGTCGGCAAGACCCCGATCAAATTCAACATCCCCGAAGCTGACGCGGTGGAACGCCTCGTCGATCTCATCAAGGAACACAACAAGTGGGTCGAGCCGGAAATAGCCTGAGTCTGGAGTCTCGTGGTTACCTGTCGGGAATTTGGGGCGGTGTTTTTGTGACGATGTTTGGGTAGGGAGGCGCCTGCATCGCCTCTCCAGCCGCCATTTCAAAGCCACAGCACCCCCACGACTCACGAAGCCTCAGACCTCTGTCCGCCGTGGACGGGGCGCGCGGTTGGACAAATTACGGACGGGCGGGGGTGCAGTTAAAGTCGGGTGAGGCGAAAGGTGGAAGCGGTTCATTCAAAGGGCAAGGGTGGT
>JANPGB010000363.1:0-5387 GCA_031423695.1 Verrucomicrobiota bacterium
GCCCAGGGGAATTCTCGTCGTCGGCAGCGACATCACCGAGAAGAAACGCCTCGAATCCCAGCTCTACCGGTCGCAACGCCTCGAAAGCATCGGCACCCTGGCCAGCGGGCTGGCGCACGATTTGAACAACGTGCTCGCGCCGATCATGATGGCCGTACATTTTCTCAAGGAAGAGGCGAAGGACGAGCGCACCCGCACTTGGGTGCAGACCCTCGAAGCCTGTTCGCAGCGCGGCGCCAACATTGTCAAACAGGTGCTCATGTTTGCGCGCGGCGCGGAGGGCACGCGCGTGCTGCTCCAGCCCAAGCATCTCATCACCGAGGTTGAGCGCATCGCCACGGAAACTTTCCCGCGTTCGATCCACACCCAGACCCGCGTGTGCAAAAATCCACCGCTGTTCACCGGCGATTCCACGCAGATGCAGCAGGTGCTCCTGAACCTCTGCGTCAACGCCCGCGACGCCATGCCCGAGGGCGGCACGCTCACCATCGGCGTGGAACCGGTGCAGCTCGAAGGCGACGCCGTGCGCATCAACCCCAAGGCGAAGCCCGGTGCGTACGTCGTTTTCAGCGTGACCGACACCGGCACGGGCATCCCGCCGGATCTGATGGACAAGATTTTCGATCCGTTCTTCACCACCAAGCCGCTGGGCCACGGCACCGGACTGGGGTTGCCCACGGTGTTGGGCATCGTGCAGGGACATCACGGTTTCATCCACGTCGAATCCAAGGCGGGAGCAGGGACGACGTTTCAAGTTTATCTGCCGGCGGATGCCACCGGCAAAGCCAGCCCCTCCTCCGAAACGGCCAGCCTCCGCCTGCCGCGTGGCAACGGCGAGCTCGTCCTGATTGTGGATGACGAGCCAGCCATTGGGCAGATCGCCAGCGTCATCCTGCGCGGCAACGGCTATCGCACGCTCGTGGCCGCCGACGGTCAGGAAGCCCTCGCGCTCTTCCGTGAAAGTCGCGGTGAGATCCAGATCGTGGTGTCCGATTTCATGATGCCGCGGCTGGACGGCCCGGCCACCATACGCGAAATGCGCCGCATCCAGACCGACATCCGCACCATCATCATCACCGGCCTCGGGGAGGACGGCCGCATCGCCGAGGCGAAAGCAGCCGGGGCCAACACGGTCATCGCCAAGCCCTTCACCGCCGAGCAGTTGCTCAACGCGATTCATCCGCTGCTCAAGAACTGAATGGGAGTTTTCCTGGCCGGTGCCGTTCGCGCCCACGATTTTGTGAGGCGGGAAAACATTCAACATTCAACCCCGAACATTGAACGCTTGGTCGTCCCGTCGTTGGTTCGCCATTGGACGCTGAATGTTGAATGTTCCAGCCCCGCCCCACCTCCGGCGGCACACCCAAGCTTGACACCCCCCGTCGGAAAAGCGGAAAGTTTTCCCGCAATGAAAACCCAAATTCTTTCCACACTGCTGCTCGCCGCCGTGCCGACGTTCTGCCTGGCCGCCAGCCAACTGACCATCGGCGCCGCCAACAATCTGCCAATCGCCCGCGCCAGCCAGACGATTGAACTTTCCGCCAAAGACCTCGCCCCGCTCGGTGAGGGCAGCCTGGAAAAAATTCATGTGAAAGACGCAGCCGGCAAGGAACTGCTTTGCCAGGCCGTGGACACGGATTACGACGATTACCACGAAGCGGACATCGTGATTTTTCAGAGTGACTTTGCGGCGGGGGAAAAGAAAACCTTCACCGTGACCGTCGGCAAGAAGCACGAATTCAAGAAGGAAGATTTCAAGGCACATGGCCGTTTCGTCCGCGAACGCTTCGATGATTTTGCGTGGGAGAACGACCGCATCGCGCATCGCACCTACGGCGCGGCGCTGGAGACGTGGAAGGGCGAACCGCTGTCCAGCAGCACGATTGACATCTGGTCCAAGCGCGTGCCGCAGATGGTGATTGATGGCTGGTACATGTCGGACAACTACCACGCGGACAGCGGCGAGGGCTGCGATGATTATTCCGCCGGCCTGAGCCGTGGGTGCGGCGGCAACGGCCTGTGGGCCACCGACCGGTTGTGGACCTCGCGCAACTTCGTCCAGTCCCGTGTGCTGGCCAACGGCCCAATCCGCGTGTTGTTTGAACTGGAGTATGCGCCGTTTGACGTCAACGGCGTCAGCGTCTCGGAAGTCAAACGCGTCTCGCTCGACGCCGGGCAAAACCTCGACCACTTCCAGAGCCGCTACCAGTCCTTCACCCGTCCGGGCAAACCCGTGACGCTCACCACGGCAATCGGCCTCAAGAAAGTGGCGGGCGAGCAGAAGGAATTTAACGCCGAACACGGCTGGCTGCTCAGCTGGGAAAAACTGGAACATCTTCCCGGCTATCAGGGCGTGGCCATCGTGATTGACCCGAAGCTGGTTGAGAAATCAGCGGAAGACAAATTGAACCAACTGCTCATTGCGAAACTGCCGGCGGACAACGTCTCGTCTTACTGGGCGGGTTTTGCGTGGGAGAAATACGGCCCGGTGACGACCGCCGAGGCGTGGAAGAAATACGTAGATGAATTCGCGCAGGGCGTGCAGTCGCCGATTGAGGTGAGCGTGGCGAAGGAGTGAGCGAACAGGCAACGGATTCACTTGCCATGCATCCAGATTCAAAACTCCCAAACGATGAACAACGGAAGAAGCTCTGCAAGATGCTGAGTCACGCGCTTGTTGAGATTCGCGCGCGAGCGGGTGACGGCCAGTGCCAAAGAGCACATGACTTGGCAGACGCTTTTCACAATTTGCCACACGAAATCTGGTCAGATTATTTCAGCATTTCATTTTTTCGGGAAGCTTTCCTAAAGCCTTATTATCACGACTGGCCCGCCGAACATCCCCACGACTACTTAGCGATGTTGGACAAAGTGGAGCGATTGAGCTGAACGAGTTGCGACCCTATTCTTCACCTCTCCACACTTGCCGTGAATAATCAAATCCGGTAAGCAATCCGCGTGATAAAACTTTCTCTCGCAAAAACAGCGTCCCAACTTTTGGTGGCCGCAGGTTTGGTTTTGCTCGCCGGTTGCGGCAAACCCGCCGGCCATGCCTTGCCGGAACCGCCGCGCGTCGCGGCTTGCGCGCCGGGCAAACCCGGCGGGCGGCTGGTGCTGGTGACGGATGGAATCCCGAAGACGTTCAACCCGCTGTTCGCCGTGGACAGCGGCTCGGAATCGGTCACACGCCTGTTGTTTTCCTCGCTCGTCCATTTCGACATGGTGACCCAGGAGCCGGAGCCGGGCCTGGCGGAATCCTGGTCGGTGGGTGCAGATCAAAAGACTTGGACCTTCAAACTCCGCAAGGGCCTGCGCTGGAGCGACGGTCAGCCGCTCACCGCTGATGATGTGGTTTTCACCTGGAATGACTTGATCTACAACCCGGAGTTCAGCCGTTACACGCGGGAGATGCTTCGCGTGGACGGAAAAACCTTTACCCTGACCAAAGTGGATGACTTGACCGTGCGTGTGGTCACGCCGGACGTGGTCGCGCCCTTCCTGCAACTGGTGAGCGGCGCGCCGGTGCTGCCGAAACACGTCCTCGCCCGGGAAGTTCGCGCGAAGAATTTTCTCAACGCCTATGCGATCAACGCCAATCCGGAAACCATCGTCGGCAGCGGCCCGTTCCGACTGCGGGACGCGCGCGCGGGCAAGGTCGTCCTGCTGGAGCGCAACCCGGAATATTACGCCGTGGACAAGCAGGGAGTGCGCCTGCCGTATCTGGACGAGGTGCAGTTGAACGTCGCGCCGGACCCCGGCATGGCGCCCTTGTTCTATTTCCAAAATCAAAGCGACGTTTGCGAATCCGTCCGGCCGGATCTGCGCGGGCAATTCGAGGCGGCTTTTGCGAAACGCGGCGGACACCTGGTGGAACTCGGGGCGGGCGCGGAGTGCAATTATTTCTGGTTCAACCAAAACACCAACAGTGACGCGGCCGGAAAGCCGTTGGTGGATCCCGCCAGGCTGAAATGGTTCCGCGACCAAAAATTCCGGCAGGCCGTCTCCTGCGCCCTCAACCGTACCCAGATGGTGCAGGCGATTTACGGTGGTCTGGGCGCCCCGGTGCACAGCTTCATCACCGCGGACAATCGCAAGTGGAACAACCCGGCCGTGCCGGTGTTCGGCTACGATCCCGCGCGCGCCAAGGCGTTGCTGGCCGAAATCGGGATTCAGGACCGGAACGGCGATGGTTTTCTGGAAGATGCCGAAGGTCATCTCATCGAGTTTGCCATTCTTTCGAACGCGGACAATGCCGCCCGGTCGAAAATGGCCGTGATGATCCAGGAGGATTTGAACAAGATCGGCATGAAGGCCGCGTATCATGCGGTGACGTTCCAGATGATCGTCGCCAAGATGAGCACCACCTTTGACTACGAAAGCGCCGTGGTCGGCCTGGGCGGCGGCGGCCTGGATCCGTTCACGCAAATCAATATCCTGATGTCCAGCGAGCCGCTGCATCAGTGGTTCCCGCAGCAGAAATCCCCGTCCACCGAGTGGGAGGCGCGGCTGGATTTCCTGATGAACGCACAGCTGCACACGCTGGATTTTGCCGCGCGCAAAAAATATTTCGATGAAGCGCAGGCGATCTGGGCCGAGCAGCAGCCCATGATCCCGGTCCTCGCCCCGAACCTGGCGGCGGCGCTGCGCAGCGATCTGGCCAACGTTCGGCTTTCGGCCGCCTCGCCGTACCGCGCGACCTGGAACCTCGAGGAGCTTTACCTGAAGCCGAAATGATTTTCGGGTCGGCGCGAAAATGCCTTGCGATTTTCGCGCGCGGCTGGTTCATTATGGTCGCAGTGGGCGCATATGGTGGAATTGGCAGACACGCTACTTTGAGGTGGTAGTGCCGCAAGGTGTGCAGGTTCAAGTCCTGCTATGCGCACCATACTTTCTAATGAATTAGAGGATGGCCTAAAATATTGCACAGAGTTTGCACAGAATAAACCCTCTAAACTCCCCCGACTCAGAACACCGGTGACCTTTCCCGTCACAGTTGAATTTAAGAAGCAGCAGGCGAAAATCTACCGTCCTGCCAAAGGATTTCCATTTTATCGCGTGGCGTTCACCGTGGATGGCAAGCGCAAGATGGCGACTTTTGGCACCTACGGCGAAGCCAAGGCCGCAGCGGAAAAGAAATTGCGCGAGCTTCATAAGGGCAACAAAGCCGCCGCGTTCACTGCCAGCCAATCCCGTGATGCACTTGTCGCGTTTGAACGTCTGGAATGGTTCTACAGAAAGACCGGACGCCGCCTTTCGCTGCTGGGGGCTGTCAGTGAGCTTGTCGAGGTTCTCATCAAACTTGATGGCCGTAGCATGGATGAAGCCGCTACGGGCTTTCTGCGATCGGTTGTAAGTGTGAAGCGCAAAGACATCAAGGAAGCCATCGC
>JANPGB010000364.1:0-2759 GCA_031423695.1 Verrucomicrobiota bacterium
CGCTGACGGCAAAGTCATTTACGAGGGCAAGGAGATCGGGCTCGACGGCGTCCTCTCGACGGTCAAACGCCTCTGCTCCGAGGAAGCCCTGCCGGTGGTGATCCAAGTGAACGAAAACTCCCGCTCAGGTTTGATGACCCGGATCATTGACACCGCCCGGATGGGCGGGGCCAAGGACGTGAGCGTGGCCTCGCAACGCAGTTGAACGCGCATGAGATTCCGTCGCCATCTTGCCGAACCGGAGGAGAACATTGAGCTGAATCTGATTCCGCTCATTGACATCATCATGTTCCTCCTGATTTTTTTCATCTCCACCACGAGTTTCATCGAGGAGCCGGGCGTGCAGGTGGAGAAACCCCGCGCCGCCAGCGCCAAACAGACGGACAAGAACAGCATCATTTTTGCAATCACGGCTGATGGCAAGGTTGCCTATGGCGGCAAAGAAATTGGCCTGGGCGGCGTGCGCCCGACGGTGACGCGGCTGTCGCCCAAGGGACGGGAACTCCCGGTGGTGATTCAGGCGGATGACAAGGCCCGCTCCGGCACGGTCATCAACGTCATTGACGAAGCCAAACTGGGCGGTGCCAAGGAAGTGAATCTCGCCACGGACAAAAGCTGATAAGCAAAAGACGCGCGATGCGAAAAGTTTATCAGAACGAAAGCAACTACGCCGGACTGCCGGTGGCGATCATTTTTGGCGTGGGCTTCACGGCCATGCTGTTTGGTTTCATTCCGTTCGCGCACCGCATCGCCACCCCGCAACGGGCGCTCGAACTGCGCAAGGTAGTCTCCGCGGATTTGCCCCCGCCGTTGGAGGAGAACACACCGCCGCCCCCGCCAGAAAACGAGAAGCCGCCGGAAGCCAAGCCCGAGCCGCAGCTCGCCGAAGCGCAGCAGCAGATTCCGTTGAGCGCGGATCTGGAAGTGGCGATGGGTTCCGGCGGCGCGCTGGCAGGCTTTGGCGATATTCGCGCGCTCACGGCGGCGGAGAGCGTGCAGCAGGACGCGTTTGATGTCGCCGACCTCGAGAAAAAACCGGAGGCGGTTTCCCAAGTGGCCCCGACGTATCCGGCGGAACTGCGAAAATCAAAAATCGAAGGCTCGGTGACGCTGGTTTTTATTCTCGGTGAGGACGGCCGGGTTGAGGAGCCGCGCGTGGAAAATTCTTCGCGCCCCGAATTTGAAAAGCCCGCGCTGGAGGCCATCCGCAAATGGCGTTTTCGTCCGGGCCAGAAGGACGGCAAGCCGGTGCGCAGCTACATCCGCATCCCGCTGCGCTTCCGCGTCACCGCCAGCTAGCGCGACTTTAAATTTATTATGAGTCAATCCCTGAACCATATTTTAAAACTGAACCGGTTTGCCTGGCTGCTGCTGGCGTGGCGGGCCACGGCGGCGACCACCTTTGCGCCGCTGCCGGCGAATCACGAGCTGGCCTCCGTTTGGAATGATCCCGAGTTCGCGAAGCGATTGGTCGGCAGCTATGGCTTTGCCTCCGACGCCGAACCGCGCATGACGCCCGAGGAGCAGATGGTTTACCGGGACAAGATCGTGCCGCTGCTGCGCGATGATCCGAAGAAGGCCCTGGCTGCGCTTCAGTCGCAGATCAAGCCCTCGGCGAGTGCGGTGTTTGATTTCACACTCGGCAATGTTTATTTCCAAAGCGAAGACCTCACCAATGCGGTGAAACATTTCGAGGCTGCGCTGGCGAAATTTCCCGACTACCGCCGCGCGCAGAAAAATCTTGCCTTCGCCCTGGTGCGCGAGGGGAAATATCAGGAAGCAATTCAGCCGCTCACCCGGACGATTACCCTTGGCGGCGCGGACGCCAAAGTATTTGGTCTGCTCGGCTTCGCTTACATGAATGCGGGCCGCTACAGTTCAGCCGAGGGGGCGTATCAGCAGGCCGTCGTGTTTGAGCCGGAGAATGTGGATTACAAGCTGGGCCTCGTGAAGTGCGCGGTGTCCACGGCCAATTACGATCACGCTCTCGCGCTCCTCGACGAATTGACGGAACAATTCCCTGAGCGCGAGAATCTGTGGACGTTGCAGGCGAACGTCTATATCCAGAAAGACCAACCGGCCAAGGCGGCGGTCAGTCTGGAAATGTTGCGCCGCCAGGGCAAGGCCACCCCGCCGAGTTTGTTTCTGTTGGGGGATCTTTACATGACGCAGGAAGCGCGCGATCTGGCGCTGTCGGTTTATCTCGAAGCCATCGACAAAGACGGTGGCAAGAATCTGGCGAAGGCGTTGCGGCCCGCGCAAATCCTCGTCAGCCGGGGCGCGTGGGATGAGGCGCGGAAACTGTTCGCGAAGATTCGTGAAGCGGGCGCGGGCTTGAGCGCGGCGGATGAATTGAAGTTGCTGAAGCTGGAATCGAAAGTTGCGATGGCCACCGGCGCGGGTGAGAAGGCGATTGAAACGCTGGAGCAGATCATCCAGAAAAATCCGCTCGACGGCGAGGCGCTGATGCTGGCTGGAGATTATTACGCGAAGAATGATCAGCTGGAGAAGGCGGAGTTTCGTTATGACACCGCCAGCAAGCTCCAGGGCTTCGAGGCGGATGCCATGGTCAAGCACGCCCAGTTGCTCGTGCAGTCACAGAAGTATGTTCCGGCCGCCGAGCTCCTTCGCAAGGCGCAGAAGGTGAAGCCGCGCGACAACGTGCAGCGCTATCTCGACAAGGTGGAACAACTGGGGCGAGGCGGACATTCATGAGCCACCCAACTGCCACCGGAGCGCGGATGTCCCAAGTCGTGGCG
>JANPGB010000365.1:0-14273 GCA_031423695.1 Verrucomicrobiota bacterium
GTTCAGCCAGTTCAGACTGGTGTGATCCCAGTTGGAGTTTTCCCCGCCGCGCCATTTCAACACAGCCGGCGCGTTGGTTGCAATCCGCAGTTCAATCGTCTTGCTGGCGAGGTTGTCGATTAAAGAAATATTTTGAAACCCGGCCGGGAGGGTGCCAATCACCAAGTTGTGCGATGCCAGACTGTCTTTATAGGCAATGACCACGTTGGTCGCCGGGATGGTGGGCGAGAAGCCGGACAGCGAGGCAATGTTGACCACGGTGGCGGCGGCGGCGGTGATAAGGTTGTCCGCGAAGATGTTTGTCACCCCGCTGGTGACGAGCAGGGTTATTTTCGACCCATTCACGTTGAGAACCGTCAATCCTTTGACAGAATCTGCGACCGTGTTGCTGACAATCAGATACCCGCCGATGCCGAGAACAATCTGGTTGTTAGTGCTCTGGATTCCCACTTTGACTTGGTTAAGCTTGGCCACGCCACCATTAACGGTGAGCTGACCGAAACCTTGGGAGGTAACAAGTCCGGGTGCCAGGAAATTGGTGTCACCCGAGGTGTGACCCAGTTCAAGGTAGTTGTTAACGACGAGCGTGGAGTTGGTCTGCACTATGATGGCACCACGGCAGTACGCGTTGTTGGAATACATCTGATTGCCTGCGATCAAGGTGTTGACATCCACCACGCTGGTAACAGTAGGGCTGGTGGTGCCCCCGATGGACAGGGTACCGGTCTGCGGATTGCCCGGGCTGGCGCTCGAATCGTTGGTACGGTTGACGCCAAGCCACATGGTGTCGGCTTTAATGTCCACGATGCCCTTGTCAAACAACAGCGTGGCCCGCGAGAACCGGGTGCCGTTATGTAAACCGCTCTGCGCGGCCACACCGAAGAAGCTCATCCGCCCCCCGTTGGTGCTGCGGAAATACGCCACGGGCATCTGGCCGAGATTGGTGAACGCCGGCGTGAATTTGACAATGCTCAGTCCCTGATTGGCATTACCACCGAAGCGGGCGCTGTCCCCCAGAAAGATGTTGGTGAGCCCTAGATTGAGTGTCATCGGATTTCCGCTCGAATAGGCCGAGTTGCCGGAGTCGTACTGATGGGCAAATGTGAAGGAATTGGTGTAATCCAAACCTGAGAAGGAGTTGGAGTAGCTGGAGATGAAGATGTTGGTTTTCGGAAGGTCCACGTAAACCATTTCGGCCATTACAGCCCCACGATCCATCAGGGTGGCGTCGCCGAACCCAATCCGGTTGACCCTGACGAACTGCAGATCCAGGTTCGACATCGTCAAAGAAGTCCCGGAATTGGCACCGATGGCACCTGTGCTGGCGCCATGCACGGCGTAATTGGCGTTTTGATTGGTTACCACCAGCTTGGCCCCGTTGAAACCGGCGATGCGAACATTCATGCCCCGGTTAATAACCGGCGAGCTGAACGTATCTTCGTTCATCGAAAAACCGTTGGCACCCGCAATGGCGAGGGTCGCGCCGTCCGCAATGGTGGTGAAGAAATTGGAGCTGGCGAAATTCCGGATATAGGTCAACGAGCCAATCGTGGTGGTGGCATCCACGAAGTTCGTGTTCCCACCCGCATCTTGAATCATGACGTCAGCCGTGGAACCGGGCGTGCCCTTACTCCAGTTTGCCGCGGTGCTCCAGAGAACCGGCGTAGCCGTCGGTACCGTCACTTGGCTCAGGTTGGTCCAAAGATTGCCAACCACCAGATTAAAGCCAGTTGAGGCAGTGCCGAATTGCACGGAGTTGGTCCAAGCCGTGATGGTGACGGGATAAACGCCGGGCAGCACGTTCGCGACAGACACGATGATGTTGGTTATCGCCGTGTTCGTGATGCCGGCAGGGAAAGTGATCGTGGCACCCGCCGGCTGTCCGGTCGCGACAAAGGTGATGGGGTTCGACGGGTCGAGCGCAGCCGAAAGCGTCGCTTTGAACTGCAGGTTAGTATAGGTGCCGGTATAACCACCGCCCACGTACAAATTGCTCGCCAACACCGGCGGGATGCCGGTGAAGTTGATTGTCTGCGCCGATGCAACGGGCACCAAGGCCAGCAGCAGCACAGCCAGGCCGGCCAGAAGCGTTGCAGGAAGATGCCTGACGAAGGTTAAAGTTGAGGCGGACGCTTTACAAAGTGCGTGGTCGCTGCGGTGGGTTTGGGTGTTACTCATAGGGGTTTGTTGGTTGTGCTGGTTTTACTAATCTACGGTGCGGTGCTCTCGGCGCTGCAAACGGGTATTTTTGTTCGGTTAAAACTTTATGGTTTAGTGAGGCTCTTAAGAGAAATTGGAAGTTATTGGTAGGGCATGCGGTCCTGCATCCATTCGTAATCTTCGCTCGTGAAGCGGGGTCCGCCGGTGGTGTAGTTCCACGGGGCGGTGCCGTCTTTCCGGACGGGATAAAACGAAGGGTTTCTCGACCCGGCGGAACGCCACTTGTGGATTTCCGAATGCCCATCGAGAAAGGACAGGCATCCGGCATTGTTATGGTAACTGGCCGGCAAATCGCGCCAGCCCTCGGTGCCCGGCGCCAGACCCGGATTCAACATGAACACCGCATCGTTGAGACTATCCCAGTGTTCATCAATCAGGGCCCAGGTTTGGGAAGGGCCGGGTCTTTGCATCTGGGACATCTTGGTGGCGATTCCCGCCGTGCCGCCGGAACCAAAATAATTCCGGCCGCCGGGACTGGTGCCCTCCACCGTCGGCTTCCCGCCCAGGGCGCCGTTGGAAGAAATGCTGCGCACCCGCGACCCGTTTTGCGCCGAATAGATGTCGCCCGGGCATTTGAAAATGTCAGACGATTTCAAATAGGCCGCAATCGGGCAAAGGGCGCTGTCAACCAGCGAGGCCGCATCAATGTTGGCCGGGCTGTTGAGCGCGTCCATTCCCGGGCTGTCATAGATCCACTTGCCGCTCCCCGGAAATTTATCCTGCCAGTCCGTGACGTACATGTTCATCGCCAGGCTGATCTGCCGGGTGTTGCTCACGCACTTGATCGCCTGCGCCTTTTGCTTGGCCTTCGACAACGCCGGCAAAAGCATGGCGGCGAGGATGGCGATGATGGCAATGACCACCAGCAGTTCAATGAGGGTGAAACCACTTCGTGAGTTCGACTTCATCAGGGAATTCATAGACTTAACTTGCACTTCATCCTTATCGGCGCAACCATTTTCTTCCAGGTCTTGGAATATCGCGGATCCGCCCAGGTTGCCGGAACAGGCCTGGCCAACGCCGGGCGCACGCGCGCACAGCATGGAACCTGTGATTTTTGTTTTGGCCATGCAATATGTCTAACACACGCCGCTAAAACCAACAATCTTAAAACTACCAAATGACTTGCGAATTATGCCACCCCCACATTTCAGCAGGCGCGGAATCCCCTTCCCGCCCGGGCTTGCCCCGCCCCTCCGCCTGCTGCCAGACTGTGCCCATGAGCACACGCCCCTGTCCCGGCCGCCAGCGCGCGGCACTCCCAAAAATGAACAGCCCGGCCCGGGCCCGGCGCGCGCTGGCTCGCGGCCTGGGGCTGGCGTGCCTGCTCGCGCTGCACTTCGCCCCGGCGGCCCGCGCCGCCTCGCGCCCGGTGCAGCTGCGCTGCGAATTCGCCGTCGATTCGCTGGGCGTGGATGTGCCGCAGCCGCGCCTCTTCTGGCAGTTGGAAAGCTCCGCGCGCGGCGCTCAACAGTCCGCGTATGAAATCCTCGTCGCCTCTTCGCCAAAAAACCTGTCGCAGGATCTCGGCGATCTTTGGGACAGCGGGAAAATCGCCTCGGATGAAACAATCCACATCCGTTATGCCGGAAGGCCGTTGCCCTCGGCCCAGACGGTCTTCTGGAAAGTCCGGACGTGGAACGGGCAGGGCAAAATCTCCCGCTGGAGCCGGCCCGCGAGGTGGACCATGGGCTTGCCGGCTGATTCCGACTGGCAGGCAAATTGGACCGGCTCCGCCGACACCAACGCCGTCACCCTCCTGCTGCGACGGGACTTTGTCGTGAAGCCCGGACTGCGCCGCGCACTGGTCTTTGTCTGCGGTCTGGGAACGTATGAACTGTCGCTGAACGGAAAAAAAGTTGGCGAATACTTGTTCCCCTCGGGCTGGACGGATTACCGCAAGACCTGCCTCTACGACACGCACGACATCACCACGCTCCTGCATAAAGGCAAAAACGCCGCGGGCCTTTTCCTCGGCCCGGGCATGTATCGCGTCCTCGGCGACACCAACCGGTTCACCAAATTCAAAGGCTCGTTCGGCCCGCTCAAGGCCATCGCCCAGCTCCGCCTCGAGTTCGCCGACGGCTCCGTGGAGATTCTCGGCACTGACGACCAATGGCGCACCCACCCCGGCCCGATGACGTTTTGCTCGGTGTATGGCGGCGAAGATTTTGACGCGCGGCTTGTCCAGCCCGGCTGGGATGAAGCGGGCTTCGACGATTCGCATTGGTCGCAGGCGCAACTGACCTCCGGCCCTGGCGGCGCGCTCAAGGGCCTCTCCTGCGCGGCGCCGCCGATCCGCGCGTTTGGAATTCACAAGCCGGTTGCAACCCGCGCGCTGACCAACGGCGACACGCTGTTCGACCTCGGCCAGAACGCCTCGCACATGTTTCGTTTCTCCGCGAGCGGGCCGGCGGGAACCGTCATCCGCATCCTGCCGTCCGAACTGATCAAGGAGGACGGCACGGTCAATCAAAGCTCCATGGGCGCGGGCCGGCGCGGGCCGGTCCTGTGCGAATTCACCAAGGCCACCGATGGCATGGAATCCTTCGCCCCGAAATTTTTCTATGTGGGCTGCCGCTACTTGCAGGCGCATTTCACACCGCCTGCGGCAGATGGGGTGGGCAGTCCCCTGCCCGCCGACGGCGCGCACGGAGTGACGCGCCCGACCATCAAATCCTTGGAAGGCATCGTCGTCCATTCCGCTTCGGCACCCGTCGGCGACTTTGAATGCTCCAACGCCTTGTTCAACCGCATCCGCCAGCTCGTACGCTGGGCGCAGCGCAGCAATATGATGAGCCTGATGACGGACTGCCCGCATCGCGAGCGCCTCGGCTGGCTGGAGGAAGACCATCTAAACGGCCCGTCGCTCCGATATGAATTCGACCTCGCGCAACTCTTCACCAAACAGATGAACGACATGGCGGACGCGCAAACCGCCGACGGCTTGATCCCCGACATCGCGCCGGAATACACGCTGTTCAAAGGCGGCTTCCGCGATTCGCCCGAGTGGGGCAGCGCCTACATTCTCGTCCCTTGGCAGCAATATGAATTCGACGGCGACCTCGACCTGCTGCGCCAGCACTACGACGGCATGAAACGCTACGTCGCGTATCTCGCCGGCCGCACGACCAATCACATCGCCGACTTCGGCCTCGGGGACTGGTATGACATCGGCCCGAAACTTCCGGGTGTGGCGCAACTCACGCCCATCGCGCTCACCGCCACGGCGTTTTATCAGCACGACACCTGGATTCTCTCGCAGGTTGCCGCGCTGCTCGGCAAAACGGACGAGGCGAAACAATTCGCCGACCAAGCCGAAACGATCCGGGCCGCGTTCAACGAGAAGTTTTTCAACGCGACGAACTCCAGTTATTCCACCGGTTCGCAGACGGCCAATGCCATTCCGCTCGTGATGAACTTGTGCGAGCCCTCGAACCGCGCCGCCGTGGTGGAGGTCATCGTCCGCGACGTCCACTCGCGCAGCAACGCGGTGTCGGCGGGCGATGTCGGCTACCGCTATCTGCTCCGCGCGCTGGCGGAGGGCGGACGCGGCGACGTGATTTTTGACATGAACAACCAGTCGGACAAACCGGGTTACGGCTACCAGTTGAAGCTGGGCGCGACGACGCTTACCGAGGCCTGGAACGCGCGCCCCGGCGCTTCGCAAAACCATTTCATGCTCGGCCAGATTCAGGAATGGTTCTACCACGACGTGGCGGGCATCCAGTCCGCCGGGAATGGTTTCCAGCGAATCGTCATCGCCCCGGAACCCGTCGGCGATTTGAAATGGGCCAAAGCCAGCTACGATTCCATCCGTGGAACCATTGTCAGCCATTGGCACCGCGACGGTGAAAAATTCACCCTGCGCGTGAGCATCCCCGCGAACACGACCGCGACGGTCGCCCTGCCCGCCCGCGGCGATGGTCCGGTGACCGAGAGCGGCAGGCTGGCGGCAGGCAGCCCGGGCGTGAAATTCCTCCGTCAGGAAAAAGACCGCGCCGTATTCGCTGTCGAATCCGGCGAGTACCAGTTTGAATCCAGATTTTAAATTTGGACGCCCCGAGTCAAACGCCCCTCCGCTGCGCGATGACGCGACGACGGGCAAGGCGGCCTTTGCCGGAGCCGTGACCCCGGCAACGGGCCGCAGCGCATTCGGTTTGACATCTTCTTGCCCAGCCCGAACATTCCGCCCGCTATGAATTGGATCACCAGTCCCGAAATCTGGATCAGCCTGCTGACACTGATCGTGCTCGAAATTATTCTGGGCATAGACAACATCGTCTTCATCTCCATCCTCGCCGGCAAACTGCCGCAGCAACTGCAAGCCAAGGCCCGCCAAACCGGCCTGATGCTCGCGCTCATCACCCGCCTTCTGCTGCTCTGCGGGCTGGCCTTCATGGTCAAACTGACCCGGCCGCTCTTTGAGATTCCCACGCTCGGGATTCTCCATGAGCCGCACGGCGTGTCGGGCCGCGACCTGATTCTCATCCTCGGCGGCTTGTTTCTGCTCTGGAAAAGCACCAACGAGATTCATGACAAACTGGAAGGCGAGGAAGGGGAAGTCTCGCGCCGCGTCGCGCCCAAGTTCGCCGCCGTGGTGGCGCAAATTCTCGGGCTGGACATCGTGTTCTCGCTGGACTCGGTCATCACCGCCGTCGGCATGGCGAAACATCTGGGCGTGATGATTGCCGCCGTGATCATCGCCCTGGTCTTCATGCTGTTTTTCGCGGGGCACATCGGCGATTTCATCCACAAACATCCGTCGCTGAAAATGCTGGCGCTGAGTTTTCTGATGCTGATCGGCTGCGCGCTGGTGGCCGAGGGTTTCCACAAGGAAATCCCGAAAGGCTACATCTACTTCGCGATGGCGTTTTCCGTGGGGGTGGAAACCTTGAACATCCGGATGCGTGGCAGGAAGAAGCCCGCGCCGGTGGAGTTGCATCAGCCGTACCGTTAAATCCGGCACGTGGGGTTTATGTCCGCAGCTCCCATCGGATTGGACTGGCCATCACACTGCCTCGGCGGGCGCGGGCGGGTTTGCTTCCGGCAGGATTTCCGGCGAACGACGGGTGATGGTTTTTCGCCGATTACCCGGCAGCGGTGAGACCTTCGAAACCGCTTTAGAGCGATTCCAGCAATGACGTAGCGCAGGCTTTCCAGCCTGCGGGTTCTGGCGACTTTCCAGTCGCCAGATCCGGCGGCTGAAACACGGGACAAGAAAGTCCCGTGAACCCGCAGACAAGAATGTCTGCGCTACATCAAATTTGGAAATGCTTTAAGAAGGCCGAGCGCCGAGGGGCTTGAATTCCTTGATCGGGCGGGCAGCACTCACTTGGCGCTGGTTGACTCAAGGAAGGCTATCAGCGCGGCCAGTTCCGTGGGCGTGATGTTGGCCACAAGCCCTTCCGGCATGATGGACTTGTCGCGTTTCTGACGCTCAGCAATGTCTGATTTCTCCAAGATGGTGGCGGGGCCGGAGATTCCGCGCACTTCGACCGAATCGCCCCCCTCCTTGACCACGAACCCTTCAACCTCGTCGCCATTCTTCATGCGGAAATACTGCGACTCAAATCCCTGGGCGATCTTGGCGCTCGGTTTCAGGACGGATTCACATAACTCCGCCCGGCGGTAACGCGTCGCAATCCCGCCGAGCATCGGCCCCTTCGGCGGTTCCTTCGGCGAAAGCGTATGGCACACCACGCAGCCCTGTTTCAGAAAAAGTTGCGCGCCGATTTTGGGTTCGCCCGGCGTCGCGAGCACCATGTTCACGACGTCCTCGTAATTCATCTGGCCGATCAGCTTTGCTCCCGGCAGGCCCGCCTCGCCGCCTCCGAGATGCGCCAGCGCGAGTTGCACGGCTCGGACCACCGCCGCATTCGCATGGCTCAATTGCCCGCGCAACTGCGGTTCCAGCTGCGTGGCGCGCAAACGCTCAATTACATTGAGCAGGCTCATCGCGGAATCGGGATTGCCCCACAAGGCGTCGATCTCGTGCCGGGCCGAATCCTTGGGCTTGGTTTCCTTGATGACGGTGCTGGTCAACACATTGACCAGCACCGTGGCACCCAGCGTGCGGCAGGCCGGGTCGGTGTCCCGGGCCAGGCGGGCGAAATGACTGATGTGGTGCGTGTGGCGCGAATCGCGCGTGAACTCCTCCCACACTCCGGCGAGCGCGCCTTGCTGCTCCTGCGCCGCCAGCGGAATGAACGCATCGCACACCACCAGGAAGTTTTTTTCGGAAACGCTGGCGAGCATCCGCAACGCCCGCGCGCGCAACTCGGGCTGCTCGGCCGTGGAAGTCGCGATGGCGGTGAGGGCTTTTAACAAATCCTCCGGTACCGGCGCCTTGGGCGACAACAACGGCGCGATCACGTCGAGCCGCGAAGGGGTGTCCTTGCCAGCTTTGCTCAAGAGCAACTCGGAAAAACCCGGGAAGGAAATCTTGTTCCGCATCAGCGCGGTAACAAATGCCTTCGCATCCTCGCCCTGCGCCGCATCCAGGTGTTGTTTCAACGCGGCTTCAATTCTTTCGCTCTCGGCCCAGCGCACCGGCTTGTAGATCGGCCCGCTTGTGTCGGGACGAGTGCCCCACCACATTTTGGGATCGGTGTAAGGAGCCTCCTGCAGGTCGAGCCGCGCGAGGGTTGCGTAAATTGTCTGCTTCAACTGGCCTTTGGACTTTGCCAGCCGATTCAACAGCCCGTCTACAACCGCCGGTTCATAGAGCGCCTGCAGCACCCGGAGCGCACCGCGTTGATACGCCGCTTCCGATGAATCCAGCGCGCGGAGGCAAACCTCGGACGCCTTCAGCCAACGGAGCGACTGCACCGCGAGGTGCGCCACGGTGTAGTCGTCGTCCGCGGTACAGCGCAGCAATCCCGGTGCGGACTCCAGCTTTCCCAGGCGCCCGAGCGTAGTCACTGCTTGAAGGCGTACGCGCGGATTTTTGTCATTGAGCGCGGGCATCAGCGGCTGGGCCGGAATTTCAGCAGCGACGCGTTGATCGTCCCCCAGGGCTTTGAGAATGTATTCCCGCAGATCGTCATTTTTCAAGAAGCCCATCAGCGCCGGATGGGATTGAACACCCTGCAGTTGTTTCAAGGTGAAGAGGGCCGCCACCCGCGCGCCTAGATTGGTATTGTCGGCAATGATTTTCTGCAGCCCGGATGCGATGCCTCGCCTGGTTCCGCGCACCAATAACTCCCGTTGCGCGACCAGCCGCCAAACCGCGCTCGGTGAGGCGATGTGCTCCACCAACTGCGACTCCGGCATCTTTTTGAAATCAGGAACTGCAACCGCCTTCGACTCCTTGGGAGTGAGGCGCACGATGTAGCCGACGTTCGGGCCGTTGTAAGTGAAGGTCGCGCCATCCCAGCTGGCGGCGTAGAGGTGACCCGCGCCATCCACGTCGAGGTCGGTGGCACGGGTCATGGTCATGAACCGCTTCGTGTCCGCTTTCCAAGTCGCGCCGCTTTGCGTGAGGGGGTGGAGGTCAATTTCGCTGCGACCCCACTCAACCGAATAGAAGCCGTAGGCCCACGGTTTCGGGAGATTCGGTTCATCAATGAAAATGGAGCCCACGGGCGAACCGCCGCCAAAGTCGAACATCGTGGGGATGATTTCATCCGCGAAATTGCGAAACAACGTCGGATAACCCATCTGCGCCCCGAACGGATTAAAACTGAGCCGGTCGTTCCAATCGTCGCCGTCGTTGGTGTTGTCGCGGGTGAAGAGCTCCATCGTCGGGCTGATGGCCACGGAGAGCAGATTGCGCGTGCCGCGCACGACGATCTCCAGGCCGGTGCCGTCGGGGCGGATGCGGACAATGCCGCCGCCGCGCAGTTCAAACGCGCGTCCATCCCGGCCCGTCGCCTTCACCGCGCCGTAGTCGCCGCACGCCACATAAATCCAGCCGTCTATGCCGAGGCGGATGCCGTTGATCGTGTGATCCGCGCCGCGAAAATCCAGGCCAAATCCGAGGCCGGAAATCAGATCTTCCTGGCGATTGGCCACCCCGGTGTTGTTGTCGTCGTGATACGCCGTGAGGAAAGGCGGGTGCATGACATACAGCGTGCGCGTGCTTTGATCCCACGCCACTCCACGCGGGCTGTCCATCGACGCAAAGGTGGTGAACCGGTCAGCCTGGCCGTCGCCGTTGGTGTCCTGGCACCGGACGATCCGGCCATGCCCCGTTTTTTGGTCGAGCGACCCGTTTTCGTCGCAGCCAACGAACACGGTTCCCTCCGGCGCGGCGCTGATGAAAATCGGGTAGGAAATATCCGGCGGCGAGGCGAAGACCGTCGCCTGGAACTCCGACGGATAGGTCACCCTTTTAAGAATCTCGTCCGGGGTCAGCCGGGCACTTTCCTGCGCGAGCAGGGAGGCGGAAAGTTCGAGCGCGGCAATGAGTGAACAAGTCAATCTAAGCCAGTTCAGGCGTTTTTGGTTTTGGTTCGGCAGTGCAGCGAGCAAATGATGGCTGGCAAAACCGGCGAAAGCGGGATTCGTTTTCAAGGGGTGGTGAATCAGCAGGTGATGGTTGACGAGGTTTTATCCGGGCGGATCATTCGGAACAATTGGTCACTTGCCACAGCGGGGCGATATTTCATTCGCGTAGTTTAATTTTCCAGCGGCAGTTGTCATGTAGCATATTCGTGCAAGAACCGGCGGCGCCGAAGGGCTTGACCGCTGCTCGCTTATTGAGGCCTGGGGGCAGGACCGGTTTTCTCGGCACCGGTGTCGGCCGCATATTTGATCACGGCCTCAGCGCGGGAACGCACATGCAGTTTCTCATAAATGTGCTTCGTGTGCACTCGGACCGTATGGTAACTGATCGAAAGTTCTTCGGCGATTTCCTTGCTCACCCTCCCTTTGGAAAGCAGCTTGAGAATCTCCTGTTCCCGCACGGACAGGGTCGCGCCGTCGCCGGCCACCGGCGTCGGGGTCTGGAAAGTGGTCACAATCTTCCGCGCGATCTCACTGGTCATGGGCGCACCGCCGGTTTGTACGGCGGTCAGCGCCTCCAGAATTTCCGCCGGCGAAGAGCGTTTCAAGAGATAGCCGCAGGCCCCGGCCTTCAACGCGCTGAAGATATTGGTCGTGTCCTCATAGACGGTCAGCATGATGACCTGCATCGCCGGCATTTGGAGTTTTAGTCGGGCGGTGCATTCGATGCCCGAAGCGCCCGGGAGGTTGATGTCCATGAGCACCACGTCGGGCTTGCAAAGGGGAATCTGTTCCAGCGCCTCCTCGGCCGTGCCGCAGGCGCAAACGCAGCGAACCCCCGGAGCCCGACGCAGCATGCGCTCGAGGTTGCGGCGCAACGGCGCGCTATCCTCAACCAAGGCGATGCTGGTCATAATATCTGGCTGGCCGGAGAGCGCTGACCCCGGACTTTCGATGGCATGCGCGGTCATAATTAATTGGCGATAACGGCAGCAAACAATATTCTGTTTGATGAAGACCGTGCGCTGGCTGGAGTAAATTCACAATACCTCAATTGAGTTATGGGACACCGCGTAGGGCTTCATTGACAAGGGCACCTTGAAACTGACCGTGGTGCCTTCCCCAGGACGGCTGGACAGTTCGCAACGCCCCCCAAGTTGCTCCAGCCGGCGCTGCATATTCCCCAAGCCGTCGGCGGTGCTGCGTCTCCGGGGTACGGCCAGGTCGAAGCCGCACCCATTGTCGCGCAGGAGCACGCTCAGCATTCCGTCGGCGACGGTGATACTGAGGTGCAAATCGGTGGCGCCGGCATGTTGCGCCAAATTGGCGAGCGCTTCCTTGAACGCGAGGAACAGACTGTGTCGCTGCTCGGCGTTCAACGGCGCTGCGGGAAGGTTGCTGGCGATTTCCAAATGACAGCGCACGGGTGTTGCTCGCAGGAAGTGCTGGGCGAACTGACAAAAGTAAGTGGCCAGCGACGACACGCTGTCGTGTTTGGGATTGACCGCCCAGACAATTTCATCCAGCGCCGTGACCATCTCCCGCGCGCGCGTGCCGATCTCGCGCGTGTGCTCACGCACTTCGTTCGTCCCCAGCGCCGGGTCTTGCGCCAGCTCGCTGCCGAAGTTGATTTCGACCAGGCCCGCGCCCAGGTCGTCATGCAAATCCTGCGCGATGCGCGTCCGCTCCCGCTCCAAAGCCTGCTGCTGCTCGAGACGCTCGAGCTTCCGTTGATATCGCCGCCGCGACGCCACCAACACTCCACCGCCCAGGAGGACAACGGCGAACAGGGCGACGGTTGCACGCAACCAAGTCGTCTCCCACAGCTGCGGCGCGACGGTGAAAGTCAGCGAGGAACCGGACTCATTCCAGATGCCGTCGTGGTCGCAAGCGATCACCTGGAACCGGTAGTCCCCGGGCGGAACATGAGGATAACGCGCAACGCGCACGGTGTCGGCTTCGACCCAGTCGTGATCAACGCCCTCGAGTTGGTAACGAAACGTAGCCGCCTCCGGTGCAGAGAAGCTCAATGCCGTGAATTCGAAAACCAGCTCGTTGACTCCCGGCTCGAGGCGCAACGTGGCGGGTGGCGTGCGCAAGTTGACCGGAACCGAATTCGACGCGGAGTCCAGTTGACCGATGATATCATAGGCGGCAGTCACCCGGCCGTTGACCGTCATCCGCTCGATGAAGACCGGCGGCGGCGCGGGATGCTCCCGGAGGACGGCAGGATCAATGATCGCCAAACCCGTCAGCATGGGCATCAGCAGTCGGCCATCGCGGGTGCGCGTGGCGCCAGGGCAGACGCCGAAGGTCGCCTGCAAGTTGGGCACACCCTCCCCCCGCCCGAAGACCACGGACCGCACCGGTGTGGTTCGCCCGCCGGCCACGGCCGCCAACTCCGAGCGGGCCACCTGAAAAATCCCGCGGTTGCCGGCGATCCACAGCTGGCCACGGTCATCCGGCAAAATTTGTGAAATGTATTCCTCCCGCAAGCCATGCTCAGCGTGGAACTGAAAAAACCGGCCATTCTTGAGCCAGCCGAGTCCGTGTCCAACAAAGCCCAGCCACAAGCTCCCATCTGCCGTGACCTGCAAACAGCGAATGTGTTGTGGGCTTCGCATGATGTTGGTGGTTTCATTAATCAGGGTATCCCCGTGAACGCGCAGCAGCAGGCCATCCGAAGTCGTCCCCATCCAGAGGTCACCACCGGCGTCCTCCACCATGGTGCGAACATCACTGGCACCCGGCGGCAATGAAAAATAGTTCAGGCTGCCGTCGCCGCGACGCTGGCGTGCCACACCGCCATTGACCGTGATCCACAAATCCCGGTTGGTGCTGACGTACAGCGAGCGGATGAAAAGATTCGTCAGTTGCCGATTGATGGCCAGCGGCACGAAGGTGCCGTCCTGCTGGCGGAAAACTCCGTTCTCGCGCGAACCCACGAGCACCGCGCCATCGAGTTCGGCCACGCAGACGGCAAAACCGCCATTCCAGCCCGCGTTGCTCGAAATCAGACTCCACGCTCCGTTGCTCCGCCAAGCCAGCACTCCGTTTTGTCCCGCCACCCAGATGGATCCCGCCACGTCTTCGCAGGCGGATTGGACGGCGGCGAAAGGCAGGCCCGAGGCCGGCCCCAGAAGCTGCACGGCCTGCGGGCTCAAGCGGTTGAGGCCGCCCCCGCGCGTGCCAACCCACAGGTTGCCTTCCGAGTCCTCCAGAATATTGATGATGTTGGGATGCGTGGTTTCCACGCTTTTGACACCGTCGGAATCAAATCGAAAAAGACCGCTGGACGAAGTGCCGATCCAAAGACCGTGCGCCCGGTCCTCATACAAGGCGTTCACGGTGATCTCGATGCCGCGCAACTCGGGTTTCAATTCGGCCACCTCCTCGGACGCGCCACCCTCCTGGTAGTGAAATATTTTCAAACCGGCACTTAGCCAGATGCCGCCCTGCCGTGCCTGGGCAATCTGGGAAGCTTGCTGCCGCAGGTTGAACAATGTCACAAACCGACCGTCCTCATAGATCCCCAACCGGCCGGATAGGGAAAACCAAAGTCGGCCGCGGACGTCGGTGGCCAGCCAGCAGATCCCCTTCCCCGT
>JANPGB010000366.1:0-2514 GCA_031423695.1 Verrucomicrobiota bacterium
TGGGGTCTCGGGTCTGGGGTTCAAGCGACCGTGCCCAGACACCAGAACCCAAACCCCAGACCCCAGCCTCATCGTCCTCGTGCGCTCGCTGCCGCAGTTGGAGGCGGCGCTTCAATGCGGCGTGACGACGATGTATTGCGAGTTTGAGGATCCGAAGAAGTATCGCGAAGCGGTGACGTTATTTCACACCGCGTTCGGCTGCAAAGTCGGAATCGGAGAACGGAAACCGGAAATCTTTGTGGCCCCTCCGCGCATTTTCAAATCCGGCGAAGAGTGGACGTTGGAACAAGTCCGCTCATGCAACGCCGACGGCTATCTCGTCCGCAATTATGAGCATCTTCGCTTCTTCGCCAACGAACGGCGTGTAGGCGACTTCTCGTTGAATGTCGCCAATCATCTCTCCGCCGATTACTTCAAGAACAAGTTCGGACTGGAGCGCGTGACGGCGAGTTACGATCTGAATGCTCAACAGCTTGAAGCGCTCTTGCAGGGCGCGCCGCCGGAGTGGTTCGAGATCACCATCCATCAGCACATGCCGATGTTTCACATGGAGCATTGCGTCTTCTGCGCGTTCCTGTCGAAGGGCACGGACTTCACGAACTGCGGTCGTCCGTGCGACAAGCACGACGTGCGGCTGCGCGACCGTGTTGGCGCCGAGCACCCACTCAAGGCGGACGTGGGCTGCCGCAACACGGTGTTCAACGCCCAGGCGCAGACGGGTGCTGAATACATGGAGCGGATGCTGGCGCTCGGCGTGAAAAATTTTCGCATCGAATTCTTGAATGAAACGCCGGAGCAGGTGGTGCAGACGATTTCAAAATACCGCCAGCTGCTACGCGGGGAAATTTCCGGGTCACAACTCTGGCGCGAGTTGCGGCTGATGAATCAACTGGGCGTGACGCGGGGGCAGATGGCCGGTGCGCGAGCCTAGTTTTTTTGCACGCGATAGAAGCGCGGGCTGTTGGTGGCGTGCGTGTCCACGATGGGGAAATTATTGGAGGTGAGCTGGAAGGTGGCAAAGGTCGTCCAGTTGGTGCGGGCGAGGCTGGTCGAGACCTGCGCCAGGTAACCCACACCCACGGAGCCGACCACGTTGAAGCCGAACTGCGTCGCCGACTGGCGCTGCGGCTGGCTGAGGAGCGGCGTGCCGTTGGTATAGACGGTGAGATTGAGCGTGATGTTGGTGGGCGGAACCGTCACGGCATACGGCTGGAAAAAGTCCACCAGACCTTGGCTTGCCAAGTCTTCACTGCCAAAACTGAAATAGACCGACTACGCGCTCGTCGCAACGCTGAGCGAATAATTTCCCGAACCATCGGTGCTGGCATTTTGCGACTGGTAATTGTTGCCGCCGCTGAACTGATTCGCGTAGAGCGTGACGCCGCTGACGGCGTTGCCGAGATTGTCGAGCACGCGGCCGGCAATGTGCGCGGTCACGGGCAGGGCGACAAAATTTTGCTGGATGGCCTGGCCGACGGCGATGTTCGTGTTGTTGAAGTTATTCAGGATGTAATTGGCGAGCGTCGTGTTGTCCGAATCGTTGGCATCGCAATTCCAGTCGGGGCCGGTATTCCCCAAAACCGCGACGGCGTAGTAGCCGTTGGCATCGCTGTAGCCCAGCGCGCTGAACAAATTATTGGTGCCGTCGCCGGCACTGAGCCGGATGTTGCCGAACGGCACATTGGAACTGTCCGTGATGCGTCCGTAAAATAGGGCGTTCCCCTTGGGCAGGCCGATGTCGGCATTGGTCACATTGCCGGAGGTGGTGTTGACTTGCAGCCCGTTTTGCGAGGCCACCACGGCGCGCCGGGCCAGCCGCTCCTTGATGGGTTTGACCTGCCAGAAATCCGGCGTGACCGCCGCGGAATAATTTCCGTTCGTATCCGTGAAGGCGATGGTGAACAAACTTCCCGAATCCAACTCCAGCATGACGCCCTCCTGCTTGTTGCTGTTCGCCGCATTATAGACGTAGCCGGAAATCGTGGCCGTGCCGCGGGCCAGGGTGAGGTCGTTCGTGGCGGAGGCGCCATTGGTCAGGACCACCGACACGCCTTGCGAAAAATCAAAATAATAGTTGGGCGCGGTGGCGATGAGGTTGAAGGTGCCCGGATTCAAGTTCAGCGAATAATGCCCGTTCGCATCCGCCACCGCCGCGCCGGCGTAGCCGCCCGCCGCCGGCGTCGCCACAACGCTCGCATACGGCAAGGGCGTGACCCCGTTGCTGTAGATGATACCGCTGACGCGCTGCGCGGTGGCGGCGTTGGTCGCGATGAACGCCGCCGTCACCGCCGTGAAATTGTTGCTAGGACTCGACAGCCGGTAAATGTGCCGGGCGACAATGTTTTCCAGAGTCAGCGGGGCGGCGAAATTCAGCGTGGTGGTGATGGCACCCGCGGCGGGATTGCTGTCGAAGGGCTTGCTAAGGTTCGTGATGCCGCCGATGACCATGACTTCGCCGTCGTTGATCTTGCCCCCGTCCATCAACAAATCGCCCGCGTCAATCACCCCGTTGGT
>JANPGB010000367.1:0-6227 GCA_031423695.1 Verrucomicrobiota bacterium
ATGCGGTATTCGAGCGGCAGCCCGCTCAAGGCCGGATTCATTGGGCGACGATCAAACATTTCCACGTCAATCCAGCGCGACGGCACTTCCGCCAGCAAACTTTCCGGCAACGTCCGCGCGCCGGGGCTATCCACGCGCAGAACTTCTTTTGCGCCGGGTGCGTTGCAAACTTTCACCAACACCGCGCGCCAGCCTTGTTCGAGCAGGGGTGGAGCTTTGGGCGCCGGGGAAAAATTCAACGCACCATTCGTCAGCACCGTCACAGCGCCGAGGCAGAGTGGGTCGAGCGCGCGTTGCACGGCGGCGGCAACGTCAGCAGGATTTTTTTTCGCAGCCGCTGCGAGCTGGTCGCGCACGGCGGGCGGCAACGGCTGGCCGATAAATTCCATTGCCTCCTGCAAACGCCGGACCTGCGCGAGTAGCGGCTGGGCTTCGACATTCCGAACTTGAGGCAGCCCGGCCCGAACACTAGAGGTGAACAGGCACAGCAAAATCGGAATGTGGAAAAAGTTTTTTGAAAAAATCATGGCGAACGGGGTTGCGGTGGTTTCCCGGCGGCGGCTGGTTTTGTCTGGCACTCGAACAAGATGTCCACCTCGTTGCGGAAGCCGAAGTCCTGGGTTCCTTGCCCAACGTGCAAACCGATGCGCGCTTCGCGAGGCCCGGTTTCGTGGCTGCGCAGCTTCACAACGCGATAGTCCAACGGTGCCCCGGAAAGCGTGGCTGGCAAATTCGTGACCGTCACAACTTCTGCTTCAAGCCAGGCATCCGGGCTTAATACCGATATTTGCAGAGGTGCAGTGGTGCCGCTTTCGTTTTGGATTCGAGCTAGAAAAAATTGCCACTCGTCCTTGACCAGTCCGGCGGCGGCCGCGCCGGCGTTCACTTTCACACGCATTTCGGGATTGATGTGAACGTCAAACAAAATGTGCGAGGCCAGAAGTTGTTGAATGATCGCTTCCGGGGCGGGCGGACTAGAGCGGTGGAGAGCCGCGAGCGCGGGGCGTTCAGAGGGATCGAATTGAACGCCGTGTTGTTCCAAAACGCAGATGGCATTCTGGACGTTGGTGAGGAACAGCGCAAAATGAGTTTGCGTCTGACCCAGCCGGGCCGGAAGCAGTTCGTTCGTGGTCCCCGCGCCAACCGTGGCGGCAACGCCCAGGACGAGCGCGAATCCAATCACCCGCTTGAGCGAACCGTCAACGGGCGCGCTTCGCGATTTCTTGATACGTTGCAAGGGCTTCACGGTATTCATTTAGGGCGTTGGCGGGCAACATTTCCCGGTTGCGTTCGATTTGCTGCTGCATCCGCCCGATCAAAAAAGCGATCTCTTCGCCACGCGGCGACATGGGTTCGCCGGGCGCATCGAACCAGGTGGGCGCGGTGTGGGCAAAGCGAACGCGCTTCCCGTTGCGCGCTTCCCAGCAGCGCGCGGCGATCCAACTCGTGCCGTTCAATTGGATTCTGGTGTTGAACTTGGCCTCCCAAGCACCGTCGCGATTTAGTTTCTGATTCACGGCAATGCGTTCAGCGATCTGGCCGTTGACAATCAACTCCACTTCGCGAACGGGTTGCTCGCTCAAAACAGTTCCGCTGACTTTGACTGTCTTGGTTTCGCCGGACTTGAGTTGAAATTTTCCACCCGGCCAGTCGCCGTTGATTTTCGTCAGGAGCATCGGACCGGTGGTAACGAAGCTGCGCCCTTCGTCGAGGCCCTGGATCCAGTCGTCATACGAAAATCCGCGCGGGCAATGAACATAGACGCGGCCAAAGCCCAGCGGCACGGGATGCACGCCGCTGGCGCAACCGGCAGTGGGCCGCAGCCGGAAATCGCAGTCGAGCAGCGTGTAGTAACTCTGAAATCCGTAATCAATCCAGTCGCGCTCCGAACCGCTCTTGCCGTCGTTGGGCAGCTTCATGTAGGCGGGCGCGGGCTGGTTGAAGTTTGTAAGACCGAACTCCGCACGCCACATGTGATTGTTCGCGAGTTCAAACAAATCAATCTTCATCACCGGCACGAGCATGAACGACCATGCCCAATCGTGCTTGTCCATGTCGAGCAGCGCGCCGTGCCGATGCGCTTGCTCCGCGACGGGTCGCATCGGCGGAGCGCCGAGCGTGAAGGATTCGCGATGATTGAGGATGAACACGCCGCCGAGGTTGTTGATCTTCTCGCCGAAACGATAAATCTCGTACTCGGTGTTGCGAGGCCAGATGACGTGCGTGGCGTCGGCGCGAATGACACCGGTGGGAATTTCTGTCTTCCCATTTTTGGCGCTCTGGAGCGGCGCGGTGAATCCTTCGATGGCCCAATACGTTTGCGGCAGGGCGACGTTCAAATCTTCAGCAAGTACCAGCGTCGGCAACTCCGCGAGTGAGCGATGCACATGGCCGTCGCCGGAGAACCAGCCGCGCTCCGCCATGCTGACCCAGTGCTGCAATTGAAATGTGAGCGTCACGGGAGTTGTCCCGACGGTCACGGTTTTTTGCAGTGGGCGAAACTCTTTGCCGCGTTCGGCGGTAAACGTGTAATCGCCGGGCGGAAGCCCGATGCGAAACGGATGCGCAGAAAGCGTCGTGTGAACTTCCACGGACAGCGGGTTGGCCCAGTTGGTTTTCGCGTAACGAACCGCCGCGCCGTTGCTGGAACTTGATTCCGCAAAGAACCATTCGCTCGCACTATTCTGAATGTAGAGGCGGCTGGCAACGATTTGGCCCGTGGCAGCGTCCACAATTTTACCCGTCACTGGCGCGGCGGTAATTTGCGTGCTGGGTAGCAGCACCGCGACGGCGACCTGATTGAAGATTAGTTTGCGGCAGCGCATGGCGCGGAGTTTTTATCAATGAGTTGAGCGTTTTTCACAATGAAAAAGACCGGGCGGTGAAGCCCGGTCTGTGAATGGTTATCTTCAGGCTTAAGGAATCCGCACACGATAGAACGCGGCATCATTCGGCACAGGACTGTTGGTGAAGTTGAGCAACCCGCCATTGCCGACCAATCCGCCGAGGTAGGTCCAGCTCGCGAGGGTGAGATCAGTCTTGCGATCCACCGCATAGAAAATGTTGTTGCTCGAACTGACGCTCAAGCTGAACGCGGAGTTCGTGCCCAACATGCCGTAGGCGGGATTGACGATGGTCGGCGCGGGGATGGTGAAGCCCGGATCGAGCGACTCGAATTTGAAGTCGTCGAAGGTGGCGTAGGCACCCGTGGCCGATGTTTCGGCGAAGCACTGAAGCGTGATGAAGTTGGCGGCTTGCGCGGGTGACAGGGCGAAGGCTTCCGTTCCGCAACCGAGCAGGATTGGCTGGCCATTGATTTTCATGCGCATGATGTTCGTGCGGACTTCGATGTCGAAGTCATAACTCGGCGCGACTGTCACCGTGCCGCTGGCGGGGAAGGTGATGACGTTCGTTGGGCCGAGCACGCTCTGGAACAGGAACCAGCGTCCATCACCGGTGAACAGATTGATGGCTGTGCCGCCTCCATCGGCGGCGTCCACCGTGCGCCCGCCTCGAGTGTCACGCAACCTCAGGCCAATCCAAGTATCGTTGGGGATGGAAGTATTGCCGCCCGTAACGGTGAAGCGCAGGCGGAAACTGTTCAGGTGTTCGAGTTGGCGGAAGTCCACTGCGGGCGAGGCGAGGCCGTAGGCGCGCTGCCCAGGTCCAGGAGTGTTGGTGATGGCGAGCGAGTTTCCTCCGATGGATAGCGTGCTGTTAGTGCTGCCGGTAGTGCTCCACGGAATGGTGGCGGCTGAACCAGTCTGACGAGCGTTCAAGCTGGCGTTGATGTCCGCATTATCAGGGATGTTGAACGTGTCCGCCAGTTTTAAACTGCTCGGCAGGACTGGCAACACTTCGGATGCAGTGGGCGTGGCGGTGAAGGAGAAGTTGTCATAAGTGAGGCTGTTTGCGGAATCCGAACCGAGCGAGAGCGAGACGTAATTGGCCGAACCGCACGCCAGCGGCCAACTGCCGAGTAGCTGGCCGTTGATGAAGTAACTAATCACGCTATTCGCGGCGATGAGTTCGACGTGAAGCGGGAATGTATTCGTAAAGGTGGCGAAATACAAAGGACCAGATGCGCCGTCCGGCCAGATGATCGAGAGTCCGATCGGTCGGATGATGGCGTTGAAACCACTGCCTTGGACAGGATTGACCAATGGCGACGCGCTACGAAGGATCACGCCCGCCCAGACATCCCCCACAGCAGTCAAACTTGGAATGTCGTAGCTCAGTTTGAAATTGCCGGATTCATTGGTGATGAAATTAACTTGCGGTGTGAATATACGCGATTGGAAGCCCACATGCACCGGGAGGGAGAGCCTGACCTCGTTATTGGTGATTTCGGCGAGGGTATAATAGTAGGGAGCCGTTGCCGCACTGCCGCTCTGCCGGTTAACCAGATCAGCATCAAGATCAGACGTGTCCGGCGTGTTGAAGTTGTCCGTGAGAACGACGAAACCGTACTTGTTGGCGAGATAATTCTCGGTTGTGCTGCGATCTCCACTGCTCAACGCGGAGTTATAGATGAGGAGTTCGGCGATGTCGCCGTTCAGGCCGTGTGTGGATTTGTTTTTGTTGCAACCCAGGAGCCAGCCTGCGTTGGCCAATGAAGTCAAAGTGCCGATGGTGGTGTTCGTCAGTGCGAAGCCATTTTGATAAAGCGTCACCGTGCCTGCGGCTGCGTCCTGCACCAGGGTCAGAATCGTCCAGTTGCGAACTGAATAGGAGTAAGGCGACGGCACTTCTTTACCGGACGCGAACGAATCAATATTCGGGTTGAGGGCTGGCACGCCATTGGTTTGAATGTAGAAAATCGTCGAGCCGTTGCCCAACTGCTGGATTAGCGTATCACGCGCGCCTGTGATCTGCGATTCAAACACGACGGTGGCGGTGAAGGAATTGCTGTTGCCGCTCAATGGAAGGGGACTCACGAGCCAGTTCAAGTTGGGATTGCTGGGGATGTTGGAGCCATCGTCCCGAAACCGCGCCACCGGATAGCCATTTAATGTGCTGGCAACGTAAGTGGGTTGGTTGGCGACGATCCCATTGGTGGCATCATTGCCCCCGCCAATCGAGTTCGTCCAAAAAGAAATTTTGCTCAGGTTGGCTGTGTTGGTGAGGCCGTCCGGTTTAAGCCAGAGTTGCAGGCCGGTCAGGGTCTGTGCTTGCACCTGGAAACTTATGCACGCCAGCAATGTTGCAAGGGCGATGACGAAGGATGTTTTACGCATAACGATGTTTGGGTTGTTTGGTTTGTGTCGCAGTTGGGAAATGTTTTTGAACGGGGTGACCTTCTAATACCACTTTGAAATCAAATTGTTGGTTTGTTGGAGCGACCGGTCTTCGACGTGGCCGTCCATGAAAACGATGTTGGCCTTGCCTTTGAAATGCGCCTGGCCGTGTTTGAAACCAGCGCGATAAACTGGTTTGCCGCCGTAATAAGCAAACGGCTCGAAGAAAAAGTTGCCGCTCTCTTTCCAGGGCACGGCCACAAAACCCACGTCGAAGGATATATCCGTAATCAGAAACGTTTCGGTCGGGCGTCTGACGCCCGCAGTCTTGGCAGCGCCGGAATAGATGAAGTTGGCCTGGTCGGTCACGTCCGTGCCGTTACCCCCAATGGCGGTCGCGCTGTTCATGCCGTAGCTGATTTTCCAGGTTGGAACCCCGAAAGGCGAGGGCGGGATTGCAGGATTGTTCAGCGGCTCCCGTTGCCGGACGGCACAGGTAAATACACTTTTGGTGAAATCGCTATCCGTCGCATTACCCGCCACGAAGTCCCCTTTCTTGATATACGGAGTGATAAGATACATCCAATTGTTCTTGTTCGGATCTGTCACCGTGGACAGGTGCGCGAACGGCAATCGATCGTTGGAATCGTCCGCGTAGAGTTGAGTGGCGAGGCCGCATTGGCGAAGATTGTTTTTGCAAGCGATGGAGTAAGCTTTGTCCTTGGCTTTCGACAAAGCGGGCAACAGCATCGCCGCCAGGATTGCGATGATGGCAATCACCACCAGCAATTCGATAAGCGTGAAGGCGGCAAAGCTTTGACGGCAGGCGCGCATGGATTTACGGGAAATGGAATTCACAATCGCTTTAATATTGTGACTATAACCTGGGACTGTGGAAATGAACAATACCCTTGAATTGGTGTATCCCAGGGGGTGCTTCATCAACGCCTCCGTGCGCGAGCGGACCTGGACACAAGCCGGGATCACGAC
>JANPGB010000368.1:0-3655 GCA_031423695.1 Verrucomicrobiota bacterium
GCACGCCGGAACCGTAAGCGACCCCGATGTTGTAATTGTAATCCGAGTAAGTGTTGAACATCGCGACGGCCTGATTCATTGCCGAGGCAATGTTGTTCGAGGTCGTTATGTCCGGCGGCAAACTATTCCAATGCCAAGACAGCGCGGCCTGGCTGGTGAGCATGCTGAAACCCATGGAGAACAGACCGATTATTTTTTTCATGCGGTTCATTCGGAGAGATTGCCGGCCACCGTGCCGTTCCACTGCGCGGCGTCGGGCGTGCCGACGCTCGGCACGACTCCCCCAAGCCAATTCGCGCCCGTATCCATGTCCGCACCGCTCGCGCCGTTCCAGACGATGTTGGTGGAGCGGGAGCAGTCCGGTGTCGCAGGCAGCAGGACTGCGGCGGCGACCATCGAGAACCGGGCAAGCGCCGATGATTTAAGCAAGGCTGGGTTGCTCATGGCAGGCTAGGGAAAAATCATCCGGTAGAACACCGTTGGGTTCGCGGCATCCATGGGCACGACAATCAAATTTGTCGTCGCGGAACCGGCAACATCAAACCAGGTCGTGCCGAGGCCGGCATCGAGCGAGTTCGTCTGCGCCTGCACCCGCCACCCGGTGTGATCCGCCGGCCACGACAATTGAAGCGTGCCACCAGCCACGCTGGCCGTGAGGTTGGTGGAATTAGGGTTGACGGTCTGCACGACGCTCAACACGCCGTTGGTCAGGCCAGTCGTATTCCAGCCAAGCCCCGGATTTAAGGTCGGCAGCGAATAGGAAGCGAAGGTGCTGCTGATCGAGCCGGCTTGGAAAAGCGTGAATGAATCCCCCGCCGCCAGCGTGCCCGCCAGGTTCGACACCGTCAGCGTGCCGCCGCAGTTCAAAATTCCAGTGACGCGCAGCACGTCGTTGGTAAGCAGTGAGTGGCTGATTTCCATTAGTGCCTGGCTGCCGGGCTGCAGGGTCAAGCTGTTGCTCACGGTGAGTTTCCCGATGCTGGTGCCGGGCGCAAGTGTGCCGCCGGACTGCACAATCACCGCGCCACCGAGCGACCCGTTCCCGCCGAGAATCCCCGTGCCGGAAACCGTCACCGCGCTGGCGGGCAGCAGACCGTTCACCAGCAGCGCGCCGGCGCTGACCGTGGTGGGGCCGGTGTAGTTGTGGTTGCCGGTCAGCGTGAAGGTGCCCGCCGCCATTTTGTTGAGTGACAGCGCGCCGCCGGTGTTCGCGAGCACGCCGTTGAAGGTGTAATCGGCGGTGTTGCTGATCACCAAGGTGGCCGCGGCCCCGACTACGGTTGTATCCACCGTCCCGCTGCCAATCACGCCGGGGACCACCTGCGTGCTGCCATTCAAATCCAGTTTTGCGCCGCCTGAAATGTTGACGAGGCTGGCGGGCGACAACGATCGGTCCAATCCCGCGACGACGGCGTTGGTGACGGTCATCAGATTTTGAACCTCGGTCTGGCTCAAGGCGCGGTTGAAGACATAGACCTCGTCGATCAAGCCATTCAAATACGCCGTGCCGTCGCCCGTGTCCGGCGAGCCGCCGATCCAGAATTGACTCGCGGTGGCGGATCCGGCCGCCGCCCAACCGGTGGTGCCCGTCTGCGCGTCGAGAATTCCGTCCACGTAAATCTTCTTGTAGCCGCCGCCCACAGCGATGGTGATGAAATGCCAGGCGTTGTCGTTGACGTTGGTCGTGCCGGTGAGCCAGTTGTCCGCGAAACGCACGCCACCGACTTTGGTGCCCCCTGCCGCGGTGCTGTTGGCGTTGAAATAAAAAGTCGTCTGGGCGGTGGCGTTCCAACTGCCGCTGCCCTGATAACCAAATTTCGCGCCGGCGGTGGCCGTCTTGAGCCAGAGGGCGTAAGTCCACGCCGCACCACCCGAGGTGCAGTCGAGCGCCGCCACCTTGTTCGTAACCAAAACGTACGCGGCGGTGCCGTTGACACTCAGGGCTTTTCCGTAGCGGCCACCGGCGACAATGGTGGCGCCCGCACCGGTGAGGGTGCCGTTCATCAGGCTGCCGCCGCTGCCGTTGTTCGTGACGGTCGTGCCGCTCGCGCTGTCGAACGACAGATAGAGCACCGGGCCGGCATTGACCTTGAGCGTGTTGGCGGTCACCAGCGTGTCGCCGCTGTAAGTGTTCACCCCCGAGAGAGTGGTGCCATAGGCGCCGGAGGTTTTCAGCGAGCCGCCGCCGTTGACGGGAGCGGCGAGGACAAACGGACTTTGATCCGCCTGGATCGTGCTGGTCGTGCCGTCAATCAAGGTGATGCTGCCGCCGAGGATGCAGGTGTCGCCGCTGCCGCTGCCGCTGCGGACGAGGCCGCCGCTGGGGAACAGGCGGTTGAACGTGTAGGTGCGTGTGCCGCCGCCCTTGAAAATCATGCTACCGGTCGCGGTGGCGTTCGGCGGAAACGTCAGCGAATTTCCCGCGAAGGTGTAATCACTCGTGTCCGCCGGTGTGCGCAGCGCGTTGCTGGAAGTGTTGTAATCGCCGAACGCCGACGGAGGCGCGCCGGAATCCCAGTTCGATGCCGTGATGAACGAGGATGACCCCAGCGCGTCGCTGTTCGTCAAGGTCACGATCGGATTCGGCGCATCTGCGACAAAAATTGTCACTGTCGCCGCCGCGCTCATGCCGGAAGCGTCGTTCACACTCATGGTGAAGGTGTTCGTGCCGACATCCACCGGCGTGGGTGTGCCGGTGAGCGCACCGCTGCCCGCGACGGTCAGCCACGCGGGGCCGGAGGATTTGCTGAAGTTCAGCGCGCCGCCGGCATCCGCATCCGTGGCCGCGCCGGCGAGCGTGTTCGTGTAGAAAACTCCATTCGTGGCGCCGGGACGGGCGAACGCGCTGTTCGTGAAGGCCGGCGCATGGTTGGTGGCAAGCAATGAAATCTGCGCGGCGCTCAACGCGTAGTTGGCGATGAAGACTTCGTCCATCTTGCCGCTGAACAACGGATCGGCGGCGAACTGGCTTTTGCCAAGATAATTGACCGTGGGTTTGAAACTCGACGGCGTGACCGTGAAACCGGTCGAGGTGGCTGCCAGCGTGCCGTTCACGTAAAGCTTGCCGGTGTTGCCATTCAACGTGAACGCGACATGCTGCCACGAACCCACGGCAAGCGCGGAGGTTTCCACGAATTGTTCCGTGCCGCCATTCAAGATGGCGAACCGCAGCGTGCCGCTCCCCGAACTCGGGGTGAGAAACAAATACTGGCTGGTGCTGTTGCCGAGATCGAAGATGCGCTGGAAGCTCGCGCCGCCGTTCCAATTGACCCAGGCTGCCAGCGTCAGGCCGTCCGAATCCGCCAGCCCCGCCGGCATAGTGATGAAATTCGCCGCGCCATCGAGACCGATGGCCTGAGCCGTGTGGCCCGCGACATAGGACGCGCTCCCGGTCAAAACACCGTGCGCCGTGCCGACGCTCGACAGGGTGTTGTTTTCAAAATCGTAGCGCGCCATGACGTTTGATTGCGTGTTGACGTAAAGATTCAACAGGGCGAACGCGCTCATCCCGGCCGCGTCTGTGACACTGACGGTGAATGTATTTGTTCCGCGGTTGCTCACGCCGGGCGTGCCGCCCAGGGTGCCGTCGCTCGCCACCGTCAGCCACGCGGGGCCGTTCGCTTTGCCATACGTCAGCGCGTCGCCATTCGGATCG